>NZ_CVTV01000061.1:259029-326529 GCF_900004865.1 Pseudomonas sp. 37 R 15 | reverse complement strand
CATCAACCCACCCAGCCCTTGAATCATGAAGTCATAGCCGGCACGGGTTGCATAAGGGCCGGTCTGGCCAAAGCCGGTGATCGAGCAATAGATCAGCTCCGGATTAATCTCCTTGAGCGACTCGTAATCCAAGCCATAAGCCGCCAAGCCACCCACTTTAAAGTTTTCGATCAGAATGTCCGACTTGGCAGCCAGATCACGCACCAGCTTCTGCCCCTCTGGCTTGGTGAAGTCGATGGTCACCGACTCCTTGTTCCGGTTGGCGGACAGGTAGTAAGCCGCCTCACTGGTGTTCTCACCATAAGCATCCTTGAGAAAAGGTGGCCCCCAGGCGCGCGTGTCATCACCATTGCCCGGCCTTTCGACCTTGATCACCTCGGCCCCGAGGTCCGCAAGTATCTGCCCGGACCAAGGGCCCGCCAGTACTCGCGATAAATCCAGTACCCGCAGATGCGAAAGCGCGCCCATGTCCGTGCTCCTATTAATAGAAGGCCTGAAGACCGGTTTGTGCGCGCCCCAGGATCAAGGCATGCACGTCATGCGTGCCTTCATAGGTGTTGACCACCTCCAGGTTGACCAGATGACGCGCCACCCCAAACTCGTCGGAGATGCCATTGCCACCCAGCATGTCCCGAGCCATGCGCGCGATATCCAGGGACTTGCCGCAAGAGTTGCGCTTCATGATCGAAGTAATCTCGACCGCCGCCGTGCCTTCATCCTTCATTCGGCCCAGGCGCAGACAACCTTGCAGCGCCAACGTGATCTCGGTCTGCATGTCGGCCAGCTTCTTCTGGATCAACTGCGTGGCCGCCAACGGGCGACCAAACTGCTGACGATCAAGGGTGTACTGGCGCGCGGTATGCCAGCAGAACTCCGCAGCCCCCAGCGCGCCCCAGGAGATGCCGTACCGTGCCGAATTCAGGCAAGTAAAAGGACCTTTCAAGCCACGCACGTCCGGAAAGATGTTCTCTTCGGGAACAAACACGTTGTCCATGACAATTTCGCCGGTAATGGACGCACGCAGGCCGACCTTGCCGTGAATCGCCGGAGCACTCAGGCCTTTCCAGCCCTTCTCCAATACAAAACCGCGAATGTCGCCGGCGTCGTCCTTGCCCCACACCACAAAAACGTCGGCAATCGGGCTGTTGGTAATCCACATCTTCGCGCCGGTCAGGCTGTAGCCGCCATCCACTTTGCGCGCACGGGTAATCATCGCACCCGGGTCAGAACCATGGTCGGGCTCGGTGAGGCCGAAGCAGCCGATCCATTCGCCGGACGCCAATTTCGGCAGGTACTTTTGCTTTTGCGCTTCGGTACCGAATTCATTGATCGGCACCATGACCAATGAGGACTGCACACTCATCATCGAGCGATAACCGGAATCGACACGCTCGACTTCACGGGCAATCAACCCATAGCTGACGTAGTTCAAGCCACTGCCACCGTATTGCTCGGGAATCATGGCGCCCAGCAAACCGGTTTCGCCCATCTCGCGGAAGATCGCGGGGTCGGTCTTTTCATGACGGAAAGCTTCAAGCACACGGGGAGCCAACTTGTCCCGAGCAAATTGCTCGGCACTGTCACGCACCATGCGCTCTTCTTCGGTGAGCTGTTGATCCAGCAACAGCGGATCGATCCAGTTGAAGCTTGCCTTGCCAGCCATGAATAAGTCCTCACGAAAAGAATCAAAACGTCGTGCAGGCAGACTAGGCCGGGGCGACGCAGAGGGCAAACGAGGTTTCTGCATGAGCTTGTGCTAATTTCTCACTTCGTGATGCCTTGAGAGGCCAAAAACGCGCCTTATCTGTGAGAACAATGTATATGCGCAGGAAAATCCCCAGCACCACCGCACTTGTCAGCTTTGAAGCAGCGGCCCGCCATGAGAGCTTCACCAAGGCGGCGCAGGAGCTTTCCATCACTCAAGGCGCTATCTGCCGACAGATCGCCAGCCTTGAAGAGTTTTTGAGTGTCGAGCTGTTTCGACGCTCGCGGCGCGGGGTAAAACTGACCGAGGCTGGGCTGTCCTATAGCCGCAGGGTGGCTACGCAACTGGATGCAGTCGAACGCGACACGCTGTCAGTCATGGGTCAACAGGGCGCGAATGTCATCGAACTCGCCGTGGTACCGACTTTCGGCACCCAATGGCTGATCCCGCGCCTGAAAGACTTTCAACAGCGGCACCCGGAAGTAACGGTCAACCTGACCAACCGCACGCGCCCCTTTCTGTTTGCCGACACCGAGTTCGACGCTGCGATCTATTTCGGCGATGCCGACTGGTCCGGCACCGAATCCCACAGGCTCATGGGTGAAAACCCTGCTCCCGTGTGCAGCCCACGCTTGCTCGGCGACCGCACACACTTGACCCCTCAGGAAATTGCCGACCAGCCTCTGCTGCAGCAGACAACGCGCCCTTATGCCTGGCGTCAGTGGTTCAACGCCCAACAGATGAGCGTTCCCCGCGACATGACAGGCCCGCGTTACGAGCTATTCTCGATGCTGTCCCAGGCGGCAATGCATGACATGGGCATTGCATTGATCCCGCCCTTCCTGATCCAGCGAGAGTTGAAAGAGCAACACCTGGTGATCGCGAGCCATCAAACCCTGCGCAGCGACAAGGCGTATTACCTGATGATTCCGGAACGAAAGGTCGAATCCGCGTCCTTGCAAGCATTCCGCGATTGGCTCATCGAGCAATCTCGGCGCTACGACCCCGATATTTAAGGCTAATCCACATTAGTTGACCCTGTAGTCAGTTAAATAAAAGCACTACAGATATACGTGGATGTCGCATTTAAACAGACTGTACCTGCTGAACAAAAAAGAGGCGCAAAGCCATGAACGATACGGCTTGCAGCGACTATCACGGTTCAATAACCGACTATTCACATTGACGATGGAAAAACCGAGCATTACTTCATACAAGCCCTTAAATACCTGTATTTAAAGAGGTTATTTCGGCGCATTGCGACAATCAGTCACAGGGTGACTTGTAGTTAATTTTTCGTCACCCGTCATAATCCCTTGAAGGCCGTAAAGTTCGCCTGCAAAATGCCGCGCCCCGCTGTCATTTCAGCGGGATCGTGCTGATCGGCCGCCCCAGCTGCGCCACTCACGGCGCACTGGCCTTTTTACAAAAAGATCAAAAGCAAAAAGATCATGCAGGAGATTTGACGTGCACATTGGTGTTCCTCTCGAAACCCAGACCGGTGAAACGCGGGTGGCTGCCACCCCGGAAACCATCAAGAAGCTGATCGGCCAGGGCCATAAGGTCACTGTACAAAGCGGCGCAGGCATCAAAGCCAGCATCGTCGACAGTGCCTATGAAACAGCAGGCGCAACCATTGGCAGTGCCAACGATGCGTTTGGCGCCGAACTGATCCTCAAGGTGGTTGCTCCCAGCGACAGCGAACTGGCGCTGCTCAAAAGCGGCACCGTATTGGTGGGCATGCTCAACCCGTTCAGCAACGAAACCATTGCCAAGCTCGCAGAGCGCGGCATCACGGCTTTCGCTCTCGAAGCTGCGCCACGTACCTCGCGGGCCCAGAGCCTGGATGTGCTGTCCTCCCAAGCCAACATCGCCGGCTATAAAGCGGTGTTGCTGGCGGCTCATCACTACCCGCGCTTCATGCCGATGTTGATGACCGCCGCAGGCACAGTTAAAGCGGCCCGCGTGCTGATCCTTGGCGCGGGCGTCGCAGGTTTGCAGGCCATCGCCACGGCGAAACGCCTGGGTGCGGTGATCGAAGCCTCTGATGTGCGCCCGGCGGTGAAGGAACAGATCGAATCCCTCGGCGCCAAGTTCGTTGACGTGCCTTACGAAACCGATGAGGAACGTGAATGCGCGGTCGGCGTTGGCGGATACGCGCGCCCGATGCCAAGCAGCTGGATGCAGCGCCAGGCCCTGGCTGTGCATGAGCGCGCCAAACAGGCCGACATCGTCATCACCACCGCCCTGATCCCGGGCCGCAAGGCGCCGACCTTGCTCAGCGCCGACACTGTCGCGCAGATGAAGCCCGGCTCGGTGGTCATCGACCTCGCCGCCGCGCAAGGCGGCAACTGCCCGCTGACCGTCGCCGACCAGGTGGTGGTGGAAAACGGCGTAATCATTTGCGGCCCCACCAACCTGGCCGGCGCCGTGGCAGCCGATGCGTCGGCCTTGTATGCGCGCAACCTGCTGGACTTCCTGAAGCTGGTCTTCACCAAGGAAGGGCAGTTTGAAATCAACCTCGAAGACGACATCGTCGCCGCGTGCCTGATGTGCCGCGACGGCCAAGTCATCCGCAAAAACGCCTAAGCAGGGATTCAGACGATGGAAGAGCTTATCTCCCCCGGTATCTACAACCTGATCATCTTTGTGCTGGCGATTTATGTCGGTTACCACGTGGTCTGGAACGTGACGCCCGCGCTGCACACGCCTTTGATGGCCGTGACCAACGCCATTTCGGCCATCGTGATCGTCGGCGCCATGCTCGCCGCCGCCCTCACAGTCACACCGCTGGGCAAGACCATGGGCACCCTGGCCGTGGCCCTGGCGGCGGTCAACGTATTTGGTGGTTTCCTGGTCACCCGGCGAATGCTTGAGATGTTCAAGAAAAAAGCCCCGAAAGTAAAAGAAGAGGCGCCCAAGTAATGAGCATGAACCTCGTCACGACGCTCTACCTGATTGCGTCGATCTGTTTCATCCAAGCCCTCAAAGGCCTCTCGCACCCGACCACTTCGCGGCGCGGCAACCTGTTCGGCATGCTCGGCATGGCGCTGGCGGTACTCACCACCGTTGGCCTCATCTATAAGCTCGGCGCTGAGCTGGCGACGGCCGGTATCGGCTATGTGATCGTCGGCCTGCTGATCGGCGGCACCGCCGGTTCGGTCATGGCCAAGCGCGTCGAAATGACCAAGATGCCGGAACTGGTGGCGTTCATGCACAGCATGATCGGCCTGGCCGCGGTGTTTATCGCCATCGCGGCTGTCGTCGAGCCGCAATCGCTGGGTATCGTCAAGCACCTGGGCGACGCTATTCCTGCGGGCAACCGCCTGGAACTGTTCCTCGGTGCCGCCATCGGTGCAATCACCTTCTCCGGTTCGGTGATCGCCTTCGGCAAGCTGTCTGGCAAATACAAATTCCGCCTGTTCCAGGGCGCACCGGTGCAGTTCGGTGGCCAGCACAAGCTCAACCTGGTGCTGGGACTGCTGACGCTTGGCCTGGGCCTGGCCTTCATGTTCAGCGGCAACCTCACGGCCTTCGCAGTGATGCTGGCCCTGGCCTTTGTACTGGGCGTGCTGATCATCATTCCAATCGGCGGCGCCGACATGCCAGTCGTTGTGTCGATGCTCAACAGCTACTCCGGCTGGGCAGCGGCGGGGATTGGCTTCTCGCTGAACAACTCGATGCTGATCATCGCCGGCTCCCTGGTGGGCTCCAGCGGCGCGATTCTGTCGTACATCATGTGCAAGGCGATGAACCGCTCTTTCTTTAACGTGCTGCTCGGCGGCTTCGGCAATGCGCCGGACGCCGGCGCTGCGGCAGGCTCCAAGGAAGCACGCCCGGTGAAATCAGGCTCGGCCGACGATGCCACTTTCTTGCTGACCAACGCCGACACCGTGATCATCGTGCCGGGCTACGGTCTGGCCGTGGCCCGCGCGCAGCACGCGCTCAAGGAACTGACCGAAAAGCTGACTCATCGCGGAGTGACGGTAAAGTATGCGATCCACCCTGTGGCAGGCCGCATGCCAGGGCATATGAACGTACTGCTGGCCGAGGCCGAAGTGCCGTACGACCAGGTGTTCGAGATGGAAGACATCAACTCCGAGTTCGGCCAGGCCGACGTGGTACTGGTGCTGGGCGCCAACGACGTGGTCAACCCGGCCGCCAAGAACGATCCGAACTCACCGATTGCCGGCATGCCGATCCTTGAAGCGTTCAAGGCCAAGACCATCATCGTCAACAAGCGCTCGATGGCCAGCGGCTACGCAGGCCTGGACAACGAGTTGTTCTACCTGGACAAGACCATGATGGTCTTCGGTGATGCCAAGAAAGTCATCGAAGACATGGTCAAAGCTGTCGAATAACACTGCGCCAGCGCAATACCCGAAACCCTGGCCTCCGATAGGCTGGGGTTTTTTATGAACGGATGAAACCGACCAAAGGCTCTAAATCGCCACTCGACATTCGACCATGGTAGCGGGCCGAAACTTTTTGAAATCACTACACTGCCCAACTTGCTTCCGCAGCCTGAGATAACCATTCATGTACCGTGATCGTATCCGCTTGCCTTCGTTGTTGAACAAGGTCATGAGCGCGGCAGATGCCGCTGCACTGATCGAGGACGGCATGACCGTCGGCATGAGCGGCTTCACCCGCGCCGGTGAAGCCAAGGCCGTTCCCCACGCCCTGGCCGAGCGCGCCAAGACGTCACCACTGAAAATCACCCTGATGACCGGCGCCAGCCTGGGCAACGACCTGGACAAGCAATTGACCGAAGCCGGCGTGCTGTCACGTCGTATGCCGTTCCAGGTTGATAGCACCTTGCGCAAGGCAATCAACGCCGGCGAAGTGATGTTTATCGACCAGCACTTATCGGAAACCGTCGAGCAACTGCGCAACAACCAGCTCAAGTTGCCGGACATCGCCGTGATCGAAGCCGTTGCAATCACCGAACAAGGCCACATCGTGCCCACCACCTCGGTGGGCAACTCCGCCAGCTTCGCGATTTTTGCCAAACAAGTAATCGTCGAGATCAATCTGGCGCACAACCCGAACCTTGAGGGGCTGCACGACATTTATATCCCTTCCTACCGGCCAACCCGCACGCCGATTCCGCTGGTCAAGGTCGACGATCGTATTGGCAGCCCGGCGATTCCCATCCCGCCCGAGAAAATCGTCGCCATCGTGATCACCAACCAGGCCGACTCTGCCTCCACCGTGACGCCACCCGACAGCGACACCCAGGGCATCGCCAACCACCTGATCAACTTTCTGAAACAGGAAGTAGAGGCCGGGCGCATGACCAACAAGCTCGGCCCGCTGCAGGCCGGTATCGGCAACATCGCAAACGCAGTGATGTGCGGCTTGATTGACTCGCCGTTCGAAGACTTGACCATGTATTCGGAAGTGCTGCAGGACTCCACGTTCGACCTGATCGACGCGGGCAAGCTGAGCTTCGCCTCCGGCAGCTCGATTACCCTGTCGGAACGACGCAATGCCGATGTGTTCGGCAATCTTGCGCACTACAAGGACAAGCTGGTGCTGCGCCCGCAGGAAATCTCCAACCATCCTGAAGTGGTGCGCCGCCTGGGCATCATCGGCATCAATACAGCGCTGGAATTCGATATCTACGGCAACGTGAATTCCACCCATGTCTGCGGCACGCGGATGATGAACGGTATTGGCGGCTCCGGGGACTTTGCGCGCAATGCGCACCTGGCGATCTTCGTCACCAAGTCGATTGCCAAAGGCGGCGCGATTTCCAGCGTAGTGCCGATGGTCAGCCATGTGGACCACACCGAGCATGACGTCGACATCCTGGTGACCGAAGTGGGCCTGGCGGACCTGCGTGGCCTGGCGCCACGCGAGCGGGCCCGAGTGATCATCGACAACTGCGTGCACCCAGCGTATCGCGACGCGCTGAACGGTTACTTCGTTGCCGCCTGCGCTATCGGCGGGCATACCCCGCATATCCTGCGCGACGCACTGAGCTGGCACATTAACCTGGAAGAAACCGGGCACATGCTCAAGGCTTGATCGATACACGACCGGGTCGATACCTATACAGTTGTATCGACCCGGTGCATTGATCGGCAGCTCTATCAAAAACTGTACTGCTGTACCGGTCATTTCCTACGGAAATATCCCACGATCCCCATCACAAAAGCCCATTTCGCACCGTTTAAGTGCGCACAGGTACAGTTGCCCCAATTTCGTACCGTACAGCCTCTACAAACAGTTAACTGGCCCCTCACAATACAGGTGAACTGTATCTAGAGACTCTTGCGTGCGAAGAGGATCATTGGCATCAGTTAAACCACTACCTAATCCCGCCACAAGCGGAAGGATGTCATCATGGAACGTACACTCAGTTCCGAACTGTTCTTCGAAGAAAAAGCTGTTAACACCCAGGCCTCCCTGCCTCTGCGCGTTCTCGCCAACCTGATGTTGTGGCAGCGCCGCATCTCCAGCCGCCACCAGTTGGCTCGCCTGGATTCGCGTCTGCTGGCTGACGCCGGTATCAGCGAAGCTCAACGCTACGAAGAGCTGAGCAAGCCGTTCTGGCGCTGATTGGCGCTCGCTGGCCCTGACCCGCCGGGTCCACCGCCAGCACTCTGATTTGTCAAAGCAAAGCCCGCCCCGGGTAACCGGAGGCGGGCTTTGTTGTATCTGGATAAATGAAACTGAAAACGGCAGCCTTCTTCCGGACAGGTACAGTTTTTACATTTCAGAATATAACCATAACAGTTAACCACAGGCTTCCGAATGAGCAAGCGGTGACCTAATATCCAGTCACCACGTGGCGAACCTTGTAGAACGGGCGTCAGATGCCCAATTGCCCAACGTCCGTTTCACTGTGGCCGTTCTGTGCCACCTTATTTGCTCATCTACAGGAGTTACCCCATGTCCCGTCTTCGCCTGCTGTGCACCGCCGCCCTGTTGGCCGTTGCTGCCAACGCCAACGCGAGCAGCTTTATCGTCACCACCGATTCGATCGTTGGCGCACTAAAAGCCACCTCCGACGCCACTTCCGATGCCACGTCTTCCCTGCGCGACAACAAGGTGGTGCGAGCCGCCCGTGACGACGCGGCCAGCTTTGTTGCCAGCGAAGGCGCCATCCGTGGCGTGAAACTGGAAAGCGCCCTGGCGCAGATCCGCCAACAGGCGCCGCAATTGACCACCGCCACTGACGCTCAATTGGCCCAGGCCATCCTGGCGATCTAACGCCAGGGGCAAGCAGGGAGAGCCAGTCAGTGCACTGGCTCTCACCCGGTCATTGCGCTAGCCTTGGCGCTCGTTTTCGGTTGTCGAGTGCCATGGTTTTTTCATACCGCCTGTTGATTGTTCCCGTAATGTTCTGTGCCTGCTGGGCACCGTTGGCTTCGGCCTTGGATGTCTCCGTTCAGAGCACCGTTGTCAGCGCGTACGCCACCAGCAAGGTGACTTCCGCGCCGTTTGATAACAAGTTGGTTCGGGTTGCCAAGGATGATGCTGCTGCTTTCATTGCCACTGACGGCCAATGGCGGGGCGCACGCCTGGAGTCCGTGCTGGATTACCTGCGCCGCACCCAGCCAAAACTTCATGCAAGCGACCTTGAACTGGCGCAGGCAATTCTCGTCCAATAATCATCTTTGTATGTCCATCTTTGTCTTGGAGTCACCCCATGCGTAGCCCGTTGATCGTCGCCGCCCTCGGCCTGCTGTTTCTGGCTGATATCGCCCAGGCGCAAACCCTGAAGGCCACCAGTAACATCGTGGTTCGTGCTTCGGCGCGCACCATTGATTTCACCTCCGACACCACCACCTCCATCCGCGATTCCAAGATCGTGCGCCAAGCCCACGATGATGCCGCCAGTTTCGTCGCCACCCATGGCGAGATCCGTGGTGCACAACTCGAAGCGGCCTTCGACACCCTGCGCACCCGCGTACCGCAAGCCCGTGATGCCAGCGACCAGACGCTTGCCGAAGCTATCCTCGCTCTGTGAGGCGAGTCAAAGCCTGGCTCCTGGCCGGAGCTGTGCTGCTGTGTGCCGGTGCAGCCCAGGCCAGCCTGCAACTGCAGCTCAAAACCGATGGCCTGAGCCCGGCTGAACAGCAGGCCAGCCAGGCATTGCTCAATGAAGCGATGGGCGCCCTGCCGCCGCGCTTCATCGAGCAACTGGACCGCCGCATCGAGGTCGGCTGGACCGACAAGATGCCTGAAAACGCCTACGGCCAGGCCTCCCTGGTGTCCGAACTGGACCTGAACCGAAACCTGCTGGCCAGCCTGACCGACGGCAGCGCCGCCACCCGGAAAACCAACCGCCCCCACGGCACCGTGCGCCGGGAAATGCTCGCCACTGTGCTGCATGAACTGACCCACCTCTATGACCGTGCGCGCCTGTGGTCCAAAGACGAGCGCGCCCTGATTCAACGCTGCAGCCGCCAGAACAACATCACCGGCCTGATTGGCCTGCCCGATCAATGCCGTGGGCAGAACGACCGTCGCTTCACCCTGAGTGACGACCCTCGCCTGCTGGACCTCGCCGGCTGGCCGCAATACGTCGGTCGTCGCGGCGAACGCGAGCAGCACAACAACCAAGTGGTTCGCAGCCCGGATATCTACGAAACCACCAGCCCGCTGGAATTCGTCGCGGTCAACATGGAGTACTTCCTTCTCGACCCCAGCTACGCCTGTCGCCGTCCCGCGCTGGCGCGCTATTACAAGGAACACTTCGGCTGGGCGCCGCCCGGGCAGGATAAGTGCGGCAATGCCTACGCTTTTCTGAACGCCGGCAACGATTTCGCCAAGACACCGCTGGGTCAGATTGACCCGGAACGCGTGTACGAAATCGACTACCTCCTCGCCGAAGCCAACCAGAACCTGGTGAGCCGCTGGGGCCATAGCATGCTGCGCCTGGTGATCTGTGCGCCCGGTCGTCCCCGCGGGCCGGATTGCCGCCTGGACCTGGATCAGCACCTGGTGTTGTCCTACCGCGCCTTCGTCGGTGACGTACAGCTGTCGAGCTGGGATGGTCTGGTGGGCAAATACCCATCGCGACTGTTCGTGCTGCCGCTGGCCCAAGTCATCGACGAATACACCAAGACCGAACTGCGTGGCCTGGCGTCAGTGCCGCTCAAGCTCAATCGTCAGGAAATCAACGACACGGTCGAACATGCCGCCGAGATGCACTGGAGCTACGACGGCAATTACTTCTTCATTTCCAACAACTGTGCAGTGGAAAGCTTGAAGCTATTGCGCAGTGGCAGCGCGAATCCACAATTGACCGGCCTGGACAACATCACCCCCAACGGCTTGCTGGAGGTGCTCAACGCACGCGGGCTGGCCGACACCAGCGTGCTGGATGACAAGCGCGAAGCGTTGCGCCTGGGCTATCACTTTGACTCGTTCCGCGAGCGCTACCAGGCGATGTTCGATGTCTTGCGCAAGCGTCTGCCGATCAAGCAGACCCAGGTCGAAGACTGGCTGTCGCTGAATGCGCAGGAGCGCCGACAATGGTTCAGCCAGGCCGACTTGCGAACCAGCGCCGCGTTGCTGTTGCTGGAACAGGCCAGCTTTCGCAAACAATTGATGCTCGCCCAGGACGAAGTCAAACAACGCTACCTCAATGCCCGTGAGCTGAAAAACGGTGGCATGGAAAAAGCCAACAACACATTGCAGCAAATCCTCGCCAACAGCGGCTTCCTCAGTCGCCCCGCCGAGTTGCTCGACAGTGGCGGCTACGGCCTGCCGCAGCCTTCGGAGGCCAAGCGGCTGGAATCGGAAAGTGCCGAGCGCCAGAAGCAACTGCAATCGCTGACCGGTGAACTGGATAAAGAAGTAAGGGCGCTGCTCGATCCTTCCCGCGCTGCCGAGATTGCCGCTTGCGAGGCCAATCTCAAGCAAATGGGTGAGCATCTGCGAGCGTTGCATAAAGCGGCCGGCGGCCTCGAACTGCCGTAGATACTCAGCTAATCAAGTGATCCCAGTGTGGGAGGGGGCTTGCCCCCTCCCACACTTTTTATCTGCATAAGCCTCACGACCGAGTGTCACCTGTTTTCCCAGCGAAAGCTGGCTGAAAGCTTACCCGTCTAGGATCGCCCCCACTGTCGGCAATAGACCGACTGTTAACAACAACAATGGTGATTCCCGATGTCCGCCCGTACCCGTCTGTTTATCCCAACTCCCCCCGTACGCCTCGTGCCTTTCGTTCTGCGCTGACCCCACCCGGTTCGCCATTCCCTAGCCGCGCTACGCCTGGAGTATTCCTATGCTGACTTTCCTTGGCTTTGCCATGGTCATCACGTTCATGTTCCTGATCATGACCAAGCGCCTGTCTGCGCTGATCGCCTTGATCATCGTGCCTATCCTGTTCGCGCTGTTCGGCGGCTTCGCGCCGAAGATCGGCCCGATGATGCTCGAAGGCATCACCAAGCTTGCGCCGACCGGCGTGATGCTGATGTTCGCCATCCTCTATTTTGCCTTGATGATCGACTCCGGCCTGTTCGACCCGGCCGTGCGCAAGATCCTCAAGATGGTCAAGGGCGACCCGCTGAAAGTCTCGGTCGGCACCGCCGTGCTGGCCCTGGTGGTGTCCCTCGACGGTGACGGCGCCACCACGTACATGATCTGCGTGGCCGCCATGTTGCCGCTGTACCAGCGCATCGGCATGAGCCCGCGCATCATGGCCGGCTTGATCATTCTTGCCGGTGGCGTGATGAACATGACCCCTTGGGGCGGCCCGACCGCCCGCGCCGCCAGTGCGCTGCATGTGGACCCCTCGGATATCTTCGTACCGATGATCCCGGCCATGGCCGCTGGCGTGGTCGCGATCCTGGTGATCGCCTACATGTATGGCAAGCGCGAACGTGCGCGCCTGGGTGAGCTGCATCTGCAAGGCGACGAGATCGACCACAGCGAAATCAGCGTGTCGCAATTCCCGGATGCCCGCCGTCCGAAGCTGATCTGGTTCAACGGTGCGCTGACCCTGGCGCTGATGTGCACCCTGATCGCCGGTCTGTTGCCACTGCCGGTGCTGTTCATGGTGGCGTTCAGTATCGCAATGATCGTCAACTACCCGTGCCTGCAACAGCAGAAAGACCGCGTCGCCGCCCACGCCGGCAGCGTCTTGGCAGTGGTGGGGCTGATCTTCGCCGCCGGCATCTTCACCGGCATCCTGTCGGGCACCGGCATGGTCGATGCGATGTCCAAGAGCCTGCTGGCGGTTATCCCTGAAGCCTTGGGGCCGTACCTTGCGGTCATCACGGCGCTGGTGAGCATGCCGTTTACCTTCTTCATGTCCAACGATGCGTTCTACTATGGCGTGCTGCCAGTGCTGGCCGAAGCCGCCAGCCACTACGGCATCACCGCTGTGGAGATGGCGCGTGCGTCGATCGTCGGGCAACCGGTGCATCTGCTCAGCCCACTGGTACCCTCCACCTACTTGCTGGTCGCCCTGGCAGGTATCGAGTTTGGCGATCACCAGCGCTTCACCCTCAAGTGGGCAGTACTGGTATGCCTGTGCATAATGTTCGCCGCGTTGCTGATGGGGATTTTTCCGCTGTTCAGCACTCTATAATCGTACCGACTCACTCACCGCGCGGCGCTACAGTTCGCGCGGTCTAACACTTGCTCAAAGGAATACACATGGAATGGCTGACCAATCCGGAAATCTGGATTGCCTTCTTCACCCTGACGGCGCTCGAGATCGTCCTGGGCATCGATAACATCATCATGATTTCGATCCTGGTCAGCCGCATGCCCAAGCACATGCAGGCGCGCACCCGGATCTTCGGCCTCGCCCTGGCGATGGTCACGCGCATCCTGTTGCTGCTGTCGATCACCTGGGTCATGCAACTGACCGCCGACCTGTTTGTGGTTTTCGGCCAGGGCATCTCCGGTCGCGACCTGATCCTGTTCTTCGGTGGTTTGTTCCTGCTGTGGAAAAGCTCCCAGGAGATGTACCACGCCCTGGAAGGTGAAGACGAAACCCACGACGAGCCCAAAGGCGCCGGCGGCAAGTTCATCTACACCATCATCCAGATTGCGATCATCGACATCGTATTCTCCCTGGACTCGGTCATCACCGCCGTCGGCATGGTTTCCCATGTGCCGGTCATGGTCGCCGCGATCGTGGTTGCCGTATTGGTGATGATGCTGGCCGCCGGCACCATCAGCGAATTCATCGACAAGCACCCGTCGCTGAAAATGCTGGCGCTGTCGTTCCTGCTGGTGGTGGGGACCGTGCTGATCGCCGAATCCTTCGGTGTCCATGTACCAAAAGGCTACGTCTACTTCGCCATGGCGTTCTCGCTGGCGGTGGAAGCGGTGAACATCAAGATGCGCACCGCCATCGCGAAAAAGAAGAAGCAGCAGGATCCGGTGAAACTGCGCAAGGATATTCCGGGTCAATAAACCCGAGCCACACAAAAAACGGGGCGTTGATGCCCCGTTTTTTTCATCTGCAAAAAGCTGATTTCATGACAGTTTTGTTTCAATCCCGCGATCAGCTATGCGATGCTGGCGCAGAGCCCATTCGCCAACTACAGCTTAAGTACAAGACGTAGAACGGCACGCGGCAACTTTCCTTCGCTCCTGCTGGAGCGCACCTATACGGGGGGCCGAGCATGCTGACCTTGCTCAATCTGCTTTCCGCCGTGACCCTGCTGATCTGGGGCACGCACATCGTCCGTACCGGCATCCTGCGGGTCTACGGCTCCAACTTGCGCCAGGTCATCGGGCAGAACATGTCCAAACGCTGGCTGGCGTTTGTCGCCGGTATCCTGGTGACCGCCATGGTGCAGAGCAGCAATGCCACGGCGATGCTGGTGACGTCCTTTGTCGGCCAGGGCTTGATGAGCCTTACGCCCGCCCTGGCCACCATGCTCGGCGCCGACGTCGGTACCGCGTTGATGGCGCGAGTGCTGACCTTCGACCTGTCCTGGTTGTCACCGCTGCTGATCTTCCTCGGCGTGATTTTTTTCCTGTCGCGCAAACAGACGCGGGCCGGGCAGTTGGGCCGGGTCGGGATCGGCCTCGGGCTGATCATTCTGGCCCTGCAATTGATCGTCGAAGCTGCCGGGCCGATTACCCATGCCCAAGGCGTCAAAGTCATCTTCGCTTCGCTGACCGGCGATATCTTGCTCGACGCCCTGGTCGGCGCGCTGTTCGCGATGATTTCCTACTCCAGCCTCGCCGCAGTGCTGCTCACGGCAACCCTGGCCGGCGCCGGCGTGATCGGTTTGCACGTGGCCATCGGCCTGGTGATCGGCGCCAACATCGGCAGTGGCATACTGGCCTTTCTCAGCACCAGCATGCAGAACACCGCCGGGCGGCAAGTCGCCCTGGGCAGTCTGTTGTACAAATTGATCGGTCTGCTGTTGATCATTCCGGTGCTCGACCCGCTCGTACGCTGGATGGACGGCCTGGACTACAGCACCCAGGGCATGGTCATCACCTTCCACCTGCTCTACAACGTCAGCCGCTGCCTGATTCTGCTGCCCACTATCGGCCCGATGGCGCGGCTGTGCGAATGGCTGCTGCCGGAGCGTCCCGAGACCAACGGCAAAGCCAAGCCGCGCCATCTGGACCTGGCCGCGCTGAACACGCCGAGCCTGGCGCTGGCCAACGCCGCCCGCGAAACCCTGCGCCTCAGCGACCTGATCGACAACATGCTCACCTCGATGCAGGAAGTGCTGCGCGGCAACCAAACCGCCATTACCCAGCAAATGCGCAGCCTCAGCGATGACGTCGAGGCGCTTTACAGCGCGATCAAACTTTACCTGGCACAAATGCCCCGTGAAGACCTGGGTGAGCAGGACAATCGACGCTGGGCAGAGATCATCGAGCTGTCGATCAACCTGAAGCTGGCAGGCGACCTGATCGAGCGCATGCTGCGCAAAGTCCAGCAGCAGAAGACTTCGCAACGTCGGCAATTTTCCGAAGTCGGCCTGGAAGAACTCAGCGGCCTGCACAGCCAGCTGATCGCCAATCTACGCCTGGGCCTGTCGGTGTTCCTCAGCGGCGACCCGGAAAGCGCCCGCCAATTACTGCGTGAGAAACGCCGTTTTCGTGCCCAGGAACGTCGCCTGGCCCACGCCCACGTCAGCCGCTTGCAGCGTAAAATCGTGCAGAGCCTGGAAACCAGCTCCCTGCACCTGGAGCTGATCGCCGACATGAAGCGCTTGAACTCGTTATTTTGCAGCAGCGCTTATGTCGTGTTGGAAACTTCCGACACTGGCGCACTCTCTGCTGAAGATATTGCCGACATCACCCATTCGCCCTGAACGTACGCCAGCGAGCGAAGTCAGTTAACAACGGACCTCACTCGCCAGGAAGCTTGTTATGCGTCGCCTGTTACTCGCCTGCCTGCTCATGGGCTCGGCACACACCTTTGCCTTTGACCGCCTGCAAGTCGAAGGCTATACCTTGCCTAATGGCCTGCAACTGCTGCTCAAACCGGGCACCGAGCGCGGGCATGTGGCCATCCGCCTGGTCGTCGGCGTGGGCCTGGACGATTTCAGCTGCGACCAGAAAGAACTGCCGCATTTGTTCGAGCACCTGTTGTTCAGCGGCATCGACGGCGGTAACGAAGGCGACCTCGAAGACCGCATGCAAGCCCTGGGCGGCGAATGGAACGCCTACACCAGCAACGCCGACACCACATTTGTCATCGAGGCGCCCGCGCAGAACCAGCGCAAGGTCCTGGACCTGCTGCTGGCAATCATCACCCGCACCCAACTGACCGACGCCAATATCAACGCCGCCAAGCAGGTGGTCGAGCGCGAGGACGGTGGCCATTACTCCCACTTGCAACGCCTGCTGGACCGCCAGGATCTCGGGCACAACGCCAGCAATCAGCTGGCCGTCGAGTTGGGCCTCAAGTGCGCCGAACGCGCCGAGGTCAACCCTCTGACCCGCGACCAGTTGGAGGCGCTGCGCAAAAACTGGTATGCACCGAACAACATGACCCTGATCGTCGTCGGCGATCTGGACAAACTGCTGCCTGCCTACCTGGAACGCACCTATGGCCAACTCGACCCGGTAGAGCCGAGCGAACATCGGCCATTGCCGCAAATCCAGCAGGCCGCCGCCAGCCATCGTGACCTGATCCACGGCTGGGTCGGCGACAATGCCAAACTGCATTGGCTGTTCCCGGAACCGTTGCTGGACGACCAGCATGATGAAACCTACGACCTGCTCAAGGACTACCTCGACTGGGCCTTGTACCGCCAATTGCGCCTCAGGCACGGCCTGTCCTACGGGCCGTGGAGCGAGCGAGAAGTGCTCGGCGGCGTCGGCTTCCTGAGCCTGAACGCCGACCTCGAACGGGAAAATCTCGAGGAAGCCGAACAGGTGCTGGAAGACCTCAAGGCAGGGCTGCTCAAGGATGGCCTCGAACCGGCGGTGTTCGCGCGCCTGCAGCAAGCGGCCATCGCACGCCAAGCCTGGGCCGTACAGGGCAACAGCGCGCTGGCCGACTATTACTGGAGCGCTGCCGGCGACTATACCGATGGGCGCTTCAGCGACCCGGCCAAACGTATCAAGACCGTGAGCCTGGCCCAGACCAATCAGGCCATGCGGCAGGTACTGGAGCAGCCTGGCTACTGGCGCATCGAAAAACCGCTGCTGAGCTACAACGCCCTGAGCTGGATAGGCGCGGGCGTGCTCGGATTGATCGCTGTTGCGTGGGTCGCCCTACGGTTTTATCGCAAACGGATCGCGTAATGAGGCACCGAACAGCGGACCAAGACGTTATTCTGTCTGAGATTTCTCCCACACACTTTGTGAACCGCCCATGCCGAACCTGCCGCCCCTTATCCAGCGCGTCATAGAACTGATCAAGCGCTACCCGGGGGTGATCGCACTCGGCGGCTTCATCTCGGGTGTGGGCAGCTTCATCCTGGTGGACCGCCAGCAGGGCATGGCCAGCTGGATCGCCGTGATCCTGCTGGTGAGCTGGTTGTGGCTGATGCTGGAAAACAGCTTCACGCAACTGTTCACCAGGCTGTTCAACCGCGAGATACCGGAACCGCTGCTGCGCTATGCCACGCAGATGATCCACCAGGAAAGTCTGTTTTTCGTGTTGCCGTTCTTTTTCGTCACCACGGCCTGGAACAGCGGCCAATCGGTGTTCACCGGCCTGCTCGGCGCGGCGGCGTTGGTCTCGATCATCGACCCACTGTATTACAGGTGGCTGGCGCCCAAGCGCTCGCTGTTCCTCGCCTTGCATACGCTGACATTATTCGCCGCGCTGCTGACCGCGTTGCCGATCATTCTGCACTTGACCACCGCCGAGAGTTACAAGCTGGCACTGGGCGTCGCCATGGCACTGTCGATTCCGAGCCTGGCCGCCAGCCTGCCGCTGCGCAGCGTCAAAGGCTGGGTGATGCTGCTGGGAGTAACGGCCGCGATTGGCTGCGCCGGCTGGCTGCTGCGTAGCTGGGTGCCACCTGCCACCCTGTGGATGACCGAAGTGGCCATCAGCACCCAGCTGCAAGACCGCACACCGGGCGACGACCTCAAGCAAGTCACCGCCGCCCAACTGCGCAGCGGCGGGCTGTACGCCTATACCGCAATCAACGCGCCGCGCGGCCTCGATGAGCGGATCTACCATGTGTGGAAATTCAACGGCCAGGAAGTCGACCGCATTGCCCTGGATATCCACGGCGGCCGCAAGGAAGGCTACCGCGCCTGGACGCACAAGCAGAACTTCCCGGCGGATGCGGTAGGCCGCTGGCAGGTGCGGGTGCTCACCGAAGACGGGCAAGTCATTGGCGTGCTGCGCTTTAACGTCATCGACTCAGCACAAACGGACAACCCGGAGTAGGCCCGATCGTGCTATTACGTAGCAATTATGGATAGCCAAACACGCTCGGAGCTTATGACCACTCCCACCACAGCCGGCGCGGCCCAACTCGATACGTCCAGCACACCGCCGTTGCTGCGCATTACCGGTGACTGGACGCTTGCCCACTATGCAAACCTGAAGAAGCTGTCGAACACCCTCGACGGCCAATACGACGCCGGCGCGCGCATCGACCTTAACGGCCTCGGCGCCCTGGATACCGCCGGCGCGTCGCTGCTGGTGGAGTTGCTCGGCCCCGACCGTATCGAACGCTCCGCCGAGCAGACCGATTGCAGCCTGTCCGCCGCCGACCGGGCATTGCTCAAGACGGTCTACCGCTCGCTGAATGATTTTTGCGTCCCGCTCAAAGAGCCGGAAGAGGGCGCCGGCATCCAACTGTTGGCGCGCATCGGCCGCGCCGTGGACACCGTCTGGCAAGACGGGATGAAACTGTTGGGCTTCATCGGCCTGATCCTCGAAACCTTCGTGCGCGGCATCCTGCGGCCCAAGCGCTGGCGCCTGACGCCGGTGGTCGCGCATATCGAACAGACCGGCCTCGACGCCGCGCCTATCGTCGCGCTGCTGACCTTTCTGGTCGGCGCTGTCGTGGCGTTCCTCGGCGCCACCGTGCTCAAGAGCTTCGGCGCGACGATCTTCACCGTGGACCTGGTGGCGTTCTCATTCCTGCGCGAATTCGGCGTGTTGCTCACCGCCATTCTGATCGCCGGCCGCACGGCCAGCGCCTTTACCGCACAAATCGGCTCGATGAAGGCCAACGAAGAAATCGACGCGATCCGCACCCTGGGCCTGGACCCGATGGAGCTGCTGGTGCTGCCGCGGGTCCTGGCGTTGCTGGTGGCGCTGCCGATGCTGACATTCCTGGCGATGCTCTCGGGGATTGTCGGCGGCGGCGTGGTGTGTGCGGTGGCCCTGGATATTTCGCCGGCGATGTTTCTGTCGCTGCTGCAATCGGACATCGGCGTGCAGCATTTTCTGGTAGGCATGGTGAAAGCGCCGATCTTCGCGTTCCTGATCGCCGCGATCGGTTGCCTGGAAGGCTTCAAGGTCAGCGGCAGTGCCGAGTCGGTCGGCGCGCACACCACCTCCAGCGTGGTGCAGTCGATTTTCGTGGTGATCGTGCTGGACGCGGTCGCGGCAATGTTTTTCATGGAGATGGGCTGGTGAATCGCGTGCATCGAGCGCCCACTGAGGCGGTGATTGAGGTTCGCGGCCTGTGCAACCGCTTTGGCAGCCAGAGCGTGCACGAGCACCTCGACCTGGATTTGTACAAGGGCGAGATTCTGGCGGTGGTCGGCGGCTCCGGCAGCGGCAAGTCGGTGTTGCTGCGCAGCATCGTCGGCCTGCGGCGGCCCAGCGAGGGGCAAGTGCGAGTGTTCGGCAAGAACCTGCCGAGTCTGTCCGAGCATGAGCGCTCACTGGTGGAACGACGCTTCGGCGTACTGTTCCAGAAGGGCGCCTTGTTTTCCTCGCTGACCGTCACCGAGAACGTCGCTTTGCCGTTGATCGAGCACGCCGGGCTCAGCCGCGCCGACGCCGAGCATCTGGCGGCGGTCAAACTGGCCCTGGCCGGGCTGCCGTTGTCGGCGGCCGACAAGTACCCGGCGTCGCTGTCCGGCGGCATGATCAAGCGCGCCGCCCTGGCGCGCGCGCTGGCCCTGGACCCGGACATCCTGTTTCTCGACGAACCCACCGCCGGCCTTGACCCGATTGGCGCGGCGCAATTCGACCAACTGATCCTGACCCTGCGCGATGCGCTGGGCTTGAGTGTGTTCCTGGTCACCCACGACCTCGACACGCTGTACACCATCACCGACCGCGTGGCGGTGCTGGCACAGAAGAAAGTCCTGGTGGCGGACGCCATCGATGTCGTCTCGGAAACCGACGACGCCTGGATCCACGAATATTTCCACGGCCCCCGAGGCCGCGCGGCATTGGATGCCGCTCAATCGCTCAACGAGGTATGACATGGAAACCCGAGCCCATCATGTGATGATCGGACTGTTCAGCGTAATAGTGGTGGTTGGCGCGATGCTGTTCGGCCTGTGGCTGGCCAAGTCCAGCGTCGACAGCGCCTTTAGGGACTATGAGGTGGTGTTCAACGAAGCGGTCAGCGGCCTGTCCCAGGGCAGTTCGGTGCAGTACAGCGGGATCAAGGTGGGCGATGTCACCAGCCTGCGCCTGGACCCCAAGGACCCGCGCCGCGTGCTGGCGCGCATCCGCCTGGCCGGGCAAACGCCGATCAAGGAAGACACCCAGGCCAAACTGGCACTGACCGGTATCACCGGCACTTCGATCATCCAACTCAGCGGCGGCACCCCGCAAAGCCCGGAACTCAAGGGCAAGGATGGCAACCTGCCGGAAATCATCGCGTCGCCGTCGCCCATCGCACGCCTGCTCAATAACAGCAACGACCTGATGACCAGCATCAACCTGCTGCTGCATAACGCCAACCAGCTGTTCTCGCGGGAAAACGTCGAACGCTTGAGCACCACCCTGGACAATCTGCAGCAAACCACCGGCGCCATCGCAGAACAGCGCGGCGACATCAAAGTGGTGATGCAGCAATTGATGCAAGTGAGCAAGCAGGCCGGCGGCGCGCTGGAACAGACCACCGTATTGATGCGCAACGCCAACGGCTTGCTCAACGACCAAGGCAAGCAAGCCTTTGGCAGTGCGGAGCAGGCGATGAAATCCCTTGAACAAAGCACTGCCACCCTCAATACGTTGCTGGCCAACAACAAGGACTCGGTGAACAGCGGCCTGCAGGGCCTCAATGAACTGGCGCCGGCCGTGCGCGAACTGCGCGAAACCCTCGGATCCCTGCGCGCCATCTCCCGCCGTCTGGAAGCCAACCCCAGCGGTTACCTGCTGGGCAGTGACAAGAACAAGGAGTTCACGCCATGAAGCGTGCTTACCGAATGATCGCCCCCTTGGCTTTTGCATTGATGAGCGCGTGCTCGATCCTGCCCAAGCCGGACCCGTCCGACGTGTACCGCCTGGCCTCCACCCAGCCCGTCAGTCAAGGCGCGCCGGTGAGCTGGTCATTGCGTGTGACCAAGCCACAGACCAGCGAATTTCTCGACAGCCCACGCATCGCGGTGGTGCCCAATGGCGATTTGATCAGCAGCTATGCCAACGCGCGCTGGAGCGATCCGGCGCCGGTGCTGTTGCGCAACCGTCTGCTGGATGGCTTCCAGCGTGACGGCCGGGTGACGCTGCTGAGTACCGACGAGACCAACCTGCAGGCGGACTATGAGCTGGGTGGCCAGTTGCAGGCGTTTCAGAGCGAATACCACGGCACGGCAGTGGAGGTGGTGATTCGGCTGGATGCTCGGCTGGTGCGCGGCAGTGATCAAAGGATCATTGCCAGTCGGCGGTTTGAGGTGAGGCAGCCGGTGGGGGATACCAAGGTGCCTTCGGTGGTGGCGGCTTTTGGGCAAGCCGGCGATCAGCTGAATAAGCAGGTAGTGGATTGGGTCGTGGCGCAAGGCAACACTACACCTAAAGGTTGAGGGCCTCATCGGGGGCAAGCCCCCTCCCACAATTTGAATGCATTCACAGATCAACATGTGGGAGGGGGCTTGCCCCCGATAGCAATCCAAGCCTCAACCAAAGAACCAGTAGCACACCGCAATAGCTGCAACGACCCCCGCAAACTCCGCCAACAACGCACACCCCACCGCATGCCGCGCCCGCTGGATGCCCACCGACCCGAAGTACACCGCCAACACATAAAACGTGGTCTCGGTACTGCCCTGGATCGTCGCCGCCACCAACGCCGGGAAACTGTCCACCCCCTGGGTCTGCATGGTCTCGATCAACATCGCCCGGGCCGCGCTGCCGGAGAACGGCTTGACCATCGCGGTGGGCAGTGCGTCGACAAACCGCGTGTCCATGCCGGTCCAGGCCACCACATGGCGAATCCCTTCCAGGCCGAAGTCCAGGGCGCCGGAGGCACGCAACACGCCCACCGCACAGAGCATCGCCACCAGATAGGGCAGCAGGTTCTTGGCAACGTCGAAGCCTTCCTTGGCGCCTTCGACAAAGGCCTCATACACCTTGACCTTGCGCAAGGCGCCGATCACCAGGAACAGCATGATCAAGCCAAACAACGTGAGGTTGCCAAGGATCGAAGACAACCCGGCCAGCGCCGTGGCGGACAGGGTCGCCAGCAACGCCATGAAGCCCCCCAGCACCAACGCGCCGGGAATCAGGTAGGCGAGCACGACCGGGTCCCACAAGCGCAGGCGCTGCATCACCGCTACCGACAGCAGGCCCACCAGCGTCGAGGCGCTGGTGGCCAACAGGATCGGCAGGAACACCAGCGTCGGGTCGGCAGCGCCTTGCTGGGCGCGGTACATGAAGATGGTCACCGGCAACAGCGTCAGCGAGGACGCATTGAGCACCAGGAACAGGATCTGTGCGTTGCTGGCCGTATTGGGGATGGGGTTGAGTTCCTGCAGCGCTTTCATGGCCTTGAGGCCGATGGGCGTGGCGGCGTTGTCCAGGCCCAGGCCGTTGGCGGCGAAGTTGAGGGTGATCAAGCCGACGGCTGGGTGACCGGCGGGCACTTCCGGCATCAGGCGACGAAACAGCGGGCCCAGGGCCTTGGCCAGCCAGTCGACGATCCCGGCTTTTTCGGCGATACGCAGAAAGCCCAGCCACAGTGTCAGGGTGCCGAACAAGAGCACCATGACCTCCACCGACAATTTGGCCATGGCGAAAATGCTTTCCACCATCGCCGCAAAAATCCCGGCGTTACCGCCCACCAGCCATTGCGCCAGTGCTGACACCATTGCCACCACAAAGAAGCCAAGCCACAGGCCATTGAGCATCAGTTAAATCCCCCGAAAGATGGGGCGAATGATAGCGGGGCTGGCAGAAACGACAAACCCCGGAATTATCCGGGGTTTGTGTCAGCGCAATCGAGCGATCAGCCGCGAGTGATCTCGCCGGCCGGCAGCGCCTCTTTGCTGCGCCAGTGCGGCAGCGAATTCCAATAGCGCTCGCCCTTGGCATCGTCGTACATGCCTTCCCAGCGAGAGATAACCAGCACCGCCAGGGCGTTGCCGATCACGTTCAGCGCGGTACGCGCCATGTCCATCACACGGTCGACACCTGCGATAAACGCCAGGCCTTCCAATGGAATGCCCACGCTGCCCAGGGTAGCCAGCAGCACCACGAAGGACACACCCGGCACGCCAGCGATGCCTTTGGAGGTGACCATCAGGGTCAGCACCAGCATCAGTTGTTGGCCGATCGACAGGTCGATGCCGTACAGCTGGGCAATGAAGATCGCGGCGATGCTCTGGTACAGGGTCGAACCATCGAGATTGAACGAATAACCCGTCGGCACCACGAAGCTGCAGATCGCCTTTGGCGCGCCATAGGCTTCCATCTTCTCGATCACACGCGGCAGCACGGTTTCGGAACTGGCGGTGGAGTAGGCAAGCACCAGCTCATCTTTGAAGATGCGCATCAGCTTGAGGATCGAGAAACCAAACAGGCGGGCGATCAGGCCCAGCACCGCAAACGCGAAGAACAGAATTGCGACGTAAACCAGGATCACCAGCTTGGCCAATGGCAGCAGCGAGGCGAAGCCGAAGTTGGCGACCGTCACCGCGATCAGCGCAAATACACCGATAGGGGCGTACTTCATGATCATGTGAGTGACTTTGAACATGCTCTCGGACACGCCCTGGAACATCGTCACCAAAGGCTCGCGCAGTTCCGGCTTGAGGCTCGACAAGCCCAGGCCGAACAGCACGGAGAAGAAGATGATCGGCAGCATCTCGCCACGGGCGACGGCCGCGAAGATGTTCGACGGGATCAGGTTGAGAATGGTCTCGATGAACGCGTGCTCATGCTGCACTTCGGCGGCGGTGGCCTGGTATTTGGAGATATCGACAGTGCCCAGGGTACTCATGTCGATGCCCGCGCCCGGATGGAACAGGTTGGCCAGCAACAGGCCGACCACGATGGCGATGGTGGTGACGACTTCAAAGTAGAGGATGGTCTTGACGCCGATGCGGCCCAGCTTTTTCGCGTCACCCACACCGGCAATGCCGACGATCAGCGAGGAGATCACGATTGGGATGACGATCATCTTGATCAGGCGGATAAAGATATCGCCTGCCGGCTGCAGCACGTTGCTGATCCACCAGGCCTTTTCAGCACTGAAATGGTTGAGCACTGCACCGATTGCGATCCCCAGCACCAAACCGATGAGGATCTGCCAGGCGAGGCTTAGCTTTGCCTTCTTCATGTCATTACCCTTACTTCAAGTGAACTTAAGGCAAATGCGCCAGCTGGACCGCTCGAAAGCGAAAAAGTGTGAGCATCTGCCTCCATGGAAGGTCACCGCAGCGTGGCCGAAATGGCTTACTGGCAGGCGAAAAAAGGCGCAACTATTCCCATGCAAGGCAGCGACGTCTAATGCCGTAAACGCCTACCCTATGCCGAATCGGCATGGCTTTTTTTGAAAATAATTGTCTGAACGGTCAGTTCGAATCCGCCATTGAAGCGGGTGAAACGGCCGTGAAGCTGCCAATTCCGGCTTGCGCAGAGGTAGCTGAGAACTCGGGGGTGTTGAGCAGAAATGCCTGGAATATCCGCGGCCTGGCGTAAGAAATAACCTGTAGCGCTCGGAAAAACTTCTCGATGGATGGTCGCGTCGACACACTACGTAATGATTAGCGAGAGGCAAAACGAAGAATGCCAGCTATGAGCGGCATGACGTGAGCAATGAGAGTCATAAGCCCGCCGCAAGTTCAGCAAGCTTGAGGACTTGTGAACTTGCGTCGCAGCTTTTCACCTGACCCGGCCCTTGCGCAGGCACTCCCTGTACCCGTAGATCGCGCCGATCCTGATCGATCAGAGCAACCCGACCCCCTGGTCATGCATCGCGCGTGGTGCGCGATGCAAACAGAAAGAAGCAAACTGGCTTCTTTCTATGGACGCCGGCTCCGTAAGACGGAACCTAGTACCAATTCGGATCTTTCTTCAGCTGCTCCATCAGCAGCTTCTGCATGCCTTCATCCGGCTTACCGATAAAACGGTAATCGGCGTGCCGCGTCGGGGATTTGTCCGCCGGCAGGCCGGCCGGGACTTCCACCAACATGGCGTAGGCATCTTCCTTATCAAAGCTGAAGGCGACGATCAGGCGCTTGTTCAGGCAGGTATCTGCCGTTTCACACAGCGGCCCTACCAGATACTTGTCGCCATCCTCTTCGACAGCGTTCATCTGCTCGGCCGTACCCGACAGGTTCATTACCCATTCGGGCAGGCGCTCTTCTTTCTTCACCACGCCTTGCCAGGTTTCACGGTACTGTGGGTCCGCGCTGAGCAATTCATTGGCCCGGGATTGGCCGTCGTTGGCGGCCATCACCAGGCCGCTGCCGCCTAACAGCAGGGCGGCGGCAATGGCTTTAAAAGGCAGAGTGGTCATATTCAGCCTCGGCCTTTACGACCAAAGAAGAACGAAGCGATAAACATCACCAGGAAGACCACAAAGAGAATCTTGGCGATACCCGTAGCCGTACCGGCGATACCACCGAAGCCCAGGACTGCAGCCACAATGGCGATGATCAGAAATGTGATTGCCCAACTCAACATGGTGATTCTCCTTAAGCTTTCATAGAGGTAACAGCGGTGATGCCGTGCGGTCGCTCGGCGCGAGCGACGTTGTGTTGCTTAGAACACCCAGCGTTCTTGAACGGGCAGTTCGCTCAGGGTGGACTCCTGGTCTGCCAATCTCAGTCGCGGGGCGGTTACATCGGCAGCCGTGCTACCAACGGAACGAAAGTGGGTCTGGGTCATGACAGGCCGTTCAAACTGCGGGGCTAGCTGCTGACTCTGCTGCCAATGCTGCATCTGCTGGCCGGCAATCAGCGTGACCATCAAGGCCAGGCTGGCGAACAGACCTTGCTGCACGTACAGCGGCGATACACGCAATTGGCTGAGGCTTTGGCGAGTCATACTGCTTTCTCCCGCATTCTGATTATTCGTTCATGACGCTCTATGCACTACCTATTGCAGAGCGCATGCCAGGTTTTTTACAAAATAAAACCTAATAAAATCAGATAGTTATGAAATACACACAGGTGCGCGTCACAGCATCCTGCACGATACCCTCCCAACAGCCGTGCGAAATGCACGATGGCCAGTGGTCGGGTCAAGGGATCGAAAGCGCCGGAGTGATTGCCGAAGCGCCGAGAAGATATGAAAACGCCACTAGATCGGGCCTTTTACCGGCGCGTGTAGGAAGATGTGCAGATAGCTACGCCACGTTGCCTTTTATCAATCAGAATAAACCATGCAACTTGCCCGATTATTCCGGGACTAAACACCAACATTCACAGTTAAGGAGCGCGGGACAGATGGAATCAGCCAAGGAACTTCAAGGCCGCATTCTTTTAGTGGATGACGAGTCCGCGATCCTCCGTACCTTCCGCTATTGCCTGGAAGATGAAGGCTATACCGTTGCCACCGCCAACAGCGCAGCCCAGGCCGATGCCTTGATGCAACGCCAAGTGTTCGACCTGTGCTTCCTTGACTTGCGCCTGGGCGAGGACAACGGCCTGGATGTATTGGCTCATATGCGTATTCAAGCGCCATGGATGCGTGTCGTGATCGTGACCGCCCATTCGGCGGTGGACACCGCGGTGGATGCCATCCAGGCCGGCGCCGCCGACTATCTGGTCAAGCCCTGCAGCCCGGACCAGTTGCGCCTGGCCACCGCCAAGCAACTGGAAGTGCGCCAGCTCTCGGCGCGGCTGGAAGCCCTGGAAGGTGCGGTGCGCCAGCCCAAGGACGGCCTCGATTCCCACAGCCCGGCCATGATGGTGGTACTGGAAACCGCACGGCAGGTAGCGGGCACCGATGCCAATATCTTGATCCTCGGCGAGTCGGGCACCGGTAAGGGCGAGCTGGCGCGGGCCATTCACGGCTGGAGCAAACGCTCGAAGAAATCCTGCGTGACCATCAACTGCCCATCGTTGACCGCAGAACTGATGGAGAGCGAACTGTTCGGTCACAGCCGCGGCGCATTTACCGGCGCCAGCGAAAGCACATTGGGCCGCGTCAACCAGGCAGACGGCGGCACGCTGTTTCTCGACGAGATCGGCGACTTTCCGCTCACTCTGCAACCCAAGCTGCTGCGATTCATTCAGGATAAGGAATACGAGCGGGTGGGCGACCCGGTTACCCGCCGCGCAGATGTGCGCATTCTTGCCGCCACCAACCTGAACCTGGAAGACATGGTGCGCGACGGCCGCTTCCGTGAAGATTTGCTGTATCGCCTCAACGTCATCACGTTGCACCTGCCGCCGCTGCGCGAACGCAGTGAAGACATCCTGACCCTGGCCGACCGCTTCCTGGCACGTTTCGTCAAGGAATATGCCCGCCCGGCGCGCGGCTTCAGCGATCAGGCGCGCGAAGCGCTGCTCAACTATCGCTGGCCCGGCAACATCCGGGAGCTGCGCAACGTGGTGGAACGCGCCAGCATCATCTGCCCTCAGGAGAAGGTCGAGATCAGTCACCTCGGCATGGCCGAGCAACCGACCAACAACGCACCGCGCATTGGTGCGGCGCTGAGCCTGGACGAGCTGGAAAAGGCCCATATCGGCGCCGTTCTCGCCACCAGCGATACCTTGGACCAGGCTGCTCGCACCCTCGGCATCGATGCGTCGACCCTGTATCGCAAACGCAAACAGTACAACTTATGAGCTGTACCTCATGAAGCTCGCGATGAAACTGCGCACCCGGTTATTCCTGAGCATCTCGGCGCTGATCACCGTGGCCCTGCTGGGGCTGATTCTGGGCCTGGTCAGCGTCATGCAGATGGCCAAGACCCAGGAGTCGTTGATTCGCAGCAATTTCGTCACCCTCGACCTGGGCGTGAAATTGCGCCAGAGCCTGGGCGATCAACTGATCATGATGCTCGAAAAGCGCCCTGATCCGGCCGCCCTGCAAGCCTCCAAACAGCGCTATTTCGACCTGTTGGACCAGGGCATAGCCCATGAACAGCGTGACGGTCACGCCCACGGTTTCGAGCAGGCACGCAAGGACTACCAGAACCTGCTGCAGGCATTTGACGAATCCCAGCAAAACCCGTCTCTGCCGGCCAGCAGGGAAAAGCTCACTGAAACCTTCAATACCCTGCGCAACGGGCTGATCGTCCACCACAAGCTGGCG
This sequence comes from Pseudomonas sp. 37 R 15, assembly GCF_900004865.1. NCBI lineage: Bacteria > Pseudomonadati > Pseudomonadota > Gammaproteobacteria > Pseudomonadales > Pseudomonadaceae > Pseudomonas > Pseudomonas sp. 37 R 15. The sequence goes on along the minus strand of NZ_CVTV01000061.1, from coordinate 297,787 downwards.
CTGGAAAATATCAGCACAAGCGAGCATAAATCCCGTGAACGGGCGCTATTGATCGCCAGCTTGATGGGGCTGGTTGGCCTCGCGGTGCTGATCATCGGCTTTGTGACCGCCCATGGCATAGCCCGGCGATTCGGCGCGCCAATCGAAGCGCTGGCCAAGGCTGCCGATAAAATCGGGCAAGGCGATTTCGAAGTGACATTGCCGATATCGACGGCGGCGGAAATGAACCAATTGACCCGTCGCTTCGGCATCATGGCCGAGGCATTGCGCCAACATCAGGCCACCAATGTCGATGAGTTGCTCGCCGGTCAGCAGCGGTTGCAGGCGGTGCTCGACAGCATCGACGATGGCCTGCTGATGATTGACCGCCAAGGCCACCTTGAACACCTCAATCCCGTCGCGCAACGCCAGCTGGGCTGGGACGAAGAGCGCCTCGGCCAGGGCCTGGGCGAAGCGCTGGGCCGCCCGGAAATGGATGAACAACTGCAGCTGGTGCTGCGCGGCGGCAACCTGGAGCGGGCGCCGGAAGATCTGGAAGTGGAAGTCGAAGGTGAGCTGCGCCTGCTGACGTACAGCCTGACCCCGGTCAGTCACACCCAGGGGCATATTCTGGGCGCGGTGATGGTGCTGCATGACGTCACCGAGCAACGTGCCTTTGAGCGAGTGCGCAGTGAGTTCGTGTTGCGCGCCTCCCACGAGTTGCGAACGCCGGTAACCGGCATGCACATGGCCTTCGGGCTCTTCCGCGAGCGAGCCAAGTTCCCGGCTGAATCACGCGAAGCGGACCTGCTGGATACGGTCAACGAAGAAATGCAGCGGTTGATGCAGTTGATCAACGATTTGCTCAACTTCTCGCGCTATCAGAACGGCCTGCAGAAACTCACGCTGGGGCCGTGCGATGTCACCGACCTGCTGGAACATGCCCGGGCTCGGTTCGCCGAGCCGGCGAACGCGCAACGTATCGAACTGGTGGTCGAAGCCCAGCCCGACCTGCCACGCCTGTATGCCGACCAGGCGCAACTGGAGCGTGTGCTCGACAACTTGCTGGGTAACGCCCTGCGGCACACTGCCGAGGATGGGCAGATTCGCTTGCAGGCGCGACGTCATGGCGAACGGGTGATTATCAGCGTCGAGGACAACGGTGAAGGCATTGCCTACGGCCAGCAAGGGCGCATCTTCGAGCCTTTCGTGCAGGTAGGACGCAAGAAAGGCGGCGCCGGCCTGGGGCTGGCGCTGTGCAAGGAGATCGTGCAATTGCACGGCGGCCGCATGGGTGTGTATTCGCGGCCGGGGCAGGGAACGCAGTTCTATATGGCCTTGCCTTTGTAAGAACAGGCGCCCTCGCTACCAAAGGCTCGTATCCTTCAGCGCTGGTTCAAGGTGCGCAGGATCGCCGCACTTTGCGCATCGGGAGTGCCGTCGAACAACGATGGGCGGAAACGCATCTGGAACGCTGCGATGACGTGACGCGTGGCCACATCCAGCTCACCGGTTTGCGGTGTGGGGTAGCCCAGGCGCGCCAGTTCTTCCTGGAACCAGGTGATGCTCGGCAGTTGCGCGGCGTACTGCTGCTGGAATCGAGCCACTGCCTGGGCATCCGGCCAGACCCCCAAGCCCTCATCGGCCAGACGCTTCCATGGGAACAACGGGCCCGGGTCCAATTTGCGCAGCGGCGCGATGTCGCTATGCCCGATGATGTTTTTGGGCTCGATACCGTTACGCTTGCTGATGTCCTTGAGCAACACCACCAGCGACTTCACCTGCGCTTCGGAGTACGGGTACCACACCCGGCCGGTCGCGGTATCGCTATAGCCAGGGTTGACGATCTCGATGCCGATGGAGCTGGAGTTGAGCCAGGTACGCCCCATCCACTCGCTTTCCCCCGCATGCCAGGCGCGCTGGCTTTCATCAACCAGCTTGTAGATTGTGCCTGATGCGTCATCGCCGATCAGGTAATGGCTGCTGACCTGGCCGTGGGTCAGCAGCGCCAGGGAGCGCTCGAGATTGGCCGAGGTGTAATGCACCACCACAAATTGCACACGATTGTCGTGATTCACAGAGGGATGGCTGGTATTGAGGCGCGGACCGCTGGAGCAGCCGGCAAGCAGAACCACGGCAACGGCGATGAAGAAAGATTTCATAGGAGAAGGCATTACACAAAGGACGATAATGCAACAGTGTAACGTAACGCTGACGGGCAAGCGGTCAAATTACAAATTCAGAACATCTTTTACGCCGCCTGCACCCGATTACGCCCCGCCGCCTTGGCCCTGTAAAGCGCTTCATCGGCGCGCTTGAGTGCCAAGTCACTGCGCTCGCCCGGTTGGAACTGCGCGATCCCCATGGATACCGTGATGGTCACGGGCTCGCCCTTGAAGTGGAACGGGCAAGCCTCGATGGCCAGTCGCAACACTTCGCCCACAGCCAGGGCATCCGCCAAGGCCGAGTCGGGCATCAGCAACACAAACTCTTCGCCGCCGAAGCGCGCAATGAAATCGGTCGGGCGCAGGTGCTTGCGCAGCACATTGGCGATGATCTTCAGGACCTTATCGCCGGCCAAATGGCCGTAGCCGTCGTTGATGCGTTTGAAGTGGTCGAGGTCCAGCATGGCCAGTGACAGGCTGTTGCCACGCTGGTGCCAGGCATTGACCTCATGATCCAGGCGCTCACTCCAGGCCGCGCGGTTAGGCAGGCCGGTGAGCGGATCGATCAGCGCCTTCTGGCGCTGTATCTCCAGATGCTCACGATAGCCCTGGGCTTCCTGCTCCATGTTCGCCACTCGCTGAGCCAGGCCCTGGAGGCGCGCAGCCACTTCCTGTTCGCGTTGGTCGCGCTGTTGCCGGTGTTCGTCCATGGTGCCGAGCAAGCCTTCAAGGTGGCTCTCCAGCACCTGCTTGAGGCTGTCCAGATCGGCGGCTTCCTGCACGCTGCTTTGCAGGCCGTCTACCTGTTCGCGAATTTGCGTGTCCAGCTCCCGAGCGGCGGAGCGGCTGTCGGCATGCTCGTCGCTGGCGAACTGCAAATGGCCCTGGAATGCCTCAAGACGCTCGTTGAGCTGTTTAAGGTAAGCCTCGAACTCATGCTGGCCGCTGTCGGTCACCGCCAGCATCAGCACCGCCAGGTCATCGAGGATCGGCAGCAGCTCGTACCAGTTCAAGCCATGGGCCAGGCGCTCGCGCATGGCTTCGGCTTGGGGCCGGTGGTGCTCGGGCAGGGACAGGTCTTCGAGCAGGCCGAGCAAGGTGTCTTCAATATGCTTGGCCACCGAGCTGTAGGAAGGCTCGGGCGAATCGGGCAGGGCGTAGAGACCGTCCGGTTGCAGGGCGTCGGGGTCGGGCTCTGCGGTCTCCAATACGGGCGGGAGCGAAAGGCTGCCGATCAGCGTTTCCTCAGGCGTATCGACGGGGTCTTGCGGCGCATCTATAAAAGCCGCGAGCGCGCTTTCGGGCGCATCGTCCTCGGCGGGCGCTTCAGGCGACTCAGGCACCTCGGGTTCGTCAGGCGTGGGCGCGGGTGACGCTTGAACAGGCGCTTCGAACTCAAACGTTACACTGGCCGGCGCCTCTTCCTTGACGGGCGCCGCCGGTTCAGGCAAGGAGGCGGCCGTAGCTGCCGGCAATGGCGCAAAAGCCCGCAATGCCTGGGCCAGCTCCTCCGATTGCGCGGGCTCTGGAGACTCAGTCGCAGCAGGTGGGGCTGCGACAGGTTTTGGCGCAGGAGGTGTCTCTGGCTCGGGCGCTGGCGCTTCGTTCGAAAGCTCCTTGGCACCGAACAAGCGCTGCAATAGCCCAGGCCCGGAGCGCGGCGTTTCGCCATCCGGCCCCAGGTTATGCAGCGCCTGTTCCTGCAGGCTGCTCAACTCGCTGAGCAGCAGCGGGATTTCCCGTGCCTGCCCGACTCGACCGTCAAGCTGCTTGGCGAAGGTCTTCAGCGGGCGCGCCACCTCACGGGGCAGCGGCAGTTTCTGCAATTGCGCGACCAGGGCGGTGAGGGCGGTACTGATCTGGTCGACCCGGGTTTCACGGCGTTGCTCGGAATCCAGTACGGCCTTTTCCAGACGCGGCAGCAGGGCGGCCAGGGCAGCGTCCATGTCATCAGTGCGCACGACATCGCGCATTTCCTTCATGCATTGATCGACAGCGCGGTCAGTACCTTCCGCCGCCAGCGTGCTGCGCACCAGCCCTCGGCGCAGCAGGTCGAGGCGGGCGGCCCAGCGGCGTTCGAGCTTGTCTTGTTGCTCGACACTTTTAAGGTATTTTTCTTTCCAGCGCTGGGCGTCGTCGCTCATGCAAGAGGACCGCCGGTACCGGGGCTCAACGCGGGAAATGCATCAGCCGTCAGCGAACCCGGCAGACGAATCTCCACCGCGACCGGCAAATGATCGGAAATGGGCTGCGCCAGTACCTGCACACTTTCAAGTGTGAGGCTCGGGCTGAGCAGTATATGGTCCAGACAGCGCTGCGGGCGCCAACTGGGAAACGTGGCTTCGACTTGTGGCGCCAGCAAGCCCAGGTCACGCAGCGGAGAGTTCTGCAGCAGGTCGTTGGCGTGGGTGTTCATGTCCCCCATCAACACTTGGTGCTTGTAGTTGCCAATCAAGTCGCGCACATAGGCCAACTGAAGGTTGCGCGTACGCCCGCCGAGCGCCAGGTGCATCATCACCACCACCAGGGCTTCCGGGCCTTCGCCGAAACGCACCAGGATCGCACCACGCCCCTTGGGACCCGGCAACGGGTGATCCTCGATGACCGTCGGCTTCAAGCGACTGAGCACGCCATTGCTGTGCTGCGCCAGGCGCCCGAGGTTGCGATTGAGTTGCTGGTACCAGTAGGGGAAGGCACCGAGCTGGGCAAGGTGTTCCACCTGGTTGATGTAGCCGGAGCGCAGGCTGCCGCCGTCGGCTTCCTGCAGAGCGACCAGGTCGAAGTCGCTGAGCAGGTCGCCGATTTTCTGCAGGTTGCTGGTACGCCCCTTGTGCGGCAGCAAGTGCTGCCAGCCACGCGTGAGGTAGTGCCGATATTTCTCGGTACTGTTACCCACCTGAATATTGAAGCTGAGCAGGCGCAAGCGGCTGTCTGCCGGCAGGCCTGTGGACTCCAGGTGATGTTCGTTGACCTGCGGGTCATGCCGGCCAACGACACGTTCGGTACCCCAGCGACGCATGGCGAGCCCCTTACTTGGCTGCGCGCTCTTTGGCGATCAGCTGGTCGGCGACATTGAGGGTTTGTTCAGGGCCACCGGTACTGCCCAGGTCGAAACGGTACTTGCCGTTGACGATCAGGGTCGGTACGCCTTGCACGCCATACTTCTGCGCGAGTTCCTTGGCCTGTTTGATCTGGCCCTGGATGGCAAAGGAATTGAAGGTGGCCAGGAACTTGTCTTTGTCGACGCCCTGGGTGGCGACGAAGTCAGCCATTTCGTCTGGCTTGGTCAGGCGCTTGCCTTCTTTCTGGATCGCGTTGAATACCGCGTTGTGGACCTTATGCTCCACACCCATGGCTTCCAGGGTCAGGAACAGCTGGCCGTGAGCATCCCATGGGCCGCCGAACATGGCCGGAATGCGCTTGAAGTTCACGTCCGTCGGCAGCTTTTCGGCCCAGGGGTTGATGGTCGGTTCAAAGGCGTAGCAATGCGGGCAGCCGTACCAGAACAGCTCCACCACCTCGATTTTGCCGGGCACCGACACCGGGACCGGGTTAGTCAATTCAACGTAGGTTTTACCGGCTTCAAGCGGCACGTCGGCGGCTTGCGCGGTCATGCCGAAGAGACTGGCAGTGACGAGAGCGGCGCTGAGGATCAGATTACGCATGCTTTACTCCTGGACAAATAAAGTCGCCTCACGCGACCTTTAGGTGTGACAGGTCTACGCGGACATGAGTTCGTTAGTGTAACGGCAGCGGCCACAAAAAAGGGCGGCCTTGGCCACCCTTTTTATGCTTGCATCGATGGATTAATCGAGCGTTAACGTTGCAGGCTGTCAGTGCAAGCCCTGGATGTAACTGGAGATTGCTGCAATGTCTTCATCACTCAATTTGCGGGCGATGGTGCGCATGGTCATTGCGTCGCCATCATTGGCCCGGCCGGCTTCTTCCTTGCGGAAATCGGTCAGCTGTTTGGCGATGTAGGCAGCGTGCTGGCCGCTCAAGTGCGGGAAGCCGGCGGCGGCGTTGCCTGCGCCATCGGGCGAATGGCAGCCAGTGCAGGCGGGCAGGCCCTTGTCCAGGTCGCCGCCACGGAACAGTTTCTCGCCACGAGCGACCAGTTTCGGATCAGCAGCTCCCACACTGCCTTTCTGGCTGGCAAAATACGCCGCGATGTCAGCGATGTCCTGATCACTGGAGTTGGCCAGCAAGCCGGTCATTTCCAGCACCACGCGCTTGCCATCCTTGATGTCGTGCATCTGCTTGGCCAGGTAACGTTCACCCTGGCCTGCCAGTTTGGGAAAGTTCGGCGCCGGGCTGTTACCGTCCGGTCCATGGCAAGCACCACACACGGCGGCTTTCGCCTGCCCCGCGGTAGCGTCGCCTGCAGCATGGGCAACACCGGTGATGCCCAAGGTCAACAGCAGACTCACGATCAGTTTGTTCATCAGCTAATCCAACTACGGCTAAGGGTTTAAGAGTTATCTACCGGGTTTACTCACCATCAACTCATTGATGGCCTGGTAATCCTCAGTACTGCAGTCCATGCACAAACCACGCGGCGGCATTGCCTTGAAACCCCGGGTCACGCGTTGCATCAGCGTAACCACGCAAACTCGGTTGTACAGCGCTTCCGGTTCCTGTGTAGCCTGAGCGTCTTACAGGCGCGATCAGGACACCGAAGCGAGTCACCATCAGGTCATACATCGACCTTTTCAGGGTTTGAGAGCGTTTTGCGTTCTAATGCGCAATAAAGGTCTTTTCGCTCCCGTGAACTTCATCCTTCGCTGGGACAAAGCACACACAAAATCTGCGGCATTATATACTGGCGCTACTGAAACGGAAACGACACCGCTTGCCGCACCCTTTTTCGGCACCGCTCACATCGGAAAACTCATGCAACTCAAGAATCCCATCCTTGGCCTGTGCCAACAGTCCACCTTCATGCTCAGCGCCGCCAAAGTGGACCAATGCCCCGATGACGAAGGCTTTGAAGTCGCCTTTGCCGGCCGTTCCAACGCCGGCAAGTCCAGCGCACTGAACACGCTCACCCATGCCAGCCTGGCGCGTACCTCGAAAACCCCGGGTCGCACGCAGTTACTCAATTTCTTCAAGCTAGACGATGATCGGCGTCTGGTCGACCTGCCGGGCTACGGTTATGCAAAAGTCCCTATCCCGTTGAAGCTGCACTGGCAGCGTCACCTGGAGGCTTACCTGGGTGGCCGGGAGAGTTTGAAGGGTCTGATCCTGATGATGGACATCCGTCATCCAATGACCGATTTCGACCTGTTGATGCTCGATTGGGCGGTCGCCAGCGGCATGCCGATGCATATCCTGCTGACCAAGGCCGACAAGCTGACCTACGGCGCGGCCAAGAACACCCTGCTCAAAGTGCAGTCTGAAATCCGCAAGGGTTGGGGCGATGCGATCACCATCCAATTGTTCTCCGCGCCAAAGCGCATGGGCCTGGAAGACGCCTACACCGTACTGGCCGGCTGGATGGAATTGGCGGACAAGGGCGCGGAAATCGCCGAATAACTTTTCTGCAGGCAAAAAAAACCCCGGACTTCGTATGGGGAGGGGAAGTTCGGGGTCCAAGTTCCGGACCGCTAGGGCGGGGCCCGGATATCTGCCAACACTTAACACAACATAGGAGCATTGAAGGGCTTCACCACCCATTCAGTAACTCTGAGTGTCAGTTCACAGGTTAAGTTCCGGCAAGCTCGAAAAACACTTGGAAATAACTGACGGCGGCTTCCGATCCAAAGCGCTTCGCCATCACCCGTTGCGATGGCGAAGCCGCAGGATCAATGGGCCTCGTCCCAGTTATCGCCAACGCCCACGTCCACCACCAGGGGTACGTCCAGCTGAGCCGCAGCGCTCATGTGCTCGCGAATTCTCTCGCTGACCTCGGCGACCAGATCCTCACGGACTTCCAATACCAGTTCGTCGTGCACCTGGAGGATGACCTTGGCATCCAGACTCGACTCGGTCAGCCAGTTGTCCACCTTCACCATGGCTTTCTTGATGATGTCCGCTGCCGTGCCCTGCATCGGCGCGTTGATCGCGGTGCGTTCTGCCGCTGCGCGCTCCTGGGGCTTGTTGGAGTTGATGTCCGGCAAGTACAGGCGCCGCCCGAAGAAGGTTTCCACATAGCCCTGGTCCGCTGCCTGGGCACGGGTGCGCTCCATGTACTCGCGCACCCCGGGGTAGCGGGCGAAGTACACATCGATATAGGCCTTGGCGGTCTTGGTGTCGACGCCAATGTCCTTGCCGAGCTTCTGGGCGCCCATGCCATAGATCAGGCCGAAGTTGATCGCCTTGGCGCTGCGGCGCTGGTTGGAGGTGACCTCGGTCAATTCAACCTTGAAAACCTCGGCAGCCGTGGCGGTGTGCACGTCCAGGTCGTTGCGAAAGGCATTCATCAAGCCTTCGTCCTTCGACAGGTGCGCCATGATCCGCAGTTCGATTTGCGAGTAGTCCGCCGCCAGCAGCTTGTAGCCCTTGGGCGCGATAAACGCCTGGCGAATGCGTCGCCCCTCGGCCGTGCGCACCGGGATGTTCTGCAGGTTTGGATCGCTGGAAGACAGACGCCCGGTCGCCGCCACCGCCTGGTGGTAGGACGTATGAATACGCCCGGTACGCGGGTTGATCTGTTCCGGCAGGCGGTCGGTGTAGGTGCTTTTGAGCTTGCTCATGCTGCGGTACTGCATGAGTACCTTGGGCAACGGAAAATCATCCTCGGCCAGTTTGGCCAGCACTTCTTCGGCGGTGGATGCCTGCCCCTTGCCGGTCTTTTTCAGTACCGGCATGCCGAGTTTCTCGTAGAGAATCGCTCCAAGCTGCTTGGGCGACCCCAGGTTGAATTCCTCGCCGGCGATTTCAAAGGCCTGGCGCTCCAACTCGACCATCTTGTTGCCCAGCTCGATGCTCTGGATGCCCAGCAGCTCCTTGTCCACCAGGGCGCCCTGGCGCTCGATACGCGCCAGCACCGGCACCAGCGGTATTTCAATATCCGTCAGCACACTGGCCAGGCTCGGGATCGCGGTCAACTTCGCGTGCAGTTCCTGATGCAGGCGCAAGGTCACGTCGGCATCTTCGGCCGCGTAGGGCCCGGCTTGCTCCAGGGCGATCTGGTCGAAGGTCAGCTGCTTGGCGCCCCTGCCGGCGATGTCCTGGAAACTGACGGTGGCGTGGTCCAGGTACTTCTTTGCCAGGCTGTCCATGTCATGGCGGGTCGCGGTGGAGTTCAGCACGTAGGATTCGAGCATGGTATCGAAGGCGATGCCGCGCACCGTGATGCCCTGCGCCGGGTCGCCACCGATGGCGCAGTTGGCCAGGATGTTCATGTCGAACTTGGCGTGCTGGCCGACCTTGAGCTTGGCCGGATCTTCCAGCAAGGGCTTCAAGGCCAGCAGTACGGTGTCGCGGTCCAATTGCTCCGGCGCGCCCGTGTAGGCATGCGTCAGCGGGATATAGGCGGCTTCGTGGGCCTGCACCGCAAACGAAAGCCCTACCAATTGGGCCTGTTGGGCGTCGATCCCGGTGGTCTCGGTATCGAAGGCAAACAACGTCGCGTCGTGGAGTTTCTTCAGCCACAGATCGAACGTGGCCTGGTCAAGTATGGTGGTGTACACCGTCTCCACGGGCACTGCGATAACCGCCTCGGCAGGCACCTCGGCGGCAGGTGCACTTTCGTTGGCCGCCTTGAGTTCGACACGCTTGCTATCGCGCTGAATCTCGTCGTACCAGCTCTTGAACTCGAGCAGCGTGTACAACTCCAGCAACTTTTCGCGATCGGGCTCGATCAGGTGCAAGTCGTCCAGGCCGATGTCCAGGGGCACGTCGATTTTGATCGTCGCCAGCCGATAGGACAGGAACGCCATCTCCTTGTGCTCTTCCAACTTGGCCGGCAGCGTCTTGGCGCCACGAATCGGCAGGGTCGGCACAATGTCCAACTGCTCATACAGCTCTTTCAGGCCGCCATTCACCCCCACCAGCAAACCGGAGGCGGTCTTCGGACCAATGCCGGGAACGCCAGGGATGTTGTCGGAGGAGTCGCCCATCAACGCCAGATAATCGATGATCTGCTCCGGAGCGACGCCGAATTTCTCCTTTACGCCCTCGATGTCCATCGAGCTACCGGTCATGGTGTTGACCAAGGTAATGTGCCCGTCCACCAGTTGCGCCATGTCCTTGTCGCCGGTGGAGATCACCACCGGGCGGTCAGCGGCGGCGCTGCTGCGGGCCAGAGTGCCGATCACGTCATCGGCCTCGACGCCTTCGACGCACAGCAACGGGAAGCCCAGGGCGATCACGCTCTGGTGCAGGGGCTCGATCTGCAGGCGCATGTCATCGGGCATGCTCGGGCGATTGGCCTTGTAGTCGGCGAACATTTCATCGCGAAAGGTCCCGCCCTTGGCGTCGAATACTACGGCGAACGGGCTGTCCGGGTATTGCCTGCGCAGGCTCTTGAGCATGTTCAACACGCCCTTGACCGCACCGGTCGGCAGGCCTTTGGAGGTGGTCAGCGGTGGCAGCGCGTGGAAGGCGCGGTACAGATAAGAAGAACCGTCCACCAGGACGAGGGGCGCTTGGCTCATGAGCAGGATCAACCTTTTCGGCGGGTCAGGCGCTAGAATAGCCGGACCAATGAAAACAAAGGGACAAGGTTATCATGCGTACATTCAATCGCCTGCTGTTCACTGGCTTGATTGCACTTGCTCCGATGGCTGCCATGGCGGCAGACGATGCCCCGTCGGGAGATCCGGAAGTGACCATTCGCACGGAGGGCGACAAGACCATCCAGGAGTACCGTCAAAACGGCTTCCTGTACGCCATCAAGGTAACGCCAAAAGGGGCTCCACCGTATTTCCTGGTACGCGCGGATGGAACCGACGCGAACTTCATCCGTTCTGACCAGCCGGATATGCTGATCCCGTCATGGAAGATCTTCGAATGGAAATGATTCCCTAATTTCAACCGGCGCTGCCCTGAGCGGCGCCCGTAATGGCAGTTTTAACCATGTCTGTGTTCACCCCCCTGGCTCGGCCCGAGCTGGAAACCTTTCTTGCCCCTTACGGGCTCGGCCGCCTGCTTGATTTCCAGGGGATTGCCGCCGGTAGCGAAAATACCAATTTCTTTATCAGCCTGGAGCAGGGCGAGTTCGTCCTGACCCTGGTCGAGCGGGGCCCCGTGGCAGAAATGCCGTTCTTCATCGAACTGCTCGACGTGCTTCACAACGCCGACCTGCCGGTGCCGTACGCCCTGCGCACTACCGACGGTAGCGCTTTGCGCGAACTCAAGGGCAAACCTGCCTTGCTGCAACCACGCCTGGCCGGCAAGCACATCAAGGACGCCAACGCCCAGCATTGCGCCCAGGTCGGCGACCTGCTCGGCCACCTGCACCTGGCAACCCAGGGCGACAAGGTACTGGAACGCAAGACCGATCGCGGGCTGGACTGGATGCTCAGTGAGGGTGCAAAGCTGATTTCGCACCTCAACGACGCACAACAGCGCCTGCTGCGGGACGCGTTAAACGAGATAGAAGCCCACAAGGCGCAGATTCTCGCCCTGCCGCGCGCCAACGTTCATGCCGACCTGTTCCGCGACAACGCGATGTTCGAAGGCACGCACCTGACCGGCCTGATCGACTTCTACAACGCCTGCTCGGGGCCGATGCTGTATGACGTCGCCATCGCCTTGAATGACTGGTGTTCGGACGCCCATGGCGTGATTGATGGGCAACGCGCCCGCGCGCTGCTGGGCGCTTATGCGGGGTTGCGGCCGTTTACCGCCAAGGAAGCCGAGCTATGGCCGACCCTGCTGCGCGTGGCGTGCGTGCGGTTCTGGCTGTCGCGCCTGATCGCAGCCGAGTCGTTTGCCGGGCAGGACGTGCTCATCCACGATCCTGCCGAGTTCGAGCTTCGCCTGCTGCAACGCCAACAGGTCACTGTGCATCTGCCGTTCGCGCTCTAAAAAAGTGTGGGAGGGGGCTTGCCCCCCGATGACAGTGGGTCAGTCACTGATGTATTCACTGACACTCCCTCATCGGGGGCAAGCCCCCTCCCACATTTGATTTACGGCGACTGTCAGAGTGATTCAAGGCACCCGGCCAAGTCGTTGCCCAATTTCTCCAGCACCTGCTCATAACCCTGAGCAGTGGCCGGGGTGTAGCCGCCCAGCGCATCCAGCTCTGCCAATTTAACCGGCAACCCGGCAACCAATGTTTCAGCCAATCGTGGCCGCAACGGCGGCTCGCTGAACACGCAAGTCTTGCCCACTTCCTGCAACCGCGTACGCATCGCCGCCACATGCTGGGCCCCGGGCTGCACTTCGGCGGCAACGCTGAACACGCCGGCGTGCTTCAAGCCGTAAGCGTCTTCGAAGTAATCAAAGGCTTCGTGAAAGACAAAGTAAGGCTTGCCTTCAACGCCTGCCAGACGCTTTTTCAGGCGTATATCCAGCGCATCCAGGCGACCCTCGAAGGCTTTGGCGTTACTCTGATAACGCTCGGCGTTGGCCGGGTCGGCCGCACTGAGGTCAGCCGCCATCCGCGCGGCGATGACGCGCGCGTTCACCGTCGACAACCACAAATGCGCATCGACGCTGCCAGGGCGATGATCGTGATCATGCTCGTCGGCTTCGTCGGCATGGGAGTGGCTATCTTCGCCGAAACGGCGCAGTTTCATGCCTGGCAGATCCTGCACGGCCACCGTCGCAGCCGTGCGGCCCTTCAGCACACGCGGCAGGAACGTTTCCATGTCCGGCCCGATCCAGTACAGCAAGTCGACCGACTGCACGCGCCGTACGTCGGATGGGCGCAACGCAAAGTTATGCGGCGACGCACCCGGCGGCAGCAACACCTCTGGAACGGCCACCCCGTCCTGCACAGCCGCGGCGATCAGTTGCAGCGGTTTGATGCTGGTCAGCACCTTGACCTCGGCCTGAGCGGCGCCAGCCACGAACAAACTGGTGACAAATACGACAAAAACGGGAAAAAGTCGGGACACGATGACCACTCAATGGCGTAGGAACAGGTAACATAATAACGTCTCTATCAAATATCTGTCGCCGCTCATGCCTATAACACCGCTTGCCAGCCGTCCCCATGACCATTCCCACTGCGTTCACAGCGCGCTGTCGGAGGCCGACACCCTATGCGCGCAGAAGGGCTTGCGCCTGACCGCGCTGCGTCGACGCGTGCTGGAGCTGGTGTGGCAAAGCCACAAGCCGCTGGGCGCCTACGACATCCTCGACGTCCTCAGCGAACAGGACGGCCGCCGCGCCGCGCCGCCTACGGTTTACCGTGCGCTGGATTTCCTGCTGGAAAACGGCCTGGTGCACCGCATCGCCTCGCTCAATGCCTTTGTCGGCTGTAACCACCCGGAACACGCGCATCAGGGCCAGTTCCTGATTTGCCGCGAGTGCCACGCCGCCATTGAGCTTGAACAGAAAAGCATCAGTGATGCCATCATCAAAAGCGCCACCGAAGTCGGCTTCAGCGTCGAAGGGCAAACGGTCGAAGTGGTCGGCCTGTGCTCGGGCTGTCAGGGGGCTTGATGAGCAATGCGTTAATCCGCCTGGAGCAGGTGGGGGTCACGTTCGCCGGGCAACACGTGCTGGACAACATCGCGCTGAGCGTGGAGCCGGGGCAGATCGTTACTCTGATCGGCCCCAATGGCGCCGGCAAAACCACCCTGGTGCGCGCCGTGCTGGGCCTGCTCAAGCCCGATCGCGGCAGCGTATGGCGCAAGCCCAGGCTGCGCGTGGGCTATATGCCGCAAAAGCTGCACGTGGACCCTACATTGCCGCTGTCGGTATTGCGTTTTCTGCGCCTGGTGCCGGGTGTCGACCGCGCGCGCGCGCAGGCGGCGCTCAAGGAGGTCGGCGCCGAACAGGTGATCGACAGCCCGGTGCAGAGCATCTCCGGCGGCGAAATGCAGCGCGTGCTGCTGGCCCGCGCCCTGTTGCGCGAGCCTGAGCTGCTGGTGCTCGATGAGCCGGTGCAAGGCGTCGACGTCGCCGGTCAAGCCGAGCTGTACAGCCTGATTACCCGTTTGCGCGACCGCCATGGCTGCGGCGTGCTGATGGTCTCCCACGACTTGCACCTGGTGATGAGCACCACCGATCAAGTGGTCTGCCTCAACCGTCACGTGTGCTGCTCCGGCCACCCCGAACAGGTCAGCGGCGATCCGGCGTTCGTCGAGCTGTTCGGTAAGAACGCCCAGAGTCTGGCGATTTATCACCACCATCACGACCACGCCCACGATCTGCATGGCGCCGTTGTCGATGACGCTTCTACCCCCCACGTTCATGGAGATAGCTGCAAGCATGGCTGATTTTCTGCTCTACGCCCTGCTGGCAGGCTTGGCTTTGGCGTTGGTGGCGGGCCCGTTGGGTTCGTTCGTGGTCTGGCGGCGCATGGCGTACTTTGGCGACACGTTGTCCCATGCGGCGTTGCTGGGCGTGGCCATGGGCTTCCTGCTGGACGTGAGCCCGACCATCGCCGTAACCGTCGGCTGCCTGCTGCTGGCGGTGTTACTGGTGACGCTGCAACAGCGCCAGCCGCTGGCGTCCGACACGCTGCTGGGCATCCTGGCGCCGAGTACCTTGTCCCTGGGCCTGGTAGTACTGAGCTTCATGCATGAAGTGCGCATCGACCTGATGGCCTACCTGTTTGGCGATCTGCTGGCGATCAGCCCTACCGACCTGGCATGGATCCTCGGCGGCAGCGCGGCGGTGCTGGTGGTACTGGTGAGCCTGTGGCGCCCGTTGCTGGCGATCACCGTGCACGAGGAGCTTGCAACGGTCGAAGGTTTGCCCGTGCCGGCACTGCGCCTGGCGCTGATGCTGTTGATCGCGGTGGTGATCGCTGTTGCGATGAAGATTGTCGGCGTATTGTTGATTACCTCGCTGCTGATCATTCCAGCCGCCGCCGCTCAGCGCCATGCGCGTTCGCCGGAGCAAATGGCCATCGGCGCCAGTCTGCTGGGCATGCTGGCAGTGTGTGGGGGCCTGGCGTTGTCATGGTTCAAGGACACGCCGGCCGGGCCGTCGATTGTGGTGTCGGCGGCCGCCCTGTTTCTGCTGAGTTTTGTCCTGCCCCGTCGAGGGGTGTAGACTTGCTCGCTTTTTGCGCAAATAGAGAGTCGCAGGAATGAAGCCGTTCACTTTCCGTTATCTGCTCCTTGCCGCATTTTCCCTGCTGCTGGGCGCCTGTCAAAGCACGCCGCCCGCCGCTCCCGAAGCGCCGGACCCGCGCGCTGCGGCCATCGCGCAGCTGGAGCAAAACCTGGCCAGCAGCGAATTGGCCACTGCCGAAGACCAACTCGCCACCTTGCAGTCCCAATCGCCCAACGACCCGGCGCTTGAGGCTTACCAGCGGCAATTGGCCGAAGCCTACCTGCAGCGCAGCCAGATCGTGCTGCAAAAGGGTGACGTCAACGCCGCCGCCACTGCGTTAAGCCGTGCCCGCGCGCTGATGCCCAAGGCTCCGGCCCTGACGGGTGGCGTCAACAGCGCCATCAGTCATGCGCGCAAAGCCGAGCTGGATCAGGCCGAGGCCGCCTTGAAAGCGGCCGAAGCCAAGCCCGCCGCCAAGGTCATCGACCCGGCAGCGCCGAGCACCACCGTGGCGCTGAACCTGGCGGATGTCGAAGCCATGCGCCATCAGTTGGATGCCATCGCCACCGACGTGGTGAATTACCAGTGCGACGTCAGTATCCAGGTGCCACGCACCGAGGATTACCCGTGGTTGGCCACATTGCTGACCAAACGGGTGAAGCGGATTGATTCGGGGTATGAGCTGAAGATTCACCGGCAGATTCTGAAGCACATTCCGGCGCAGGTTGTGCTGATTCCGCGTAAGACGGACTAAAAGCATCGGGGGCAAGCCCCCTCCCACATTTGAACTGTGAATACATTCAAGTGTGGGAGGGGGCTTGCCCCCGATGACGATCTAACAAACAACCAACAAATTAAGCCGGAATCGCCTTAGCCTTCGGCTCCCGTTCCCACACCCGATGCTGGGCAATCGCCGCAAAGAACGTCTTGAACGCCTTGGCATCCGCGCCCACGATCAACCCCGCATCCGCCTCCAGCTTCAACAGATCGAGCAATGGCTTCACATCGCTGGCGACCGCAATGGCCTTCAGGTGCTTGTACGCTTCCAGCACGTAATGCAGCGCAACGCCGTCGCCGCTCAGGGCCTTGACCGACTCCTTGCCGCCCGGGATAAACACCGCGTCGAACGCAATGGACGGCATGCCTTCCATCGATGCATCCACCGGCAGCGACTTGCCATCGGCCGTGGTCACAGGCGCCGACGTCGGCCCGAGCAGCTTGGCATGCGCACCTTCAGCCTCCAGGGCTGCCTTGAGTGCATCAATCGCCGCACCGTCCACACCGTTCGCCGCCAGGATCGCCACTTTGCGCGTCTTGATGTCGCCCGACAGCAAATTCACCTGGCTCAAGGCTGGCGATGCCTTCAACGACGTTTCACGCACTGGCACCGTGCCTTTGGTCGGCGCCGGCAAGCCCAGGTTCTGCGCAACGCGCTTGGCCAGTTCCAGGTCGATGTTGGCCAGAATCTCATTCACCTGGCGGGCACGAATATGTTCGCGCTCGACCTTGCCCAGCTCGAAGCTGTAGGCGGCGATGATGTGCTCTTTCTCGTGATGGCTCATGCTGTTGAAGAACAGCGTGGCCTGGGAGAAGTGGTCGCCGAACGACTCACTGCGCTCACGCACCTTGTTGGCATCCACGCGTTCGTAGTAGGTCTCGAAGCCACCATCCGTAGGACCGGGAGGTGTTTCCTTCGGCCAGCCGCCATCGATGGAGTTGGGCTCATAAGCCGCACGCCCTTTGTCGATCACCGTGCGATGCTGAGCGTCGCGCTGGCCGTTATGGAACGGCGCCACTGGGCGGTTGATCGGGATCTCATGGAAGTTCGGCCCGCCGAGACGGCTGATCTGGGTGTCCGTGTAGGAAAACAGACGACCTTGCAGCAGTGGATCGTTGGTGAAGTCGATACCCGGCACGATATGGCCCGGGCAGAACGCAACCTGCTCGACCTCGGCAAAGAAGTTGTCCGGGTTACGGTTGAGCACCATCTTGCCCAGTGGAGTGATCGGTACCAGTTCCTCCGGGATGATCTTGGTCGGGTCGAGCAGGTCGAAGTCGAACTTATGCTCGTCTTCTTCTGCAACGATCTGAACGCCCAGCTCCCACTCAGGGTAATCGCCGCTTTCGATCGACTCCCACAGGTCGCGACGGTGGTAGTCGGTGTCTTTACCGGCCAACTTTTGCGCTTCGTCCCATACCAGCGAGCAGGTACCGACTTTCGGCCGCCAGTGAAACTTCACAAAGCTCGATTTGCCTTCGGTGTTGATCAAACGGAAGGTATGCACGCCAAAGCCCTGCATGGCACGCAGGCTTTTTGGAATGGCGCGGTCAGACATTGCCCACACCACCATATGCGCCGACTCCGGCACCAGCGAGACAAAATCCCAGAACGTATCGTGCGCCGACCCGCCGGTAGGAATCTCGTTGTGCGGTTCGGGCTTAACGGCATGCACGAAGTCGGGAAACTTGATTGCGTCCTGAATGAAGAACACCGGCATGTTGTTGCCCACCAGGTCGAAGTTGCCTTCGTCGGTGAAAAACTTCACGGCGAAACCGCGCACGTCACGCACGGTGTCACCGGAACCACGCGGGCCCTGCACCGTGGAAAAACGCGCGAACACCGGCGTTTTATGCTCTGGCGTCCGTAGGAAACCAGCTTTGGTCAGCGCCGAATGGTCGCCGTAGCTCTGGAAATAGCCATGGGCGCCAGTGCCACGTGCATGCACGATGCGCTCCGGGATACGCTCATGGTCAAAGTGCGTGATCTTTTCACGCATGATGAAATCTTCCAGCAGCGACGGGCCGCGCGCGCCGACCTTCAGGGTGTTCTGGTTGTCGGAGATCTTCACGCCCTGGTTGGTGCGCAGGGCCTGACCGGTCGCATCGGAACGGAATTCTTCCAGCGCCTGCAGTTTGGCGTTGGTATTGCCTCGGTCCAGGGTATCAGTGCCCGCGAGTTCACTCTTCGGCGGGGTGGCTGGCTTCTTGGTACTCATCAGTCAAAACTCCTTAGTCAAAGTGGCCAGAGCGGTCCCCGGCTCGTTTGAGCGAAACCCCGGGCACGGCACCCGGGAGATCGAATTGCCTAAGTAGTGACTGACAGGGTTTTGGGCCGTTCCCTTTTTATGACCTTTGGTCTCGTTATTGCCAAATCGCTGGATGGATACGAAATAAATGCTAAGAAACGCTGGATGGACAGGCTAAAATGCGCGCCCGGCTAACCGCTGATCCCTTTTCCATGCGCCCCACAAGGTTCGCTACGTGATCGAGTTTCAAAACGTCCATAAAACCTACCGCGTCTCCGGTAAGGATATTCCCGCCCTGCACCCCACCAGCCTGCGCGTCGAAAACGGCCAGGTGTTTGGCCTGATTGGCCACTCGGGTGCGGGAAAAAGTACCCTGCTGCGCCTGATTAACCGCCTCGAAGAACCCAGTGGCGGGAAGATCACGGTTGATGGTGAAGAAGTCACCGCGCTGGATGCCAACGGCCTGCGCCGTTTCCGCCAGCAAGTCGGGATGATCTTCCAGCACTTCAACTTGCTGGCGTCCAAGACCGTTGCCGACAACGTGGCGCTGCCGCTGACATTGGCCGGCGAATTGTCGCGCAAGGACATCGACCTGCGTGTGGCTGAACTGCTCGCCCGCGTCGGCCTGTCGGACCACGCCAGGAAATACCCGGCGCAATTGTCCGGCGGCCAGAAACAGCGCGTCGGCATCGCCCGCGCCCTGGCCACCAAACCCAAGATCCTACTGTGCGATGAGGCCACCAGCGCCCTCGACCCGCAGACCACCGCCTCGGTCCTGCAACTGTTGGCCGAGATCAACCGCGAACTCAAGCTGACCATCGTGTTGATCACCCATGAAATGGATGTGATTCGCCGCGTCTGCGACCAGGTGGCCGTGATGGACGCCGGCGTGATCGTCGAGCAAGGCTCGGTGGCCGACGTGTTCCTGCATCCCAAGCATCCGACCACCAAGCGCTTCGTCCAGGAGGCCGAACAGGTTGACGAAGGCGAGCAACGCGATGACTTCGCCCACGTACCAGGCCGTATCGTGCGCCTGACCTTCCAGGGGGACGCGACCTACGCGCCATTGCTGGGTACCGTCGCCCGGGAAACGGGGGTGGACTACAGCATCCTCGCCGGTCGTATCGACCGCATCAAAGACATTCCCTACGGGCAATTGACCCTCGCCGTCACCGGCGGCGACATGGACGCCGCGTTTGCGCGCTTCACCGCCGCCGACGTTCATATGGAGGTGCTGCGCTAATGGACCTGTTCCTGAATTTCTTCGCCGACATCGATTGGTCCGAAATCTGGCTCGCCACCGGCGATACCATGACCATGCTGTTCGGTTCGCTGTTCTTCACGGTCGTGCTGGGCCTGCCCATAGGTGTGCTGTTGTTCTTGACCAGCCCACGTCAGCTGTTCGAGCAGAAAGGCTTGTACGCCTTTCTGTCGCTGATCGTAAACATCCTGCGTTCGCTGCCGTTCATCATCCTGCTGATCGTGATGATTCCATTAACCAAACTGATCACTGGCATATACATGGACGAGCCCACCTCGCTGGGCGTTGCGGGCGCGATTCCGCCGCTGGTTATCGGCGCCACACCGTTCTTTGCACGCCTAGTGGAAACCGCCCTGCGTGAAGTAGACCGCGGCATCATCGAGGCCACGCAGTCGATGGGTGCCAGCACGCGCCAAATCATCACCAACGCCTTGCTGCCCGAAGCACGCCCCGGCATTTTTGCGGCAATTACCGTAACGGCGATTACACTGGTTTCCTACACGGCGATGGCCGGCGTGGTCGGTGCCGGTGGCCTGGGCGACCTGGCGATCCGTTTCGGTTACCAACGTTTCCAAGACAATGTAATGGTGGTCACCGTGGTGATGCTGGTGATCCTGGTGCAAATTCTGCAAACCGTCGGCGACAAGCTGGTGGTGCACTTTTCTCGAAAATAACGGCCATGGCCGGCCTTGTGCCGGCAGATGCCCGAACAAGGAGCTTGCTGGATGAAAAAACTACTGGTTGCTTTCGCCGCCGTTGCCGCGTTTTCCGCCCACGCCGAGACCCTCAAGGTCGCTGCTTCGCCGGTGCCGCACGCGGAAATCCTCGAATTCGTGAAACCTGCGCTGGCCAAAGAAGGCGTGGACCTGCAGGTCAAAGTCTTCACCGATTATGTGCAGCCGAACGTACAGGTGGCTGAAAAGCGCCTGGACGCCAACTTCTTC
The DNA here is from genome assembly GCF_900004865.1 of Pseudomonas sp. 37 R 15. Taxonomy (NCBI): domain Bacteria; kingdom Pseudomonadati; phylum Pseudomonadota; class Gammaproteobacteria; order Pseudomonadales; family Pseudomonadaceae; genus Pseudomonas; species Pseudomonas sp. 37 R 15. The sequence goes on along the minus strand of NZ_CVTV01000061.1, from coordinate 277,290 downwards.
CAGCACCAGCCGTACCTGGATGAATTCAACAAGGCCAAGGGCACTCACCTGGTGAGCGTCGGCGGCGTGCACCTGGAACCGCTGGGCGCGTACTCGAGCAAATACAAGAAGCTGGCCGACCTGCCGGACGGCGCCAACGTGGTGATCCCGAACGACGCCACCAACGGCGGCCGCGCCCTGTTGCTGCTGGCCAACAATGGCCTGATCACCCTGAAGGACCCGACCAACATCCTGTCGACCATCAAGGACATCACCGGTAACACCAAGAACCTGAAATTCCGCGAACTGGAAGCCGCCACCCTGCCGCGCGTACTGACCCAGGTCGACCTGGCGCTGATCAACACCAACTACGCGCTGGAAGCCAAGCTGGATCCGTCCAAGGACGCCCTGGTGATCGAAGGCAGCGACTCGCCTTACGTCAACATCCTGGTGACCCGCGAAGACAACAAGGATTCGGACGCCGTGAAGAAGCTGGTTGCCGCCCTGCACACGCCTGAAGTGAAGCAATTTATCGAAGAGAAGTACAAAGGCGCGATCAAGCCGGCGTTCTGACTCAAAGCGGACGCAGAGCGTGGGAACGATCTCCAACACACTGGAGATCAAAATGTGGGAGGGGGCTTGCCCCCGATAGCGGCGGGTCAGTCAACAGCTTCATCGACTGACACCCTGCTATCGGGGGCAAGCCCCCTCCCACATTTGTTTTGTGTCGTGAGCTATTTACGCTGCAGCAGCACTGGCAATTGCGCCACCAGCTTCTGGTTGTTCAACGGCGCACGGATAAACCCGCGCTGGGTGCCATCCGGGCCGATCAGCGCCAGGTTGCCGCTGTGGTCGACGGTGTAGTTCGGCTTGCTGGTGTCTGCGGGAATGAAGGGAATGCTCACCGCATTCGAGACCTTCTGCACATCCTGCACATTCATACCGGTCAACCCCTGGAACTGCGGATCGAAATAGCCCAGGTACTGCTTGAGCTGGGCCGGGGTGTCGCGGTTCGGGTCGACGCTGACCAGGATCACCTGCAACTTGTCCACCGCCTCTTTGGGCAGTTCGCTCTTGATCTGGCGCAGCTGGGCGAGGGTGGTGGGGCAGATGTCCGGGCAGAAGGTGTAGCCGAAGAACAGCAGGCTCCATTTGCCTTGCAGCTCATTGACCAGCACCGGCTGGCCGTCCTGGTTGGTCATGCTCACCGCAGGCAACTGGCGGCTTTGCGGCAGCAGGATAATGCCGGCGTCGATCAGCGCGGTCGGATCGCCCTGGCCCTTGCCCGAGAGCACCTTGTTGACGGTCAGGCCCATGATCAATGCCACCAGGGCCACAAGAATGAAGACAGTTTTTTGAGTTCGAGTCATAGGTTCAACAGTAGGTAGTGGTCTACGAGCAGGGCGATAAACAGCAACAGCAGGTACCAGATAGAGTACTTGAAGGTGCTGACCGCCGCGTGCGGCTTGCTGCCACGGTACAGCACCCAGGCCCATTGCAGAAAGCGCCCGCCCAATACCGTCGCACAGGCCAGGTACAACAACCCGCTCATATGAATGACGTAGGGCATCAGGCTCACCGCCAGCAGGGCGAAGGTGTAGAGCAGGATATGCACCTTGGTGTAGTGCTCGCCGTGGGTGACCGGCAGCATCGGAATATCGGCCTTGGCGTACTCCTCCTTGCGATGGATGGCCAGCGCCCAGAAGTGCGGCGGCGTCCAGGCGAAGATGATCAACACCAGCAGCAGGGGCTCGGCGCTGACATGCCCGGTCACGGCGACCCAGCCCAACAACGGCGGCGCGGCACCGGCCAAGCCACCGATGACAATGTTCTGCGGCGTTGCGCGCTTGAGAAACCCGGTGTAGATCACCGCGTAGCCCAGCAACGAAGCCAGGGTCAGCCAAGCCGCCAAGGGGTTGGTGAACGCCAGTAACAGCGCCAGGCCCGCCACCGCCAAAACCAACGCAAAGACCAGCGCCGCAACGGCCGAGACCCGCCCCTCGGCCAGTGGCCGTTTGTGAGTACGCGCCATCAGCGCATCAATGCGCCGATCCACCACATGGTTGACCGCCGCCGCAGCGCCCGCACACAAGGCAATGCCCAGGTTGCCGAACAACAGCACCGTCCACGGCACGCCGGCGCGGGTGGCGAGGAACATGCCCACCAGCGAAGTGATCAGCATCAGCACCACCACTTTCGGCTTGGTCAGCTCCAGATAGTCCCGCCAGACCGCCTGGCCGTGACGCGCGCCGATCAAGGACGCCATGGCATCTCTCCTTTAAGGGTTATCAGGCCCGATGCCGGTTTGCGCGCAATGAACCGCCAGGTGATTGGCCGTGGATGGCGCACCCGAACCAGGCTGGTGCGCGCGTGATAATTGACCAGCACCAGGCTCAGCAAAAGCGCTGCGCCCCCGGCGTTGTGCGCCACCGCCACCGACAGCGGCAAGCCGAACGCCACATTGCTCAGGCCCAGGCTGATTTGCGCCGCCAGGGCGATCAGCAGCAAGCCCGCCAGGCGCGTCATGCCCACCGCGCGCAACTGCCAGGCCAGGCCCAGCAGCACCAGCGTGACCAGCACCGCACCCACGCGGTGGGTAAGATGAATGGCCGTACGCGCATCGCTGTCCAGTTGACCGCCCAGGTAATTAGGGCCGATATGCTGGGTCAGGTGAAAGCCATTGGCAAAGTCCGCCGCCGGCCACCATTGACCGTGACACGTCGGCAAATCGACACAGGCCACCGCTGCATAGTTGGCGCTGACCCAACCGCCCAAGGCAATCTGCCCGATCACCAGCACCAGCCCCGCCGTTGCCCAATATTGCAGGCGCCTGGGTATGATCAATGCAGGCAGCACGCCGGACAGACGCAGGGTCAGCAGGAACAGCAGGCTCAAGGTGGCAAAGCCGCCCAACAAGTGGCCCGTCACCACCTGCGGCCACAGCTTCAGCGTCACCGTCCACATGCCAAAGGCTGCCTGGGCGCACACCACCATCAACACGAACAGCGGCAATTTCACCGGCTGGCCGGGGTCACGCCGGTGGCTCCACGCCCGCGCCGCCAGCAGCGCGATCAGCAAGGCGAGGGTGCCCGCAAAGTAGCGGTGGGTCATCTCGGCCCAGCCCTTGTCAGCCTCCACTGGCGTATCAGGAAAATGCAGTTCGGCATGGGCCAGTTGGGCTGCGCTTTGCGGCACGCTGATAAAGCCATAGCACCCCGGCCAGTCCGGGCAACCAAGGCCGGCATGGGTCAAGCGGGTATAGGCGCCGAGCAACACAACGATCAGCGCCAGCAAGGTGGCAAACAACGCGAGACGAAATCCAGGCTTGGCCATGACGATGCCCTTATCCGATGTTCGACAGTTTCAGCAGTAAGCGCAGGTCGTTGAGCAAGTCCTTGCCGTTGACCTTGGCGTCGTAGCGCAGCACCAGGTTGCCGTGAGGGTCAACGATCCACAGTTGCGCATCGCCAGGCGCGGCGGCGTTACGGTTGAAGGTCGAGAGGTCCAGTGAATAGCGCTGCAATTGCGGGTATTGGGCCTTGAGCCGGGCGTCGTAGTCGTTGCCGACCGGCTGCGCAATGGCCAGCGCGTGGCTGGCGCGGGACGCATCGCGACCCAGGCCGATCTGCAGCTGGCGCGCCAGGTACACAAGTTGCCGGCAATCGGCGGCGCAGCTGGCTGGCGCGGTGACCAGCAGCTGCCAGCGCCCTTCATCGGCCTGCACGCCGATATCGGCGCGGGTCTGGCCGTTACCGATCAGCTCACCGTGATAACTGCGACTGTCCGGCACCCAGAATTGCAGTTTGTACATGAAGGTCGCCAGCACCATCGGGCCCACCACCATCAGCAGGATCAGGATCAACTGCCAGCGACCTTTACGCCGGTCAGGCGCTTCAGACACGTTGAGTGGATTCATGGCGGCTCCCATGGTGCTTCTCCTTTGCGTTGTGCCATCCGAGGTAGAGGTAGAGCGCCAGCAGCGCCAGCGACATGGCAAACCACTGCACCGCATACCCCAGGTGTTTTTCCGGCCCCATGGCGACCACAGGCCAGTGGGTGTCGTACGTGCCGGGCCCGGCTTCGGCGCGCAGTTCAAAAGCGAATCCGCTGCGGCCCAACTCGGCCCACAGGGCGACGGGGTGCAACGCGGTCAACAGGCGCGGCCATTGCGCGGTCGCGGGGTCGACATGCAACTGGAAGGTCTCGCCGGGAGCGACATACACCCAGGCCACCAGGTTCACCGGCTGATCCGGCGTGGTGAACGCCGGTGGCGTGCGGCGGTCCGGCCAGGGCAGCCAGCCGCGATTGAGCAACACCCAACGACCGCTGGCCTGGTCGTGAAAGGGTTGCAGCAACTCGACACCGGCCTTGCCATCGCGCATACGGTTGTCGAGCAACACACTGTGGTCAGCATCGAAGCTGCCACGCAGATGAACCCGGCGAAAGGCTGGATCAGCGCTCGTCCCAAGCTGCTCGCTGCCAATAGGCTGCGCCGCGCGCCGCTCTGCGTAGGTGTCGACCCACTGCTGTTTTTCCTGACCGCGCGACAGTTGCCAGAACCCCAGGCCAATCATCAACGGCAGCAGCATCAGCACCACCAACGTCGGCGCGATGCCGGGCCTGAAGCGCTGCCGGGCACTGGCTATACTGGATTTCATTGCCCCCTCCCCGTATGGCCCGGAGCCAGACCATGCTCAAAGCACTGATTGCCCTGATGCTCATCGCGACCGTTGCGAGCCTGTTCAGTGGCTTGTTCTTTCTGGTCAAGGACGAAGGTCGTTCCAACCGCCTCGTCACTGCCCTGACCGTACGTGTGGTGTTGGCCGCAATCACCGTGGGGCTGATCGCCTGGGGCTTTTTCAGCGGCCAGTTGGTCTCGCATGCGCCGTGGTAGAACGGCTCACAGCACATACACAAAGAAAAACAGCCCAATCCACACCACATCCACGAAGTGCCAATACCAACTGGCCGCTTCGAAACCGAACTGGTGTTCGGCATTGAAATGCCCCTTCAGGATGCGCATCAGCATCACGAACAGAATGATCGTGCCGATGGTCACGTGGGCGCCGTGAAACCCGGTGAGCATGAAGAACGTCGCGCCGTACACGCCCGAGCCCAGTGTCAGGCCCAACTCTTTATAGGCGTGGATGTATTCCTCGGCCTGAAACCCGAGAAACGCCAGGCCCAGCAGTACGGTGAGCGCCAGCCAGATCTTCAGCGCGCCGCGATGCCCTTTGCGCAGGGCATGGTGAGCAATGGTGATGGTCACGCTGGAGCTCACCAGCAGGAGGGTGTTGAGCAGCGGCAGGCCCCACGGACTGATGGTGCCTTTGGGCGCCGGGTACAGCGTGGGGTCCGGGTTGTTCAGCAATGGCCAGGCGAACTCGAAATTCGGCCACAACATGTGTGCGATGCCCTTGGGGCCTTCACCCCCCAACCATGGCCCCGACCAGGTGCGCACGTAAAACAGCGCACCGAAGAACGCGATGAAGAACATCACTTCGGAAAAGATGAACCAGCTCATGCCCCAGCGAAACGAACGGTCCATTTGCGCGCTGTACAAACCGGCGCGGCTCTCCTTGATCACTGCGCCGAACCAGCCGAACAGCATGTACGCCAGCAACAGGCCGCCAACGAAAAAGATCCACGGACCGTGGGATTCCGGGCGCAAAGCCTTGAGATCGTTGAACCACACGGCCAGTCCATACACAGTCACCAACAGGCCAATCGTGGCAATTATCGGCCATTTGCTTTGCGCCGGTACGTAGTACGTATCATGAGTCGACATGTATTCGCTCTCCTGATTGAGCGGGCAAACAGTAGCTAGCCGCCGCTGCTGGCCGCCCCGGGCGGCTGGCGCGCGGTGATATCAAACAGCGTGTAGGCCAGGGTCAAATGCTTCACATCCTTGGGCATCGCACGATCGACGATAAAGCGCACCGGCATCTCGATACGTTCGCCTGGCTGCAGCACTTGCTGGGTGAAGCAAAAACACTCGGTCTTGTGGAAGTACATCGCCGCTTCGGCCGGGGAAATGCTGGGCACTGCCTGGGCGGTCATCGGTTTGTCGGTGGGGTTGTAGGCCACAAATAGCATCTCGGTCACAGCGCCCGGATTGACCACGACTTCGTCGGCCTTGGCATGGAAATCCCAGACCATATCGATGGCGTTGGTGGACAAAAACTGCACCCGCACCTGGCGCGACGGGTCGACGACCTGCTCGCCCTCGTATTGCCCGCCAGTCTTGCCATTGATGCCGAACGCCTTGCACATCACGTCGTAAATCGGCACCAGGGCAAAGCCAAAGGCGAACATCGCCAACACCAGAATGAGCAGGCGCGTGACCAGGCGCTTGATCGGTACGGCGTCAGCCATGACACCCACCCAAAGCGGACACAATCAATGTGGTAGGGGGGTTGCCGCCGATGGCGGTATACCAGTCGACACTATCATTGGCTGTGAGATAGCTATCGGGGGCAAGCCCCCTCCCACAGGGGAGCACGAGCGTACTCATTTGACCTCCGGCGGCGTAGTGAAGGTGTGGTACGGCGCGGGCGAGGGCACGCTCCATTCCAGCCCTTCGGCGCCATCCCACGGCTTGGCCGGTGCAGGCGGGCCGCCGCGGATGCACTTGATCACGATAAACAGGAAGAAAATCTGCGTGGCGCCGAACATGAAGGCGCCAATCGAGGACACCATGTTGAAGTCGGCGAACTGCAGGTTGTAGTCCGGCACCCGGCGCGGCATACCGGCCAGGCCCACGAAGTGCATCGGGAAGAACGCCATGTTCATGCCCACGAAGGACAGCCAGAAGTGCAGCTTGCCGAGGGTTTCGTCATACATGTGGCCGGTCCATTTCGGCAGCCAATAGTAGGCCGAAGCGAAGATGCCGAAGATCGCGCCGGGCACCAGTACGTAATGGAAATGCGCCACCACAAAGTAGGTGTCGTGGTACTGGAAGTCCGCCGGCGCAATCGCCAGCATCAGCCCGGAAAAGCCGCCGATGGTGAACAGGATCACGAAAGCCACCGCAAACAGCATCGGCGTCTCGAAGGTGAGCGACCCCTGCCACATGGTGCTGACCCAGTTGAACACCTTGACCCCGGTAGGCACCGCAATCAGCAGGGTGGCGTACATGAAGAACAGTTCGCCCACCAACGGAATGCCGACCACGAACATGTGGTGCGCCCACACGATGAACGACAGGAACGCAATGCTGGCCGTGGCGTAGACCATCGAGGTGTAGCCAAACAACGGCTTGCGCGAGAAGGTCGGGATGATCGAGCTGACGGCGCCAAAGGCCGGCAGGATCATGATGTACACCTCGGGGTGGCCGAAGAACCAGAACACATGCTGGAACAGCACCGGATCACCACCGCCCGCCGCACTGAAAAAGCTGGTGCCGAAGTGGATGTCCATCAGCATCATGGTCACGCAACCGGCCAGCACCGGCATCACCGCAATCAGCAGGAACGCGGTGATCAGCCAGGTCCACACGAACAGCGGCATTTTCATCAGGGTCATGCCCGGTGCGCGCAAGTTGAGGATGGTCGCGACCACGTTGATCGCGCCCATGATCGAACTGATGCCCATCAGGTGAATGGCGAAGATGAAGAACGTCACGCTTTCCGGCGCATAGGTGGTGGAGAGCGGGGCATAGAAGGTCCAGCCGAAGTTCGGCCCGCCGCCGGGGCTGAACAGGGTCGACACCAGCAGCAGGAACGCCGCCGGCAGCAGCCAGAAGCTGAAGTTGTTCATGCGCGGCAGGGCCATGTCCGGCGCGCCGATCATCAGCGGGATCATCCAGTTGGCCAGGCCGACAAAGGCCGGCATCACGGCGCCGAACACCATGATCAGGCCGTGCATGGTGGTCATCTGATTGAAGAACGCCGGCTCCACGATCTGCAGGCCGGGCTGGAACAGTTCGGCACGAATCACCATGGCGAACGAACCGCCCAGCAGGAACATGGTAAAGGCGAACCACAGGTACATCGTGCCGATGTCCTTGTGATTAGTGGTCAGCACCCAGCGCATCAACCCTTTCGCGGGGCCGTGGGCGTGGTCGGCGTGACCCTGGTCATCGATCACAGTGCTCATGGCCGTTCTCCTGCAAGCGAGTAAGCGGGGCGATTCAGGGCATTGGCAATGAAGGTAGTCATTTGCTCTCCGCCTGTTTCAGGGCCAGCACGTCTTTGGGCGTGACCATGTCGCCTTTGTTATTGCCCCAGGCATTGCGCTCGTACGTCACGACAGCGGCGATATCGACTTCCGACAGTTGCTTGCCGAAAGCGGCCATCGCGGTGCCGGGCTTGCCGTGATAGACAATGTTCAGGTGGTCGGCAGCGGGGCCGGTGGCGATTTTCGAACCCTTGAGCGCCGGGAACATCGGCGGCAGGCCCTGGCCTTCGGCCTGGTGACAGGCCACGCAGGTGGTGTGGTAGACCTTGTCGCCGCGCGCGACCAACTCATCCAGCGTCCACTCCTTGGAGGTCAGTTCCTTGAGCTTGGCCGCCTCTTGTTTGCGCTCACCGAGCCAGGTGTCGTAGTCAGCCTTGGATTTGACTTCGACCACAATAGGCATGAAGCCATGGTCCTTGCCGCACAATTCGGCGCACTGGCCGCGATAGATGCCGGGCTTCTCGACACGGGTCCAGGCTTCGTTGACGAAACCGGGGATAGCGTCGCGCTTGACCGCAAAGGCCGGCACCCACCATGAGTGAATCACGTCGGCGGCGGTCACCAGAAAGCGCACCTTGGCGCCCACCGGCAACACCAGCGGCTGGTCGACTTCCAACAGGTAATGTTCGCCCTTGGTGGCCTGGTTATGGATCTGCTCGGCGGGCGTGGCCAGGTTGCTGAAGAACTCCACGTCCTGGCCCAGGTATTTGTAATGCCACTTCCACTGATAACCGGTGACCTGGATATCGATATCCGACTCACTGCTGTCGTAGATGTTGATCAGGGTCTTGGTCGCTGGAATGGCCATGGCCACCAGAATCAGCAAGGGCACCACGGTCCAGAGAATTTCCACGGTGGTGCTCTCATGGAATTTGGCCGCTACCTGGCCCGTGGATCGGCGGTGCAGGATCATCGACCAGAACATCGCGCCAAACACGACAATGCCGATCACCACACAAATCCAGAAAATGGTCATGTGCAGGTCAAACACAGCGTGACTGACTTCAGTAGCCCCTGGCGCCATATTCGTTGTCCAGGCCGCGTGGGCCTGGCCGAATACCGACCACAACAGTAAGCCCATCCAAACGTGTGGATGTCGCGTCATTGCGGGTTCCCCTTTATGTTTCTTGTTATCCCGCCGGTTTGCACCTGCGGCCAAGGGAGCGGCTTCCAGACTGCTTACAACCGCCAAGCCTTGCCTGCGTCTGCAGTTGGGCGTCATCAGCTAATTGCGTACAAATCCGAGTATAGACAGCCGCAGCGACCCCGCAATGTGTAGGGGCAAATGAGTGGAAACAGACGGACGGGGCCCAATAGAATAGGCGGCGGAATCGTTTATCCGACGAAGCATGGCATTTCGATATAACGTCTACGTATATCCATGAAATAATTATGACAAATGCGTCTTAGGCGCTCGTATAAACGAGCTACCTTATCCTCTCCCTTTTCCTACACCTGCATGACTGGAGCCTTCATGAACACCGCCGCATTGCGCGAGCAGATTTCCCGTGCCCATCAACACGAAGCAACGACGGGCCAGCTTGCCCGGCAACTGGAAAAACAATTGCCGCACCTGCATTCGGCCATTTCCCTGGCTGACGGTGATCGCAACATTGTCATGACCCGCTTTGTCACCGCCTACATCGACCTTGTCCCCGAGTTGCTCGACGCCGCCAATGACGTGGCTCGCGAAGCCGGGATCGAAAGCCAGATCAAGCCCGTGCTGAAGATTGCCGAGCATTTCTTCCTGCAGCCACCGGCGATTCTGGCTGGCCACGAAGGCCTGGACGGTCTGCTGGACGAGGCCTACCTGGCCCATCGGCTGGTGGAGGAAGTCAACGATCTGTATATCAAGCATTTCGGCCAGCCATTGATTCCGGCCGACACCACGGTTGCCAACCTGATTGCCCATCAATTGATTGGTGAAGGTTTCGCCAACCAGCTGGATGAAGCAGTGCACCTGGCGGTGGATGAGATGCTTAACGAGGAGAGCTTTGCGCTGGAGTCGGTCGAGGCTTATCGCGAAACGCTCAAAAGCCCGAACACAGAAGCCGCATGGAAGCGCTGGCCATGCCTGTCGCGCCAGCTGGGCGTTGAGCTGGCGCTGGATCAGCCGGCGTAATCTTCGGCTACGACGATCAAATGTGGGAGGGGGCTTGCCCCCTCCCACATTTTTGATCCGGTTTCGTCAGGTATCAGGTAGTAGACGGCGCCGAGCCAATCCCCACCGTCGTTCGCACCCGACCTTCCAACCGACGCTTCAAGCCACGCGCTTCGATCACCAGCTTCGAGCCCTTGGCTGCATTGGCCCGCCCCCATTCCTCCAGCAACTCCAGGCAGGAATGGTCGATATAACTCAGGTTATTGAGCGGCACATGCACGGTGGTTCCGGTCGGCACGGTCGACAGCACCTGCGTCAACGCCGGTACTTTGAGGAACGTCGCCGCTCCGGTCAGGCGCAACTCCATCTCACCGTCCTGAGGCAAATCGATCAGGCTGATTTTCAGCCGTGATGCCTTGAAGGCCAGCTTGACCAGCGTCAGCCCGAAGCCCACCAGTACGCCCGTCAGCAGATCGGTGAAGATGATCGCCAACGCCGTGGCTGCATAGGTGAACATCGGCATCCGGCCATAACGTCCCAAGGCCTTGAACGCCTTCACGTCCACCAGCTTGATCCCGGTATACACCAGCACGCCCGCCAAACTCGCCACCGGGATGCTTTGCAGCACACTCGACAGCAACAGCACGAAGCCCAGCAACCACACGCCATGGAACATCGCCGACAACCGCGTGGTGGCGCCCGCCTGGACGTTGGCCGAACTGCGCACAATCACGCCGGTCATCGGCAAGGCACCGACCAATCCGCACAGCATGTTGCCCACGCCCTGGGCGGACAATTCCTTATCGAAATCCGAGCGCTGCCCACTGTGCATGCGGTCGACCGCTGCGGCGGACAGCAGCGTTTCGGCACTGGCAATAAACGCGACGGCGAATGCGGCGATCAGCAGTTGCGGGTCAGCCAGGTTGAGCAGGTCGCTGGGGCGCAGCCAATCGATGGCATCGGACAGGTTCTCCGGTACCTCCACACGCTTGACCTGCAGGGCCAGCACCAGACTGGTTACCGTCGCCAGGCCTACGCCCAGCAAAGCGCCTGGCACAAAGCGCAGTTTTTGCGGCCGGAATTTATCCCACAGGTACATCACCAGCATCGTCGACACACCAAGCAAGCCCGCCTGCCAGCCGAGCCCGCCGCCGAGGGTGGGAATCGCTTCGACCAAGGCGGCCGGAAAGCCCGCCAGGTTATCCAGCCCCGACGGTTTGGGCGCACCGTCGAGCATTACATGGATCTGCGACAGCACGATCAATACGCCGATCCCCGCCAGCATGCCGTATACCACCGCCGGCGCCGTCACGCGGAACCAGCAGCCCAGGCGTAGACGCCCGGCCACCAATTGCAGGAAACCCGCCAGCAGCAGGATAGGCCCGAGCATCAGCATGCCGTGCTGGCGCACCAACTCGAACACCAACACCGCCAAGCCCGCTGCCGGGCCACTGACTTGCAGCGGAGAGCCCGCCAACCAACCCACCACCAGACCACCGATGATGCCGGTGATCAAGCCCTTGGCCGGCGGCATGCCGGACGCGATTGCGATCCCCATGCACAAGGGCAGGGCGACCAGAAACACCACCACGGAGGCGAGCAGCTCCCGCGGCAAAACAGCTTTCAATTGAGCAGCACGCATGATGACTCTCCCGAGGCATTCGCCGGGCGCGGTAAAGCCTGGCTGCATCCATGGCAGCCACCGCATTACCCGGCAGGGAAGTGTGTTAGAAGCGCGCTTTAGGCGTCGCGGATGGAATCGGGCCTTCGCCGCCCAACGGTCGGAACGCCGACTGATCCGCATCGTAGGCGCGGATCTCGCTGGTTTCGATGTTGTAGATCCAGCCGTGAATAAACAATTGGCCATTGGCCATGCGCGAAGCCACGGAAGGGTGGGTGCGCAAGTGCTGCAACTGGGCGATGACGTTTTCTTCGGTCAGTACCTTCATGCTCTCGCCTTCATTGGCGCAGTCGCAGTTGTCGTGGACCATCGTCTTGGCGACCTCGGCATGCCGCAACCAGGCCTTGACCGTCGGCATCTTCTCGAGGCTGTCGGGATTGAGCACCGCGCGCATGGCGCCGCAATCGGAGTGCCCGCACACGATGATGTGCTGTACGCCAAGGGCGAGTACCGCGTACTCGATGGCCGTGGAAACACCGCCGTTCATCTGGCCGTAGGGAGGGACTACGTTACCCACGTTGCGGGTCACGAACAGGTCGCCGGGCGAACTTTGAGTAATCAGCTCAGGCACGATGCGCGAGTCGGCGCACGTAATGAACATCGCGCGCGGGCTCTGGGCCGTGGCGAGTTTCTTGAAGAGTGCTTCCTGCTGGGGGAAGACGTCGTGATGAAAATGCAAAAAACCGTCGACGATATGCTGCAGCGCTGCATCGGCGGTTTCCGCCACTTGAGGGGCTGAAGCCGACGCAGCCAACGGCTGTTTATCCTTATCACTCATGATTCAACCTCTTGATTAATGCAGGGGAAGTGTTCAGCTCAGTTCTGACGCCTGGGCGGTTAAATAGTTGGGAAACTCCGCCAATCAGGGCGCCGACTCATCAGTCACTCGTTGAACAAGGTACCCCTCGAAACTTAACTCAAACTGAATGAACCGCTCTAGATCGGGGGTTTCAGTGATATCAAAACGCGACCATTCCTACAGCAGTTTCGCATTTGTCTTCTTCAGTCTACAACAATGCCATTTGCCTGCCCGGTGGGCAAAATGCCGTGCAATCGAGATTGAAGCCTTCACGGCGATTGAGCCCCAGACGTTTGATCGCCTTGCTGAAACGTTGCGCCAGCAGATCGGCAAACGGGCCCTCACCGCGCATACGCACACCGAAACGGCTGTCATACACCTCGCCACCACGCACCTGACGCACCAGGCTCATCACATGCGCCGCGCGCTGCGGGTAATGCGCCGCCAGCCACTCCTCGAACAGCGGCGCCACCTCGAGCGGCAGACGCAGCATCATGTACGCGGCACTTTGCGCACCTGCGGCATGGGCCTCGGTGAGCAGGCTTTCCAACTCACTGTCGTTGATCATCGGAATCATCGGCGAGCACAGCACACCGACCGGGATACCCGCCTCCCGCAGCACCCGTATTGCCCGCAACCGCGCCTTGGGCGCCGCTGTACGTGGCTCCAGAATGCGTTTGAGTTCATCGTCGAGGCTGGTGAGGCTGATCATTACCGCCACAAGCCGTTGCCGGGCCAGTTCGGCAAGCAGGTCCAGGTCGCGCAGGATCAACGAGCCCTTGGTGATGATGGTCACCGGGTGCCGATAACGCAGCAGCACCTCAAGGGTTTGGCGGGTGATCCTGTATTCACGCTCGATAGGCTGGTACGGGTCGGTATTGGAGCCCAGGTTGATCGGCGCGCACACATACCCCGGCTTCGACAGTTGCTGTTCCAGCACGTCGGCGGCATTGCTCTTGGCAATCAGCCGGGTTTCGAAATCCAGCCCCGGCGACATGTCCCAGTAGGCATGGCTAGGCCGTGCATAGCAGTAGATGCAGCCATGTTCGCAGCCGCGATAAGGGTTGATGGAGCGATCGAACGGCAAGTCTGGCGAGTTATTGCGGGTGATGATGGTCTTGGCCGTTTCGATGCGCACTTCGGTACCCTGGGTAGGCGGCACTTCCTGGTACCAGCCGTCATCCTCGGCCACGCTGACGGTGGGCGCGAAACGGTTGTGCAGGTTGGTGGCCGTGCCCCGGCCACGGGGTGGCAGTGCAGTGGTCATGAAAACGCCTCGATACTGTTTTTATATACAGTATCGAGGCGCGCGGTTTCTGACCAGTGCCGTCTGGCGGTCAGTGCTTTTGCGTGACCTGCCCCAGATCGTCACCCGAGGTGGTGCGCATATCGCTTTTGCGCAGATCGGCCACGTCGCTTGCGCTCACGGGTGCGCCCTGATTGCCCCAGCTGCCGCGGATAAAACTGACCACATCCGCCACTTCCTGGTCCGACAAGCGCCAGGCGAATGCCGGCATGGTGAAGGTCGACGGCGCGGCGTGAGTGGCGGGCAAGGTGCCGCCGTTCAACACGATGTTGATCAATGATGTGGCATCCGCCGTCTGCAGCACCGGGTTGCCCGCGAGCGCCGGGAACACCCGCGTATAACCATGCCCATCGGTACGGTGGCAGGCCGCGCAGTTGTCGATATATACCGAGGCGCCCGGCTTGCTGTCATCCCCCTTCCAGAGCGCCTGGGCCACTTGTTGGTCGTACGAGTGCGGCTGGTCCTTGGGGTCCACCGCCGGCAGGCTCTTGAGGTAGCGGGCGATAGCGGTCAGGTCGTCCTGCGACATGTATTGCATGCTGTGGACCACCACATCGCTCATGCCGCCAAACACCGCGCTGCGATCACTGCGACCGGTCTTGAGAAATTGCACCAGTTGCTCTTCGCTCCAGCTGCCGAGGCCGTCCTTGTGGTCGCCGCGCAGGCTTTTCGCAATCCAGCCTTCCAGGGGCGCGCTGCCGGACAGGAATGCGCTGCCGTCAGCGGCGCTCAGGGCTTTTTCCTGCATGGTCAGGGCGCGGGGCGTATGGCACGCACCGCAATGGCCAAGGCCTTCGACCAGGTAGGCGCCACGGCTGACCACAGGGTCGGCGGTGGCTTGTGCCTGATGTTCCTCGACCGATGGCGCGAACATCCAGCGCCATGCCGCCAGGGGCCAGCGCATGCTCAACGGCCAGGGAATATCACTGTCCCGGTTCTCCTGGGCGACCGGCTCGACGCCTTTCATGAAGTAGGCATATAACGCCTGCATATCGCTGTCGCTGACGCGCGCGTAAGACGGGTAGGGCATTGCCGGGTAAAGCGTACTACCGCTCTTGGCGACGCCATGGCGCACGGCCTTGTCGAAGTCTTCGAAGCTGTAGTCTCCCAGGCCGGTCTTGTCCGGTGTGATGTTGGTGGAATAAATCACGCCAATGGGGGTTTCCATCGGCAGGCCGCCGGCGAATGGCTTACCGCCCTTGGCGGTGTGGCAAGCCACACAATCACCGGCGCGGGCCAGGTATTCACCTTGCTTGATCAGGTCGGTTTCAGCCGCGCTGACCGAGCAACTGCTGAACAGCGCCAGAGAGGCGATAACGAGTGCTTTCATGGTCATCGCTCCTTATGCCTGAACCAGCGGGCCGGGGTTTTTCAGGTACTGTTCGCGGATCGCACGGGCCGACCAGTAGGTCAAAGCTGCCACCAGACCGGTAGGGTTGTAGCCCAAACCTTGTGGGAAAGCGGACGCCCCCGGGACAAACACGTTGTGTACATCCCAGCTCTGCAGGTAACGGTTCAACGCGCTGGTTTTCGGGTCGGTGCCCATGATCGCGCCGCCGTTAAGATGAGTGGTCTGGTACGACGCCGTATTGAAATGCTCACCGACCTTTTTGCCGAGAACGGCGATCGCCTTGGGATTCATGGCCTGGGCGACCTTGCCCATTTTTTCCATCATGAAGCGGTTCATCTTGATGTCGTTTTCCTGCCAGTCGAAGGTCATCCGCAACAGGGGCAGGCCGTAGGCATCGCGGTAAACCGGGTCCAGATCCAGGTAATTGCTGCGGTAGGACTGATGTGCACCGTGAGAATCCATCGACACCTGGTGGGTGTAGTAATCGGCGGTGGCACGCTTCCACGCACTGCCCCAGGCCGGCGTGCCCGGAGGGTTGGAGGTGCCGGCAATAGGCCGGCTGCCCGCCTGGTTGACCCACATCGGCGAGCCGCCCACGAAGCCGTGCGGGCCATGGTCGAAGTTGTCGGCATTGAAGTCATCAATGGCCACGCCATTGCCGCCCGCGCCGATAAAGTTGTTGGTGTGGGTGTCCTTGTCGAAGAACGCCTTGATGGTGCCCATGTTCTGGTAGGCAAAGTTCCTGCCCACCACGCCTTCGTTGGTAATCGGGTCGTAAGGCTTGCCGATGCCCGACAGCAGCATCAGGCGCACGTTGTGGAACTGGAACGCGCCGAGGATCACCAGGTCCGCCGGCTGTTCGCATTCCCGACCCTGGCCGTCGACATAGCTCACACCGGTGGCTTTCTTCCCGGTGCTGTCGAGGTTGACCTTGAGCACGTGGGAATTGGGCCGCAGCTCGAAATTCGGCACTTGGCGCAACGCCGGCAGAATGTTCACGTTGGGCGACGCCTTGGAGTACATGTAGCACACGTAGCCACTGCAAAAGCCGCAGAAGTTACACGGTCCCATCTGCGCGCCGTAAGGGTTGGTGTAAGGCCCCGACGTATTGGCCGACGGCAGGTTGTAGGGTTTGTAACCCACATCAGCAGCCGCTTTCTGAAACAGCTGCGCGGAGACCGTGTTTTTCTGTGCCTCCAGCGGGAAGGGGTTCGAGCGATCCGGTGCATACGGGTTGCCGCCGCGACCTTCACCCACCAATTGACCCTTGACGGTCCACGCCTGGCCGGAAGTGCCAAAGACTTTTTCCGCGTAATCGAAAAACGGCTCCAGCTCTTCGTAGCTGACACCGAAGTCCTGGATGGTCATGTCCTTGGGAATGAAGTGCTTCCCATAGCGCTCTTCGTAGTGGCTGCGCATGCGCAACTCGATGGGGTCGACACGAAAATGCACGCCGGACCAATGCAGGCCTGCGCCGCCGACACCGTTACCGGGCAAGAAGGCGCCGAGCTGACGGTTGGGCAGGGCGACGTCATTCACACTATGGCGAATGGTCACCGTCTCTTTGGAAATGTCCTGAAAGAGTTTTTTACGCACGCTGTAGGTCAGTTCATCAATGACCTGGGGATAGTTGCCGTCCGGGTAGGTGTCCTGCATCGGGCCGCGCTCCAGCGCTACCACGTTGAGGCCGGCCTCGGTCAGCTCCTTGGCCATGATCGCGCCGGTCCAGCCGAAGCCCACGATCACCGCGTCCACTTTCTTCATGATGGTCGCCACGGTCATGCCCTCTCGCCGCGAATGGAAACAGCCGGGAAGGGGTATTGCTCGTTGCGCTCCACCCAGTCCATGAAATCGGCGCGGGCGCCGGGGAAACCGATCATGGTCCAGCCGACCATGCCTTTGTTGCCGCCGTGGATGGGATCGCAGAAGAAGCCCTCCTTGGTGTTCTGCAACAACAGGTTGAAGAACATCTTTGCTGGCACCGCCTCGAAGTGAGCGCTCACTTCGCTGCCACCCGCCTCCAGGCGGCGCAACATATCGTCTCGGGTAGCGCTGTCTTGCGCGGCAAAAACTTTACCGTTGAACGCTTTCGACCAGGCATCCGTCGCCGCGATACCCAGGCGATAGATTTCCCTGGGCACTAATTTGCTCTGCCAGCCCATCTCCGGCGCAGCGTCGGCATTGAAGGGGCCTTGCATGAACCACAGGGCGCCACTGGCGTACGGGGTGTTCATCTGACGGTCGATGTATTCCGGCGCGCCAGCCTCCAAGGCACCTGGGCCCTGAGCATCAGCGGGAATCAAACGCTCCACGGCAGCGTTGATAAACGCCCACTCCTCGGCGGTGAAATAAGTCGGCTCATACGCTTTGTCACTGGGAGCCGGCTGGGTTGGCGCGGCCTGGACAGGCTCGGGCGTCGCCATCAGCATCGAACCGCCAAGGCCGGTACTGGCAACCGTGACCACCGGGATCAAGGTCAAGGATTTGCGCAAAAAATCACGCCGGGGGTTGTCTTGATCTTGATCAGACATGGGTGCACCTCATCATGTGGTCACGGATTTGGCCGCCGCTTCTGGGGAGCGACTTGGCTTTTTTTGCCGCGAGCGGCAATCAATGGTTACAAATGATAGCAGGCTAAGCATGTGGAGGAGGAAATCAGCGACCTAAGTCGCATACAGGCGGGCAAAAAAATGGGAGGGGGCCTTCTTCTGATGGCGTAGGTATACACAACTCTGTAGCGCTCAACGGTAACCACGATGCGAAGCGAGTCGCTCTTGATCTTGATCTGCTTTTGATCTCAGGCGCCCCGTTAAACCACGCTGGCCGAACGCAGGCTTGAATCCGTGGGTAACCCGGCAGGACGCCG
>NZ_CVTV01000061.1:23563-258979 GCF_900004865.1 Pseudomonas sp. 37 R 15 | reverse complement strand
CCGTTACGCAGAAACGGATATGTACTCGTTCCAATCCAGCATCCTGGTCGGCCCAGAGGCCGCCATCGGGGGCAAGCCCCCTCCCACATTTGGACCTCGGAGTGTCAGGTAGAACCGCGTCGGCTGTCCGGCCGTCACAGGGGCAAGCCCCTCCCACATTTGGACCTCGGCGTGTCAGGTAGAACCGCGTCGGCTGTCCGGCCGTCACAGGGGCAAGCCCCCCTCCCACATCTTGGATCGGCGTAAGGCTGCTAGTCTTTTTTCAGCTTTGGATTGGGGAAGAACTGCACCGCTTGCACCTTAGGGTCGGCCGGCGCTTTCAAGGCCGAGGTATTGACCCGCGTACCCAGCTCCCTGGGCACTGACAGCCCCTGGTCATTGAGCGTATCGGTATAGCCGCAGGCCACACATTCGCGGTGCGGCACGTCGTCTTCGGTCCACATCTTCAGCTTGTCCGGCTCGCTGCACGCCGGGCAGACCGCCCCGGCGATGAATTGCTTTTTGGTAATCACAGGCCCTTCACTCATGCTGCCGCGTCCTCACTCAGGCCGCTGTGGCGCAAGAGTGCGTCAATCGACGGCGCCCGTCCGCGGAAGTCGACGAACAACACCATCGGTTCCTGGGAACCGCCCCGTGCGAGAATCGCTTCCCGGAAGGCGCGGCCGGTCTGCGCATTGAGCACGCCGTCTTCTTCGAACTTGGAGAAGGCATCCGCCGAGAGCACTTCGGCCCACTTGTAGCTGTAGTAACCCGCCGCATAACCGCCGGCGAAGATATGCGCAAAGCTATTGGGGAAACGATTGTAGGCCGGCGGACGCATCACCGAGACCTCATCGCGCACACCTTCCAGCACCTGCGCCACACTGCGACCGTCGCCGTGGGTGGCGTGCAGTTCGAAGTCGAACATCGAGAACTCCAGCTGGCGCACCATCATCAGGCCGGACTGGAAATTCTTCGCCGCGAGCATTTTTTCCAGCAGGTCCTGGGGCAACGGTTCACCGGTTTCGTAATGACCGGAAATCAGCGCCAGGCCTTCAGGCTCCCAGCACCAGTTCTCCATGAACTGGCTCGGCAACTCCACCGCATCCCAGGCGACGCCGTTGATACCGGATACGCCGGCGTGTTCAACGCAGGTCAACAGGTGGTGCAGGCCATGGCCGAATTCGTGGAACAGGGTGGTGACTTCATCGTGGGTCAGCAGGGCAGGCTTGCCACTGTCGGCCGGGGTGAAGTTGCACACCAGGTTGGCCACCGGGCTTTGCAGCACGCCATCGACGGTGCGGCGGCGGTCGCGGGCGCCGTCCATCCAGGCACCGCCACGCTTGTTGGCGCGGGCATACAAGTCAAAGAAGAAGCGGCCGACGTGCTGGCCGTTTTCCTTGATCTCGAACAGGCGCACGTCCGGGTGCCAGGCGTCGAAACCTTTCTGCTCGGCGATTTCGATGCCATACAGGCGCTGCACAATGGCGAACAGGCCGCCCAGCACCTTGTCGATCGGGAAGTAGGCGCGCAGGGCTTCCTGGGACACGCTGTAGCGCTGCTCGCGCAGTTTTTCGCCGTAGAAACCGCTGTCCCAACTTTGCAGGTCGGCACAACCTTGTTCGGCGGCGTAGGCCTTGAGCTGCTGCAGGTCCTGGGTCGCGAACGGCTTGCTGCGCCGGGCCAGGTCGCGCAGGAAACTCAGCACCTGATCGCTCGACTCGGCCATTTTAGTGGCCAGGCTCAGTTCGGCAAACGACGCGTAGCCCAGCAATTGAGCCAGTTCCTGACGCAAGTCGAGGATCTGTTCCATCACCGGGCCGTTATCGTTCTGACCGGCATTCGGGCCCTGGTCCGACGCGCGGGTGCAGTAGGCCGCGTAGACTTCTTCACGCAGGGTACGGTCCTGGGCGTAGGTCATTACCGCGTAATAGCTCGGAAATTCGAGAGTGATCAGCCAGCCATCGAGACCTTTGGCCTGGGCGGCGGCGGCCATTTGCGCCTTGGCCGAATCGGTCAGGCCGGCGAGGGTGGCTTCGTCGCTGACGTGCCGGGTCCAGGCCTGGGTAGCGTCCAGCAACTGGTTGGAGAATTTGCTGCCCAGCTCCGACAGCTTGCTTTGCACTTCGGCGTAGCGCTTCTGCTGCTCGGGCGGCAAATCGATACCCGACAGGCGGAAGTCGCGCAGGGCGTGTTCCAGGATGGTTTTTTGCGCCACATCGAAACCAGCGGCCTCCGGGCTGTTGGCCAGGGCTTCGAAGGCCTGGAACAGTTCACGGTTCTGCCCCATCTCGGTGGAATAGGCGCTCAATGCCGGCAGGCACGCCTCATAGGCTTCGCGCAGCTCGGCGCTGTTACACACCGCATTGAGGTGGCTGACAGGGCTCCAGGCCGCGCCGAGGCGATCGTTGAGCTCGTCCATGGCCAGGACCAGACCCGCCCATGTCGGATTTTTGCCCTGGCTTTGCAGGATGTCTGCGATCGCTGCACGGTTGTCGGCCAGGATCTGTTCGATGGCCGGCTGGACATGCTCGGCACGGATCGCCGAGAACGGCGGCAGGTCGTAGGGCTGCAGAAGGGGGTTGTTCGCGCTCACGGTTGGCACCTTGGCTGAAGAAACAGATAAGACAAAGATGGGGCCATCTTAATTACAATCAACACCCACCGCAGCTATCAGTACAACAGAGAGAGGCTATCGTGACCCTTCGCACCTATCAGAATCACACGCCAACCCTGGGCACCGGGGCTTTTGTCGATGTTTCGGCGGTGGTGATCGGCGATGTCGAAATCGGCGCCGACAGCTCGGTCTGGCCATTGACGGTTATTCGCGGCGACATGCACCGTATCCGTATCGGTGCGCGCACCAGCGTGCAGGACGGCTGTGTCCTGCACATCACCCACGCCGGCCCGTTCAACCCGGACGGTTTCCCGCTGTTGATCGGTGACGACGTCACCATCGCTCACAAAGTCATGCTGCATGGCTGCACCGTGGGCAGCCGCATCCTGATTGGCATGGGCAGCATCGTCATGGACGGCGCAGTGGTGGAGGATGACGTGATCATTGGGGCCGGCAGTCTGGTGCCGCCGGGCAAGAAACTCGACAGCGGCTTTTTGTATGTTGGCAGTCCGGTTAAACAGGTCCGCCCACTGACCGACAAGGAGCGTGCCTTTTTCACCTACAGCGCGGCGAACTACGTGAAGCTCAAAGACCTGCACATCGCGCAAGGATTCGACCAATGACCCTGCACCACCAGACCGTGCTGTTCGACCTGGATGGCACCCTCACCGACCCGCGCGAGGGCATCACCCGGTCGATCCAGTACGCCCTCGGCAAACTGGACATCGACGAGCCGGACCTGACCCGGCTCGAACACTTCATCGGCCCGCCGTTGCTGCAGGCGTTCATGCAGTTCTATGGCTTCGACGAGGCCAAGGCGTGGGAAGCGGTGAATTTCTATCGCGAGCGCTTCAAGGTCACCGGACTTTATGAAAACCAGATATTCGACGGCGTGATGCCCTTGCTGGAAGAACTGAACCGCCAGGGCCGCCAACTGTATGTGGCGACATCCAAGCCGTGGGAATTCGCCCGCGAGATCGCGCGGCATTTCGACTTTGCCAAGCACTTCAAGGTGATTTACGGCAGCGAGATGGATGGCACGCGCACCAACAAGGTCGAGCTGATCGCCCACCTGGTGCGTGAAGAAGGGCTGGACCCGGCCACCACCTTGATGATCGGTGATCGCAAGCATGACCTGATCGGCGCGCGCAGCAATGGGCTCGACTCGGCGGCGGTAGGCTATGGGTTTGGCAGCTTTGAAGAGCTGAATGCCGAAGCGCCGACCTGGCATTTTGAGACGTTGGCAGACATGCATCAGGCATTTTTGCAGCGGCCTTGAGGCCGCCATCGGGGGCAAGCCCCCTCCCACAATTGACCTGTGTACACCGCTCAAAATGTGGGAGGGGGCTTGCCCCCGATGAGGCCCTAAAGAGCAGCTTTCTCCAACTGCCTCAACACCGCCCTGCGCTGCTCCACCGGCAACCCTCCCAACTTCTCCACCGCCCCATAGAATTTCACCCAATCCCGCCCTTCCTGCGCAAACAACGCCGCAAACGCCGGCACCCACTGGTCGTACAGCCCGAACGGCAGCAGCCGCGCGTTGTTCATCGGCTGGTTGATCCACGCGTCATAACGCTTGTCGCCGCCCCACTGGCTGTCGCGCAGTTGGCGGTACTCCCTGCGCAGGCGTTCGAACTGCGCGGCCTTGGCCTGGCGCATCACATCGGCCGCCAACGGCTGGGCGTAGAGGTTTTCCAGGCGTTTGCGGGTATCGAGTATCAACTGGGTAAACCGGTCGCGCTGCTGCAACGTCGCATCGCTCAGCGGCGCCAGGCCACGCGCGGCGCGCCATTGCCGCGTACCTTCCTGCTCGACAAAGCTGGCGAATGACTCATTGAATTCGGTGTCGTCCTTCACGTAGACGCGCTGATGCGCCAGCTCGTGGAAGATCAGCGTGGCCAAACGCTCATCGCCCCAGTTCATCATCGAACTGATGATCGGGTCGTTGAACCAGCCCAGCGTGGAATAGGCTTCGACGCCGCCAATCGCCACGTCCATGCCTTGTTGGCGCAGCAACGCCGCCTCGCCACGCGCCGCACCCTGGCTGTAATAGCCGCGGTAGGCCACGCAACCGGCGATGGGGAAGCAGTGGTTTTGCGCAGACAAAGAAAATTCCTGCGTGGCGAAGACATTCCACACCACATAGGGTCGACCAATATCGGCATACAGCCGGTAGCTTTGATTGTCGGGCAAGTACAGCTGTTCGCTGGCGAACGCGCGGGCCTTCTGGGATTGAAGCAGATGCTCACGCAACGATTGAGGACGGGCCGGATCGGCGATGACCTCGGCCACCGGTTCCCGCGCCCGCAGCAGTTGCCACTGGCCACTTGCTAACTGGCCGTAGTAACTGACGCTGGAGCAGCCGCTGAGCAACATAACCATCAACCCTGGAAGAAAACGCCTGATCATGCCGCGACTGCTCCTGGGTAGTGGGTGCGCGTGAAGTGAATTTGAATGTTCCGCGTGATGGCGTGTTTATACTCAAAATATCTTCTCGCGTTGAGTACCTGCCATGCGCCAGCTTTTGTATCCCGTCGCCGCCCTGTTGCTCAGCGCTTGTGCATCGACGCCGATCCCACCCGTGGACCCGCAGCAGGCCTGGGTGGATTTCACCACACCCACCCCGGGCGCCAAATTGGTCATGGCTCAGCGCCTGGACGGGAAAAACCTCGAAGACGGGCGCTATTTCCAAATGCCGCCCGGGGCCCACGAACTGATGGTGCGCTTCGACTTCGAAGTGCCCGCCGGTGGTGGGTTGGGGGGGCTCAGCCAGATGATGTACCGAACCTGCTTCATGACCTTGCAGTACGACCACTTCCAGGCCGGCCAGCGCTACGTACTGGAAGGGCGCTCACTGGCGTTCACGCCCAACATCCGCCTATATGACTCGACGCGCCAGTTGCTGGCTGAAGAGCGCAGCGTGAACTGCATCTGATCAGTCGTTGTTCTTCTGGTAGAGGATGCGCTTGGTGCCGTTTTCGCACGTGCCGACGATCATGGCGCTGTCGTGATTCTTGGCTTCCTCGGCCGTGATGATTTCCAGGGTATAGGACGGGATCGCCTTGGCCTGGATGTTTACTTCGATTTCCTTGCGGAGCTCTTCGCAGTCTTTTGGCGCGGCCACAGCCGAAGTGGCCAATACGCCGCAGATGACCGCCAAAGCAAAACGTTTCATGTGTGTAGCTCCCTGAATGCATTGCGCACGGGTGTGCGTCTAGGCTGCATAGGCTATAGGACCACATTTAGGAAACACGAGTTCTTATTTAACGCAGAACAAAAAATGTGGGAGGGAGCTTGCTCCCGACAGCGGTGCATCAGTCATATATGCTTCGACTGACACTCTGCTATCCGGAGCAAGCCCCCTCCCACACGATCCTGGGGTTAGCTCACCAGCGTGGCATCCAGGGTGATGGTTGCGTTCAGCACTTTGGATACCGGGCACCCTTCCTTGGCCTTTTTGCTCAGTTCGTCGAACTGCGCCTGGCTGGCGCCCGGAATCTTGGCTTTAAGCACCAGATGCACAGCGGTAATCGCAAAACCGCCCTCGACCTGATCGAGCGTCACCTGGGCTTCGGTGTCGATGCTGTCAGCCTTAAGGCCTGCATCGCCGAGAATCATGGAAAACGCCATAGAGAAACAGCCGGCGTGGGCCGCACCGATCAGCTCTTCAGGGTTGGTACCCTTGCCGCCTTCGAAACGGGCCTTGAAGCCATAGGGCGCTTCGCGCAGCACGCCGGTCTCGGTGGAAATGGAACCCAGGCCGGTCTTCAGATCACCTTCCCAATGCGCGGATGCCTTTTTAACGATACTCATAGCTTTCTCCTCGAACGGTGGTTTTGCGTCGGTAAGGTTCTGAGGATAGACGCCATGGCAAAGTTCATCTTGTCGGAAAGACCTACCAAATAAGTAGGAAATTTCATAACTGCTATTGAATCTCGGGTATATGCCCTCATTGCATAGAACATGCACATGAAGCGGCAGGTTTTAGTTCGTCTAAGAAGCCTGCGCCCCTATTGGAGAAGCAGGCTATGAAATCGCTGTCCGACGTAAAGTTCTCGACCCTCGACCTGGTGCCCGTGCGCGCCAATGGCAGTGCGGCGCAATCGCTGCGCAATTCCCTGGACCTTGCCCAGCATGTGGAAAAGCTCGGCTATAACCGTTTCTGGGTGGCCGAACACCACAATATGGACGGTATCGCCAGCTCGGCCACGTCGGTGTTGCTCGGCTACCTGGCCGGTGGGACCTCGACCATCCGTGTCGGCTCCGGCGGGGTGATGCTGCCCAACCACGCGCCGCTGGTGATCGCCGAGCAGTTCGGCACCCTGGAGAGCCTGTACCCTGGCCGTATCGACCTGGGCCTTGGCCGTGCGCCCGGTTCCGACCAGATGACCGCCCGCGCCCTGCGCCGTGAACGCTCCGGCAGCGCGGACGACTTCCCGCAAGACGTGGCCGAGCTGATGGCCTACCTCGGACCGCGCACGCCCGATCAGCGAGTGATCGCGGTACCGGGCACCGGCACCAACGTGCCGGTATGGTTGCTGGGCTCGAGCCTGTTCAGCGCGCAATTGGCCGGTGAACGTGGCTTGCCCTACGCCTTCGCCTCACATTTCGCACCGCGCCTGATGCATGAAGCGATTCGGGTGTACCGCAATCACTTCACGCCGTCGGCCGTGCTGGACAAGCCCTACGTGATGCTCGGCATTCCGCTGGTCGCCGCTGACACCGATGAACAGGCCGACTACCTGGCCACCTCGGTGTACCAGCGCATTCTCGCGCTGATGCGTGGGCAAAGCCTGGTGCAGCGCCCGCCGGTGAAAAGCATGGACGGCCTGTGGCTGCCCCACGAGAAAGAGGCGGTGGGCAGTTTCCTCGGCCTGGCGATGGTGGGCAGCCCGGCGAAAATCCGCGCCAAACTGCAGGTGCTGATCGAACAGACCGGCGCCGACGAACTGATCTTTACCTGCGACCTGTATGAGCATGCCGATCGGATTCATTCCTACGAGCTGCTGGCGCAGGTGATGAAGGGCTAAACCCCCAGACGAAAAAAAACCGACGCGCCTGCGTCGGTTTTTCAGGTCTGCAACACGGGATTAACCGCGCTTGTAGACGATTTCCTTGGTGCCGCCTTCGCAACTGCCAATCACTTGGCCATCGGCGGCAGCGCCTTTGTCCACAACATCCAGCGAATAGTGCTGAACGCCCTTGGCATCAAGCTTTGCCGCGAGTTCGCTTTTCAGCTCGTCACAAGGTTTGCCCGCCGCCAGGGCCGTACCTGCAATGCTCAACAAACCTACCGCCAACAAGAACTTCTTCATCCGATACTTTCCTTGCGCTGGTCGAAAAGAGCATGCCGACGCTTAAGGCGTCGGCATGCATTGGGTGTAGCGCAGGTTATGGCAATCGGCCAGCGATCAAAGTTCCACGCGCCCGATCAACTAGTGGCAATTCGGAATCCCACCTTGAGAGTGACCTGATAGTGCGCGACCTTGCCATTCTCGATATGCCCACGTGTTTCAGTCACTTCAAACCACTCCAGATGCTTGAGGCTTTTGCTGGCTTCGGCCAGGGCATTCTGGATCGCATCTTCGATGGTGGTGGTGGATGAGCCGACCAATTCGACTTTCTTGTAGGTGTGATGTTCGCTCATGGCATTTCTCCTAGGGTCGTCAATCAAGACTAGCAGTGAATATTCGTACTGCTTGAGGCGACCGCTTGGCTACGAAAGTTCAGATTTAATGCACTTTCTGAAACGGCCGCAGTCGGTATCTACACACGCCACTCAATCACTTCAGGAGATGTCCACATGGCCAACACTTCTTTACGCAAAGCGTCGCTGGAAAGCATGGAAGCCGAGATTTCGAGCCTGCTCAAATCCCTCGAGAGCCTCAAGGACGACGCATCCGATGAGTCGCGCAAAACGCTGAAGGCCCTCAAAAGCAATGCCGAGAATGCCCTCAAGCACTCTCGCCACCTGATCAGCGATGCCTACGAAGAAAGCAAAGTCAAAATCCGCGAAACCGGCGTTGCCACTCGCGACTACGCACAAGAGCACCCATGGACCACAGCCGGCGTCGCTGTCGGTGCACTGGGTCTGCTGGCGGCTTACCTGCTGTGCAAACGCGGCGACTAAACGATTTGGCGCGCCAGCTCAGCCTTGAGCCACTGCGCCAATTGCCCGGCGCGCCCATCTGCGGCGCGCTTGGGTAGCCACAACGCCAGGTGCGCCGGAGTTTCACTGAAGCCCCACGGCGCTACCAGCCGACCCGCTCGCAGGTCCTCTGCCACCAGCGGTTGAGGCGCAATCGCCACGCCCAGGCCCGCCACGGCCGCCTCCAGCAAATAATACAAATGTTCAAAACCCTGGCCGAATTTCAGCGCGCCGGGCTCGATCCCGTGTTGCTGCGCCCAGCTGGGCCAGGCCTGCGGGCGCGATGTGGTGTGTAACAGAGGCTCGCCACGCAAGGCCTGGGCGGGTGCCTGGCGCAGGCGCTCGTAACCGGCGAATCGTGGACTCATGACCGCGCCGATGCGCTCGCTGGCCAGCTCATACACCTGCATATCCGCCGGCCACGGTGGCTCGGCGAATACCAGCAAGGCATCAAGGCCGGGGCGCCTGGGGTCGAGATCGCCGTCACCCGCCGACAGGTGCAGACGCAAGTCCGGCAAGTCGGCATTCAAGCGCCCCAGACGCGGGATCAACCAGCGGGCCAGCAGGCTGCCCGAGCATCCCAGTACAAACGGTGCGTCGGCGCTGCGCTGGGTGAGTTCGGCACACACATCGCGCAGACGCTCGAACGCCTCGGCGCTGGCGTCGCGCAACCTTGCCCCCGCATCTGTGAGTTTAAGGCCGCGCCCGTCTTTGACGAACAGGCTGACCCCCAAGTGTTCTTCCAGCACTTTCAACTGGCGACTGACTGCGCCATGGGTGACATGCAATTGCTCCGCAGCTTGGCTGACGCTGCTGAGACGGGCGGTGGCCTCAAACGCGCGCAGCGCATTGAGCGGCGGAAGATCTCGACTCATATGTGAGTTTTCCTGACAGGTTGCGGCGATCTTATCGGTTTTCAGCCCGCAGCGGCAGGGGTAGAGTGGTCCTCATTGTTTTCCACACCCCTTCATTCCTGGAGCGTCCCATGACTCAGTCCCAGACCGACCTGCGCAACGGCCCTGACGTCAACGGCCTGTTTGGCGCGTTCGGCGGCCGCTACGTCGCTGAAACCCTGATGCCGTTGATCCTCGAACTGGCCCGTGAATACGAAGCAGCCAAGATCGATCCGGCGTTCAACGAAGAATTGGCCTACTTCCAGCGCGATTACGTCGGACGCCCAAGCCCGCTGTACTTCGCTGAACGCCTGACCGAGTTCTGCGGCGGCGCCAAGATCTACCTCAAGCGCGAAGAGCTGAACCATACCGGGGCGCACAAGATCAACAATTGCATCGGCCAGATCCTGCTGGCTCGACGCATGGGCAAGAAGCGCATCATCGCCGAGACCGGCGCCGGCATGCACGGCGTGGCCACTGCCACCGTCGCCGCGCGCTTTGGCCTGCAATGCGTGATCTACATGGGCACCACCGACATCGAACGCCAACAGGCCAACGTGTTTCGCATGAAGCTGCTGGGCGCTGAAGTGATCCCGGTGGTCGCCGGCACCGGTACCCTGAAAGACGCAATGAACGAAGCCCTGCGTGACTGGGTCACCAATGTCGACAGCACCTTCTACCTGATCGGCACCGTGGCCGGCCCGCACCCGTACCCGGCCATGGTGCGCGATTTCCAGGCCGTGATCGGCAAGGAAACCCGCGACCAATTGCAAGCCCAGGAAGGCCGCCTGCCGGACAGCCTGGTGGCGTGCATCGGCGGCGGCTCCAATGCGATGGGCTTGTTCCACCCATTCCTGGATGACACCAGCGTCGAGATCATCGGCGTTGAAGCAGCCGGCCATGGCATCGAAACCGGCAAGCATGCCGCCAGCCTCAATGGCGGGGTACCCGGTGTATTGCA
This sequence comes from Pseudomonas sp. 37 R 15, assembly GCF_900004865.1. NCBI lineage: Bacteria > Pseudomonadati > Pseudomonadota > Gammaproteobacteria > Pseudomonadales > Pseudomonadaceae > Pseudomonas > Pseudomonas sp. 37 R 15. Next base: position 248,381 of record NZ_CVTV01000061.1, on the reverse strand, counting down.
CGGCAACCGCACCTTCCTGCTGCAGGACGATGACGGCCAGATCATCGACGCGCACTCGATCTCCGCAGGCCTGGACTACCCCGGCATCGGCCCTGAACACGCCTGGTTGCACGACATCGGCCGCGTCCAGTACACCTCGGTGACCGACGATGAAGCCCTCGACGCCTTCCACAAATGCTGCCGCCTGGAAGGGATCATTCCAGCACTGGAAAGCGCACACGCCCTGGCTGAAGTCTTCAAACGCGCACCGACCCTGCCCAAGGACCACCTGATGGTGATCAACCTGTCCGGCCGGGGCGACAAAGACATGCAGACCGTCATGCACCATATGGAACAGTCCCAGCAGGAGAAACATTGATGAGCCGCCTGCAAACGCGCTTCGCGCAACTCAAAGAGCAGAACCGCGCCGCCCTGGTGACCTTCGTCACCGCCGGCGACCCGGGTTATGACGCCTCGCTGGCGATCCTCAAGGGCCTGCCCGCTGCCGGAGCCGACGTGATCGAGCTGGGCATGCCCTTCACCGACCCGATGGCCGATGGCCCGGCCATCCAATTGGCCAACATCCGTGCGCTGGAGGCCAAGCAGAACCTGGCGAAAACCCTGCAGATGGTTCGCGAGTTCCGCAAAGACAACAACGACACGCCGCTGGTGTTGATGGGCTACTTCAACCCGATCCACAAGTACGGTGTGCCGCAATTCATCACCGATGCCAAGGCAGCTGGCGTAGACGGCCTGATCGTGGTGGACATGCCGCCTGAACATAACGGCGAACTGTGCGATCCGGCCCAGGCGGCGGGTATCGACTTTATCCGCCTGACCACGCCGACCACCGACGACGTACGCCTGCCGACGGTGCTCAACGGCAGCTCCGGCTTTGTGTACTACGTGTCGGTGGCGGGTGTGACCGGTGCCGGCGCGGCCACCCTGGAGCACGTCGAAGAAGCCGTGAATCGCCTGCGTCGCCACACCGACCTGCCGATCAGCATCGGCTTCGGCATCCGTACGCCGGAGCAAGCGGCGGCCATTGCGCGCCTGGCGGACGGGGTGGTGGTGGGGTCTGCGCTGATCGATCACATCGCCAGCGCCGGCAGCGACCAGCAAGCGATCGATGGTGTATTGAGCCATTGCGCAGCGCTATCGGAAGGCGTGCGTAACGCTCGTCGGTAAGCGCGCCTGTCTGGATTCTTGCGCTAGGCTTGTGGGGTGACATGCAGTCATCCCACAAGCACTTCATGCGCCTTGTCGTCTAACCGCCTCCGCAAGCCCCCCGCAGTTCTTGCCTCTCGGTTGTTAAGTTAGCTGCATCAGAAGTCATCTTTGGCTCTTAAGGAGTACATCATGGCATTTGATCTCATCACGTCTTCAGACCCCCGTCATTCCACCTTGCAAAAAGGCTTCAACCTGCGCTGGCCATTGGGCAACCAGCAGGGCGAGTCGTCGCCCAATGGCGCCAATCGCATCTACCTCTGCCACAGTCCCCAGGACATCGTCGACGCCGCCGCCGAGGCGCTGGCGGTCACCGATGGGCGTATCACGGTTCGAAGCGGTGGTCACTGTTACGAAGGTTTCGTCTCCAACAAGATGCCCGGCAACGGCGACGAGGTGTTATCGATCCTGGATATCAGCCCTCTGAACCAAGTGGTCTACGCTGCCGATGGGCAAATCGCTTCCCAGCTGGTGCCGGCGCGGCCCGAGCGCTACGGTTTTCGCCTGGAGGCGGGTGCGCAGAACTGGGACGCCTACGTCAGGTTGTACAAGCTGGCCAATAAAACACTGCCGGGGGGCTCATGCTATTCGGTCGGGCTGGGCGGGCATATCTGCGGGGGCGGCTATGGGTTGTTGTCACGCAAGCATGGCCTGGTGTGCGATTGGCTGCACGGTGTGGATATGTTGGTGCCCAATGCACAGGGAACCGGCCTGACACCTGTGCATGTCTCGCGAGACAGCACAGACCCTGACGAGCTCGACCTCTTCGCGGCGTGCTGCGGCGCAGGCGGTGGTCAATTCGGCATCATCACCAGCTACTACTTCAAGGCACTGCCCGAGGCGCCGAAGGAAGTGCTATGGCTGGTGCTGGAATGGGATTGGTCGCTGCTGACCGATAAGTCCAGACTCGACAACCTGCTTATCGCCTATCAAAACTGGTTCGCCGTTAACCAGCGCAATCCCGACACCTGGGGGTTGGCCACCAAACTGGAGATGCGCCATCTGCACACCGGTAATGTGACCCTGGGCATCCACTACGTCGATCGGGACGGAGGGCTGGAGGACCAGGCGCCCTTCGTGGATTTCGTCGAAAAAATGCTCGCGGCCATTGGCCTGCCCGCGACGGAATGCCTGGTGCCGTTTTACGTTGTGCATATGCCAAGCGGCGGCGCCAGCGGACGCACCATCAGTGCATTGCCAGACGCATTAGCGGCCACGCGGCGCCTGGATTGGCTGGTGTGCCAGCAAACCTTGAATGGTTCAGGGGACAATCTGCGAGGGCGCTACAAGTCGGCCTATCAGAAGGGTGAATTCACCCCTCAGGTGCTCCAGGCGATCTGGGACACGCTGCACCTGGACGCCCCCGAGGAACACTTGACCCAGAGCCTGATACAAATCCAGTCGTTTGGCGGGCGCATCAATGAGCCCTCACCGGCGGTGCGCAAGGAGTCGTCGGTTTCGCAACGCTCCTCCTATCTGAAGTGGCAGCCCCAATGTTATTGGCACGATGCCAGCGAGGCGGCGGATCAGGCCCACGCCCGATGGATTCAGGGACTGTTTTTCCAAGCGTTCGTCAATGACCAGGGAGTACCGATCAATGACCAGTTCGAGGGCTGCTATATCAACTATCCGGACCTCGACATGACCCACGTCGGCGGTGATCCGGCCAACCCTAAAAACCCCTTTTGGTACAAGATTTTCTGCCCCGAGACGCCGATAGAAAGTCGCCTGCGCCGCACCAAGCGGCATTGGGACCCGCACAATGTGTTCCGTAACGAGATGTCCGTGCCGTAGACAGATAAAAAAGGCGACCTTACGGTCGCCTGATTTCACAGCTCAATGCGCTCGACCTTGCCCACCAGCAACACGTAGGAAAGCGCGCCAAGCAACGCCAGCACTGCGATATAGGTAATCGCCGGCGCAAACGAATCACCGCTGGCGAGAAAACCAATCACGATCGGCGTGGCAATGGCTGACAAGTTGCCGATGAAGTTGAACACGCCACCGGTCAGCCCCAGCAAGCGCGCTGGCGCCAGCGTGGACACCAGCGACCAGGTGATCGATGCCAGGCCATTGCCGAAAAACGCCACCGCCAGGAACGCTATCACCCAGGCGGTGGAGTCCACGTAGTTGGCGCCGATGATCGCGGTGGAAATCAGCAGCCCGCCAATGATCGGCAACTTGCGCGCAAAGCCCACCGACGCGCCCCGGCGGATCAGCCAGTCGGAAAAAATCCCGGAGCACAGGACACCGACGAACGCCGCCAGAAACGGCAGTGAAGCGAGCAGACCGGACTTGATGAAATCCATGCCGCGATACTTCACCAGGTAGGTCGGGAACCAGGTCAGGAAAAACCACAGGGTGGAATTCAGGCAGAACTGCCCCAGGTAGATGCCCCATAACTTGCGCTTGCTCAGCACAATGCCCAGGTCAACCCAGCTGAACGGCGCCTTGGCCGTGTGTGCCTGCATATCCACCAGGCCACCGCCGTCACGGATCAGCTGGATTTCCGCCGCGTTGGCGCCTTTGAAATCCTTGGGCTCGCGGTACACCGCGTACCAGATCAGCGCCCATAAAATGCCGACGCCACCGGTGGCGACGAACACCATGTGCCAGCCGAACGCATGCTGCAGCCACGCCAGCACGGGGGTGAGAAACGCCAGCCCGACGAACTGCCCGGAGGTGTAGACGCCAATCGCCGTGGCGCGCTCACGCTCGGGAAACCAGGTGGTCACGACCCGGCTGTTGATCGGATAAGCCGGGGCTTCCAGGGCGCCGACAGCCATGCGCAACACGAACAATGCGATGAAGCTTGCGGCAAAGCCAAGCATGACGGTGGCGATGGACCACAACAGCAGGGCGACGGTGTAGAGAATGCGCGGGGGCACACGGTCGACCAACCAGCCGCCAGGGATCTGCATCGCGGCATAGGTCCAGCCGAACGCCGAGAAAATCAGCCCGACATGGACTGGGTCGATGCCCAGCTCGCTGGTCAGCGCGGGAGCGGCAATCGACAGGTTGCTGCGGTCGAGGTAGTTGATCACCACGGTGATGAACAGCAGCACCATGATGAAGAAGCGCTTTCGGCTGGGCGTGACTAAAGAAGCCTGTCCGGTGAGGGGTTCAGGGTGCATGGGGAAGTGCCTCTTTTTATGTTTATTGAGGTCTGAAAAACTGAGCTGACTGAAGAAACCGGATCAAATGTGGGAGGGGGCTTGCCCCCGATTGCGGTCTGTCATCCACTGATGTACTGGCTGTTCCACCGCCATCGGGGGCAAGCCCCCTCCCACATTTTTGACCACATTTTAGCCAGTCAACATCACCACTCGGCGAAACTGCCGTCGGCATGGCGCCAGATCGGGTTGCGCCAGCGATGGCCGATGGCCGCGCGCTCGACCACGTATTCCTCGTTGATCTCGATGCCCAGGCCCGGCCCGTTGGGGATTTTCACGAAGCCCTGGTCATAATCGAACACGCCCGGGTCGCGCACGTAGTCGAGCAGGTCGTTGCTCTCGTTGTAGTGAATGCCCAGGCTTTGTTCCTGGATAAACGCGTTGTAGCACACCGCATCCAATTGCAGGCAGGCCGCCAGGGCAATCGGGCCCAGCGGGCAGTGCAGGGCCAGGGCCACGTCATAGGCTTCGGCCATGTTGGCGATCTTGCGGGTTTCGGTGATGCCGCCGGCGTGGGACGCATCCGGCTGAATGATGTCGACATAACCTTCACTGAGCACTCGCTTGAAATCCCAGCGCGAGAACAACCGCTCGCCCAGGGCAATCGGGGTGCTGGTCAGCGGTGCCAGTTCCTTGAGGGCCTCGTAGTTTTCGCTGAGCACCGGTTCTTCGATGAACATCAGCTTGTACGGGTCCAGTTCCTTCATCAGGACCTTGGCCATGGGCTTGTGCACGCGACCATGAAAATCGACGCCAATGCCGACGTTAGGGCCGACCGCATCACGCACGGCAGCGACGTTGGCCAGGGCCAGGTCGACCTTTTCGAAGCTGTCGACAAACTGCAGCTCTTCGGTGCCGTTCATTTTCACCGCAGTGAAGCCACGGGCCACGGCCTCTTTGGCGGCGCGGGCGGTGTCGGCGGGGCGGTCGCCACCAATCCATGAATACACGCGGATCTTGTCACGCACCTGGCCGCCCAGCAGGTCGCTGACGGACACGCCCAGGGCCTTGCCCTTGATGTCCCACAACGCCTGGTCGATACCGGCGAGGGCGCTCATGTGCACAGCGCCACCGCGGTAGAAACCGCCGCGATAGAGCACAGTCCAGATGTCTTCGATATTGCGTGGGTCTTTACCGATCAGGTAGTCGGACAATTCTTCGACGGCAGCGGCCACGGTGTGGGCGCGACCTTCAACCACGGGCTCACCCCAGCCGGTGACGCCCTGGTCGGTTTCGACTTTGAGGAAGCACCAGCGCGGCGGGACGATGAAGGTCGTCAGTTTGGTGATTTTCATCTGTTGTCTCTCTTATAGATGCAGCGCCAGCAGGCGCGGAACTTGAAATCAGCTCAGGGCTTTCCAGGCCGCGACATAAGCCTGGGCACGGCTCGCAACCTGCTCTACGGTCATACCCGGCTTGAACAACCCGGACCCCAGCCCGAAGCCCTTGGCACCGGCGTCGGTGAACACTTGCATGTTGTCCGGCGTAATACCGCCCACCGGCAGCAGCAACGTGCCCGCCGGCAATACCGCAAGCCACGCCTTGATGACCGCCGGGCCCATTTGCTCGGCCGGAAACAACTTCAATACATCGGCACCTTCGGCCAGTGCGGCAAAGGCTTCGGTCGGCGTGGCGACGCCCGGCGACAGATACAAGCCGGCTGCTTTCGCCGCCCGCAATACCTTGGCATCGCTGTGGGGCATCACGATCACCTGGCCGCCGGCGGCCTTGACCTGCTCGACCTGCTCGGGCGTCAGCACCGTCCCGGCACCAATCAGGCAATCGGCGGGCAGGCTGTCGCGCAGGGTGCGGATGCTGGTGTAGGGGTCCGGCGAGTTAAGCGGCACTTCGATGACGCGAAAACCGGCCTGGTACAGCGCCTGGCCGACGGCTTCGGCTTCGTCCGGGCGCACACCGCGCAGGATCGCGATCAGACCGTTTTGTGCAAGTGCTCTTTTAAGCATGTCAGGCCTCCGTTACAGGTTGAGTGAGCCCGGCCGCCACGGCCAGTTGCCACAAACCGCGCTCGCTGGCTGCCTGCGCCAGGCTGACGTCGGCGAAGCCGCAAAGCGCGAGGGCACGTTGATAGCGGGCGCAGAGGGGGGCGGCACCGACCAGGACGATCGGCTTGGGTTTTGCGCTGTCGGGTAAACCGGCGAGTTCATGACCGATCAGCAGGCCGGACAGGTAGTCGGGCTGCTGCTCAGGCGTCAGTTGGGCGGTCAGGCCGAGGGTGCGGGCACTGAACAGGGTCGAGAGCACGCCGCGCTGGCCGTCCGCCGAAAGCGCCACATGCACGCCGCGATCAAACGCCTCGGTCTGGAAATGTTCCGATGATTTCTGGGTGCGTCCCAGGATGCTGTGCTGGCTCAATACGGCGAACAGCTCACCGGTCATGAACGTGTCGAAGTGAGTGATACATCCCTCGACCACCTCGACCCATTTGGAATGGCTGCCCGGCAGGCCGATCAGTACTTCGCTCGCAAGCCCGTGCAGCACACCGAGCACCTGGGTTTCTTCGCCGCGCATCACATTGGGCAGGCCGACCTGTTCGATCACGCCCGGCACGATATGCACATCAACGCCACGCACGCTGCGCACCTTATGCAGCGCCAGGCCCAGGCTGGCCACATCCACCGGGGTGTTGCGATAAGCCGCTTCGCTCCAGCCCTGTGCGCTGCCGACCATGCCGCAGGCAATCACCGGCAGTTCGGGCTGGGCGTCGAGCCAGTCCCCACACGCGGTGTCGAAGGCCAGCTCGAAACCATTGCTGCAGCGCACGCCCGCAATGTCACGCGGTTCGTTGGGCAAATGCATGATGCCCGACGCCAGTGAGCGTTGCTCCAGCACCACGCCGGCGGGGCCTAGTTTGTAAGCACGAAGGGAGCTGGTTCCCCAATCGAGCGCGATCAATTGCGCCTGCATCGCTTCACCTGAAATGAGTGGGTGCTGAAAAAAGCAGATGGGCGAATATAAACCTAAGCTTTGTAATATCTCAATATATAAATAACAGTCCCATATATTGGGAAAATGCCGCAAAAAATCCTACGCATTCTTGGGAAAATGAGCATTGCAGCCGCCTGGACAGGTTAAAAAATCGACAAATCCAGCTCGCGCATCGCACCCATCCAGATCGCGTAATCGGTGTGATCCTTCAGGTCATCGCCAGTCTCGGGGTGCAGGAACACCACCAGGCCGTTGCGATGCAGCGCCAGCCACGGCAATACCACGCCAATGTATTCCGGCTCGAATGCCAACTGGCAGCTCCAGTCCGGGTGCGGGCCCACCGGACGCTCATGCACGCGCCCCATGCGCAGCGGGAACAGCGCTGCCGCGTCTTCACACAAGGTGCGGGCCTGGTCGAGGGTGTTGGCGTCGAAGTAGATATGGGCGTGGTAGCCCTTGATACGTTGCATGACGGACTCCGGATCCACTGTGCGCCGATCCTAGACCGCAATCGACGGCAGGGCCAGCCCGGTCAATGACTGCGCACTGCTGGCCTGCTCTGCCATCAGCCAATCGACAAACCGTTCGACCAACTGCCCGCGACGCTTGCGCTGGGGCTGCACCACGTAATAGCCGAAGCGCGAGACCACCGTGTCGCTGATCGGCCTGCACAGCCAGTTCTGCTCCAGCAGGTTATCCACCAGGTGGCGCCAGCCGATCGCGACGCCCTGGCCGGCAATAGCCGCCTGAATCAGCAGCGTGTAATTGTCGAAACGCAACTGGCCAGGGGTGGGCGCGGCGCTGATCCCCAGCTCGCGAAACACACCGGCCCAATCGAACCATTGACGATTGTTTTCCTGACGCAGGTGCAGCAGGGGGTAGTCCGGCAGGGTCTGTACGGTCAGCGCAGTGGCCTGGTTGTTGAGCCACTGCGGGCTGCACACCGGGAACACTTCCTCGTTGAACAACCAAAGGCTGTCGCCTTGCTTGAAGCGTCCATCGCCAAACAGCACGGCCACGTCGATGTCGCTGCGCAGGCTGGCGTGGTTGCGCTCGCTGGTCACCAGGCTCACGTCAACCTGCGGGTTGTCCTGGTGGAAACGATGCAGGCGCGGCATCAGCCAGTAGGCGGCAAAGGCGAAGTCGGTGGCCACTTGCAGCACTTCGTGCTGGTCCTGCTGGGTGACGGTGCCCAGGCCCAGGTGGATGGTTTGCAGGCCGGCCTGCACGTGTTCGAACAGCAGGGCGCCGGCGTCGGTCAATTCGATGCCACGGTAGATGCGATCGAACAAGCGGATCGCCAACTGCTCTTCAAGCCGTTTGATCTGCTGGCTGATGGCCGGTTGGGTGGTACCCAGTTCCATCGCGGCGGCGGTGAAACTGCGCCGCCGCGCAGCTGCTTCGAACGCGCGCAACAGGTCGAGTGAGAGGTCACCCAGCGCTTCATACATAAGCTGTGCTTATCCTAGGCATTGTTCTTCATGGGCTTTACCATGTTTTTCATGGACCGCATGCTCATTGGCATAAACACCGCCTATGGAATGCCGAGAAACCATGAAGCGCAAGAACATTCTTTTCATCATGGCCGATCAAATGGCCGCGCCGCTGCTGCCGTTCTACGGACCTTCCCCGATCAAGCTGCCGAACCTGAGCCGCCTCGCCGAGCAGGGCGTGGTCTTCGACGCGGCCTACTGCAACAGTCCGCTGTGCGCGCCTTCGCGCTTTACGTTGGTCAGCGGCCAGCTGCCGAGCAAGATTGGCGCCTATGACAACGCGGCAGATTTCCCCGCCGATGTGCCCACCTACGCCCACTACCTGCGTCGCCTCGGCTACCGCACGGCGCTGTCGGGCAAGATGCATTTCTGCGGTCCCGACCAGTTGCACGGCTATGAGGAGCGCCTGACCAGCGACATCTACCCGGCCGACTATGGTTGGGCGGTGAACTGGGACGAACCGGATGTACGCCCCACCTGGTATCACAACATGGCCTCGGTGCTGCAAGCCGGGCCATGTGTGCGCACCAACCAGCTGGATTTCGACGAAGAAGTGGTGTTCAAGGCCCAGCAATATCTGTTCGATCATGTCCGCGCGGACGGCGCGCAGCCGTTCTGCCTGACCGTGTCGATGACCCATCCCCATGACCCCTACACCATTCCCAAACCGTTCTGGGACCTGTACGACGACAACGACATCCCACTGCCTGAAACACCGGCACAGGGCGATCTCGACCCGCACTCCCAGCGTTTGCTCAAGGTCTACGACCTGTGGGACAAGCCGCTGCCTGTGGATAAGATCCGCGATGCACGCCGTGCCTATTTCGGCGCGTGCAGCTACATCGACAGCAATGTTGGCAAGCTGCTGCAAACCCTGGAAGACACCGGGCTGGCCGATGACACCATCATCATCTTCTCCGGCGATCACGGCGACATGCTGGGCGAACGCGGCCTCTGGTACAAAATGCACTGGTTCGAAATGGCCGCCCGCGTGCCGCTGTTGGTCAGTGCGCCGGGGCAATTTGCGGCGCACCGTGTGTGCCAGGCCGTCTCGACCGCCGACCTGTTGCCCACCCTGGTAGAGTTGGCCGGCGGCGAGCTGGACCCGCGCCTGCCCCTGGATGGCCGTTCGTTGCTGGCGCACCTGCAAGGCGAGGGCGGGCACGACGAAGTGTTTGGCGAATACATGGCCGAAGGCACCATCAGCCCGCTGATGATGATTCGCCGGGGCGCCTACAAATTCATCTACAGCGAAGACGACCCTTGTCTACTGTTCGATGTACACAACGACCCGCACGAGCGGGAGAACCTCGGTCAGTCACCTGAACACCGGCCACTGTTCGAGGCGTTTTTGGCTGAGGCGCGGGCCAAATGGGACATCCCGGCGATCCACCAACAGGTGCTCGCCAGCCAACGCCGCCGTCGCCTGGTATTCCAGGCACTGTCCCAGGGCAAGCTCAAGAGCTGGGATCACCAGCCACTGGTGGACGCCAGTCAGCAGTACATGCGCAACCATATCGACCTCGACGACCTGGAGCGCAAGGCACGTTATCCACAACCCTGCCAAAACCAGTAAATACAGAGGGAAGGCCATGCAAAAGTTAACGGTAGTGCTGGGCATGCTGGCGTTGAGCAGCGCCAATGCATACGCGGACCCCAGCTGTGAAACGGTAAAAATGGCCGATCCCGGCTGGAGCGACATTGCGGCGACCAACGCCATCACCGGTTTTCTGCTGACCGGAATGGGCTACAAGCCCAAGGTCGACACCCTCGCCGTGCCGATTACCTTTGGCGGGCTCAAGGATGGTCAGGTTGACGTGTTCCTGGGCAACTGGATGCCGGCGCAGCAGGGCTTCTATGACAAGTTCGTGGCCAATGGCGATGTCGTACAGCTGGCGAAGAACCTCGACGGCACCGAGTTCACCCTTGCCGTACCGGACTACGTGTGGGACGCGGGTGTGCATGATTTTGCCGATCTGAATAAATTCGCCGACCAGTTCGGCAAGAAGATCTACGGCATCGGCTCCGGCGCGCCGGCGAATATCTCGCTGCAGGAGATCATCAAGAAGAATGACTTTGATCTCGGCCAGTGGAAGCTGGTGGAGTCGAGTGAACAGGCGATGCTCGCCGAAGTCTCGCGAGCGGTGAAGAAACAGCGCTTCGTCACCTTCCTCGGCTGGACGCCGCACCCCATGAACGTGCAGCTGAAAATGCACTACCTCAAAGGCGGCGAGCAGTATTTTGGCAGCACCGGCAGCGTCTATACCCTGACCCGCAAGGGCTATGCGCAAGCCTGTCCGAATGTGGGCAAACTGCTGACCAACCTGAGTTTCACCCAGGAGATGGAGAACAGCATCATGGCTGACGTGGCCAACAATAAGGTCAGCAATGCCGAAGCAGCCAAGGCGTGGATCAAGGCCAATCCGGCGGTATTGGACAAATGGCTCGATGGCGTGAAAACCGTTGATGGCAAGGATGCGTTGGCAGCGGTAAAAGCCAACCTCTAAGACACACCACGATCCAAATGTGGGAGGGAGCAAGCCCCCTCCCACAAGGATCAGCATGTGCTGATACCCTGAGCCCAACCTTTGAATCCGAGCCTGCGATGCCCCGGCCCAACCGCCACACCCTGTTCCCTTTCCTCGATTGGCTCCCGCGCCAAACCTGCGGCAGCGTCGGCCGGGATGCCATCGTCGGCCTCAGCGGCGCCGTACTCGCGCTGCCACAATCGATTGCCTACGCGCTGATTGCCGGGCTCCCACCGGAGTACGGCCTGTACGCGGCCATTATTCCAGTGTTGATCGCTTGCCTGTGGGGCTCGTCCTGGCACCTGATCTGCGGTCCTACAGCGGCAATTTCCATTGTGCTCTACGCCAGCATCAGCCCGCTGGCGGTGCCGGGTTCCCAGGATTACATCACCTTGATCCTGCTGCTGACCGTCCTGGCCGGCGTGTTCCAGTGGTTGCTGGGTCTGCTGCGCTTCGGCGCGCTGGTGAATTTCGTCTCCCATTCCGTGGTGCTTGGTTTCACCCTGGGTGCCGCAGTGGTCATCGCCCTTGGTCAGTTGCCCAACCTGCTGGGGCTGGACCTGCCGAGCCAGGCCACCGCGATCAACAGCCTGCTGGCGCTGCTCGAGCATGCCGGCGAGTGGGATCACGCCTCGCTTGCCCTGGGCATGAGTACCTTGCTGGTGGGCGCGTTGCTCAAATACCTGATGCCACGCTGGCCGAGCCTGTTGATCGCCCTGGCCCTGGGCAGCCTGGCCACGTGGCTGTGGCCGGCGCTGTTCGGGCATGTGGCGCTGGTCAGTTCGTTCATCGGCAAGCTGCCACCCTTGCGCCCGTTGCCAATGGACCTGGATACGATCCTGCGCCTGCTGCCGAGCGCGGTGGCGGTGGGCATGCTGGGACTGGTGACCAGCCTGTCGATTGCCCGTTCATTGTCGGCCCGTTCGCAGCAACTGCTCGACGCGAATCAGGAAGTTCGCGCCCAGGGTTTATCCAATATCGTCGGCGGGTTTTTCTCCGGGTATTTGTCGGCAGGCTCCTTCACCCGTTCCGGCCTCAGTTATGAGGCGGGTGCCCGCTCGCCATTGGCCGGCGTGTTTTCCGCACTCTGGGTGGCGCTGTTCGCGCTGTATGGCGCAGGGTTGATCGCCCACATCCCGATCCCGAGCATGGCGGCAAGTATCCTGTTGATCTGCTGGGGGCTGGTGGACCACCGAGGCATTCGGGCGTTGTTGCGCGTGAGCCGCGCCGAATTCGTGGTGATGGCGCTGACGTGTGTCGCTACCTTGCTTCTGGAACTGCAAACGGCGATTTATGCCGGGGTACTCGCGTCGCTGTTTTTCTACCTCAAGCGCACCTCGCAACCCCGGGTGCAGCAATGGCGCGACGGCGACGAGGATGTCTTGCGCGTGGGTGGCTCGATCTTTTTTGGCGCCAGCCACTACCTGCAGGTGCGCCTGCAACGTTTGCAGGGCGAGCGGGTGGTGATCGAGGCCCAGCAGATCAACTTTATCGACTATTCCGGGGTGGAGATGCTGCACCAGGAAGCGCGGCGGTTGGCGGGGTTGGGGCGTAGCCTGACATTGCGCGGGGCTCGGCCGCAGGTGGTGGATGAGTTGAAAAAGCTGGAGGGGCCAGACAGGTGCCCCATCCATTTCGAGGACTGAATACGGTCAAAACTGTGGGAGGAGGCTTGCCCCCTCCCACAGTTGGATGTATGTCAGGCCAACTGGCGGCGCAGCTCGGCCAGTACCGGCGCCGACTCCGGGCGTACGCCGCGCCACAGGAAGAAGGCCTGCGCCGCCTGTTCAACCAGCATGCCCAGGCCATCCATCGCTACCGCTGCACCTTGCTCATCGGCCCAGCGACAGAAGGCGGTCGGCTCCTTGGCGTACATCATGTCGTAGCAGAACGTCTTGCCCGGTTCGATCAAACTGCCCGCAATCGGCGGTACGTCGCCTGACAAGCTGGCGGACGTGGCGTTGATAATCACGTCCACCGGCTCACGCAGCCAATCGAAACCACTGGCGGACACCGGCCCCAGGTCGTCGAACAGCTCGGCCAGCCCTTCGGCTTTTTCCACGGTGCGGTTGGCAATGATCAGCGAGGCGGGCTTCTCGGCCAGCAACGGCTCCAACACGCCGCGTACCGCGCCACCGGCGCCCAGCAACAGGATGCGCTTGCCTTGCAGGTCCAGCCCGGCGTTGACCTTGAGGTCGCGCACCAGGCCTGCGCCGTCAGTGTTATCACCGAGCAACGTGCCATCGGCCAGCTTGCTCAGGGTATTCACCGCACCGGCGCGTTGGGCGCGTTCGGTGAGCGTGTCGGCCAGCCGGAAAGCGTCTTCCTTGAACGGCACGGTGACATTCGCCCCACGGCCGTGTTGAAAGAACTCACGGGCGCAGCCGATGAAATCCTCCAGCGGCGCGAGCAACGTGCTGTAGTCCATCTGCTCGCCGGTCTGCTCGGCGAACAGGCGGTGAATCAACGGTGATTTGCTGTGGCCGATGGGGTTGCCGAAGACGACATAGCGATCCATCACACCACCACCTTGGGCGCAGCCAGGCCGAGCCAGTCGCGGTCTTGCAGAAAATAGTCGGTAAGGCGCGCTTCTTCGCTGCCGGCTTCGGCTTTCCAGTCGTAGCTCCAGCGCACCTGCGGCGGCAGCGACATCAGGATCGACTCGGTACGCCCGCCCGACTGCAGGCCGAACAGGGTGCCACGGTCATAGACGAGGTTGAACTCAACGTAGCGGCCCCGGCGGAACTCCTGGAACTGGCGCTGCTGTTCGGTGTAAGCCATCGCCTTGCGGCGCTGCATGATCGGCAGGTAGGCGTCGATGTAGGCATCACCGATGGCGCGGATGAAGGCAAAGCAGGTGTCGAAGCCCCATTCGTTCAAGTCATCGAAAAACAGGCCGCCGATGCCACGCGGCTCGTTGCGGTGCTTGATATGGAAATAGGTGTCGCACCAGGCTTTATAACGCGGGTAAACGTCCGCACCGAACGGCGCACAGGCCTGCTCGGCCACGCGATGCCAGTGGATGCAGTCTTCGTCGTTGCCGTAATAGGGCGTCAGGTCAAAGCCGCCGCCAAACCACCACACCGGCTCTTCGCCTTCTTTTTCGGCAATGAAAAAGCGCACATTGGCGTGGGAAGTCGGCACGTGCGGGTTGTGGGGATGGATCACCAGCGACACGCCCAGCGCCTCGAAGCCGCGCCCGGCCAGTTCAGGGCGATGCGCACTGGCGGACGGTGGCAAGCCGCTGCCAAACACGTGGGAAAAGTTGACGCCGCCTTTTTCGATGACCGACCCGTTCTCAATCACACGGGTGCGACCGCCACCACCCGCAGGCCGGGTCCAGGCGTCTTCGATAAAGCGCGTGTCCGTTTCGAAGGTTTCCAGGGCGCTGCAAATGCGGTCTTGCAGGTCGAGCAGGTAGGCTTTTACAGCCTCGGTGCGAGTAGTCATGGCATCACCTTGAATCGGGCAAAGCTACGCGAGGCCATTGGGCGTCGGCGGCAAATGGGCGCACAGGATACCACCCCACCCCGTGTCGTCGCAGTTGACGAAGATCAAGCTTAGGAGTCCGATAGGAGCCTTCGTTTATTCGACCCAAGGAGAAGGTAGATGGCCAAACGTATCCAGTTCAGCGCCCACGGCGGCCCCGACGTGCTCGAGTATGTGGACTACACACCAGCGGAGCCAGGCCCACAGCAGGTTCGGGTGCGCAACGAAGCCATTGGCCTGAACTTCATCGACACTTATTTTCGCAGCGGCCTCTACGCGCCACCGTCCTTGCCCTCGGGACTGGGGGCCGAAGGCGCCGGTGTGGTCGATGCCGTGGGCAGTGAAGTCAGCCAATTCAAGGTCGGCGACCGCGTGGCCTATGGCAGCGGCCCGCTCGGCGCCTACAGCCAACTGCACGTGTTGCCCGCCGCCAATCTGGTGCATCTGCCGGACGAGATCAGCTTCGAACAGGCCGCCGGTGCCATGCTCAAGGGCCTGACCGTGCAGTACCTCTTACGCCAGACCTATGAGTTGAAGGGCGGCGAAACCATTCTGTTCCACGCCGCCGCAGGCGGTGTAGGCTCCCTGGCTTGCCAATGGGCCAAGGCGCTGGGCGTCAAGTTGATCGGCACGGTGAGCTCACCGGAGAAAGCCGCCCTGGCCAAATCCCTCGGCGCCTGGGAGACCATTGATTACAGCAAGGAAAATGTCGCACAGCGCGTGCTGGAACTGACTGACGGTAAAAAGGTGCCGGTGGTGTATGACGGCGTTGGCAAGGACACTTGGCTGACGTCGCTGGACAGCGTGGCACCGCGTGGTTTGGTGGTGAGTTTCGGGAATGCGTCGGGCGCGGTGGATGGGGTGAACCTGGGGATTCTGTCGGCGAAGGGGTCGCTGTATGTCACCCGGCCGACGCTGGCGACCTACGCGAGCAACGCGAAGGATTTGCAGGCGATGGCCGATGACCTGTTCTCGATGATCAAGAGCGGCAAGGTGCGCATTGATATCAATCAGCGCTATGCACTGGCGGATGCGGCCAAAGCGCAGACCGAGTTGTCGGCGCGGCGCACGACCGGCTCGACCATTCTGCTGCCTTAAGCAAGTCATCGGGGGCAAGCCCCCTCCCACCCTTGAACGAGGTGTCACGACGAACACCAATCAAATGTGGGAGGGGGCTTGCCCCCGATAGGCGCGACTCGGTCTCAGGAAGGCCGCACCACATCCCCCGTCGCCAGGTCACGGATCAGGCTCGGGTTCTTGCGCCCCCCCAGGGCGCCGCCCAACACAAGGTCCACCTGCCCCCGGAAATACTGCTCCACCCGAATCCGCGTACGCGCGGCCGGACGGCCCTGGGGGTTGGCCGACGTGGAAATCAACGGCCCGACCTGGGCGCACAAATCCCGTACCAGCGGATGGTCACTGACCCGCAGCGCCACGGTGTCATGCACACCCGTGACCCATTCCGGCAGCAAGTCCTGATGGGGCACCAGCCAGGTATTCGGCCCAGGCCAGGTGCTGGCCATGCGCTCGATCCAGGTGTCGGGAAAGTCTTCGAACAGGAAGTCGAACTGGCGAATATTATCGGCCACCAGGATCAGGCCCTTATCCACTGAGCGATTCTTGATCGCCAGCAACCGGTCCACCGCTGCTTCATTCCACGGGTCGCAGCCCAGGCCCCAGACCGCTTCGGTCGGATAGGCAATCACCGCACCAGCGCGAATTTCTCGTGCGGCTTCCAGCACACGCCACCTGTTGACCATTGTTTACTCTCCGAACTAAAGCTCTGGGCAGTTTACCGATCTTCGTTGCAAAACCCAGCTACAACCGCTCGCCACGCGCAAGCCAGCGCCCACTTTCACAGATCACCTGGCCTTCGAGTTCCAGCTCGGTAAGGCTCGCCAGCACCTGGGCCAGCGGCCGTCCACTGGCAAGCGCCAGGGCTTCGCTGGTATGCGGGGCCGCATGCAACAGGGCCACCAGTGGATGCACAACCGGCACCGGGGCCGGGCGTGACAATGCCTGCCAACCGCGCAAGCCTTCAAGAATATGCTCGATGGTTTCCACCAGCACCGCGCCATCGCGGATCAACTGATGACAGCCCTTGGCCGCCGGATGATGGATGGAACCCGGAATGGCGTACACCTCGCGCCCTTGTTCCGCCGCCAGCCGTGCGGTAATAAGCGAACCGCTGGCGATGCTGGCTTCCACCACCAAAACGCCCAGGGACAAACCGCTGATAATACGATTGCGCCGTGGAAAGTTACCGGCCTGGGGTGGCGCGTCCAGTGGAAACTCGGAAACCACGGCGCTGCCCTGGGCGATCATGGTGGCGGCGAGCGTCTTGTGGCGCTGTGGATAAAGTTTTTCCAGGCCGGTGCCGAGTACACCGATGGTATGACCGCCCACGTCCAATGCCGCCTGATGGGCCGCACCATCGATACCCAACGCAAGGCCGCTGGTGATGACGAAACCGGCGCATGCCAGGCTGCGGGAAAAGGCGGCGGCGGTGTCCATGCCGGGGCGGGAGGCACGACGACTGCCCACTACGGCCAACTGCGGTTTTTCCAGCAGCGTGGGGTCGCCGGCAACGAATAACAGCGGCGGAGCACCCTCAATCTGGCCTAGCAGCGCAGGGTAATCGGGCTGGTCCCACATCAGTAAATGCTGGCCCGGACGGGCCAGCCAGGCCAATGCCGCACTGGCCCCATCGCGAATATCCGGACTGCGCCGGGCATCGGCACTGACCGCCGGCAACCCGAGCGCACGCCAGGCACTGGCAGGTGCACTGATGGCTTTGGACGCAGAGCCGAACGCCTCGATCAACCGGTGAAAACGCCTGGGGCCCAGTTCCGGCAACCTGTGCAAGCGTAGCCGGGCTTCCAGCTCTGCCGGGGAAATCTGAGTGCTGTTTATCGGAAACATCTGATCATCCTTGATCGGAACAAGCTGTGGATAACTCTGTTGGTAACTTATTTAGCAGGCTATTTATTGCGATTGATCGTCAGTCTCGAAACGATCCATGACCGCCAACGGGCGGGACGCGCTGAGAACCAGGGCGTAGCTGAGTTTTTCATAGGTGCGAAATACCAGCAGGGTGCCAGCACGCACATCCGGGAGTCGCGTCGGGGCACCTGTAAGCGCATCGCGTACCGAGGCGCCAGCCCTGATCACCGTGAGCAATTGGCCTTCGACTACGCCGTCCCGGCGCCCCTTGTTCAAGGTCACCGCATCCAGCACGCCGATTTGCGTGACGCCCTTGGGGATGTCGATGATGTGGCCCTCAACGAAGGGTGCATGGGCAGCCGTTTTCAGATCGGCCAGGCTGACGCCAGGTTCGGCGCGAAGCAAACGGTCGCCTGGACGCACTTCCTGGGTAACCCTTTGCACGGCCAGGGTGGTGAGATCATCGGTCAGCAAAAAGCGCGCGGTGCCGATGTCGTCGGCATTGATTCCAAGCAGTTCCCGGGTGTCGGGGTCGGTATAGACCCTGCCTCGACGGAAGATCCCGTAATTCGGCTGGGTCGGGTCCAGACTGCCCCTGGCGTAGACGCGCTCGCCATTGGCGCCCAGCACGCGTCCGGCCTCGGCGGCGACGATATAGGGTGCGTTGTCCAGGTCCTTGGGGGAATCGAGCAGGCGATTGTGCAGCAAGAAGCTCTGTATCGCCTTTTGCGTGACAGGGTCCAGGCGCTGGCCGGGCTGTGGAATCAGCGCCATGGCCAGCGGGGCCCATAGCAGCAAGACGAGTAGCGATTTCCTCATGGGGTCAATCTCCTTTATTATGTGCGTTCGCGTGAAACGCCATAGCCTTCGCGGCTTTCGAACGTTTCACACCGGCTGCCTGGGTCCATCCCACCGCCGATTTGCCTCTACCTCACATGTGCAGCAATTACGCTTATGGCTATTTTGAACATCCTCGAATTTCCCGACTCGCGCCTGCGCACGATCGCCAAGCCGGTGGCCGTAGTGGACGACAAGGTTCGTCAGTTGGTCGATGACATGTTTGAAACAATGTATGAAGCTCCGGGCATCGGCCTCGCCGCGACCCAGGTCAACGTGCATCTGCGCGTCGTGGTCATGGACCTGTCCGAAGATCGCAGCGAACCCCGGGTGTACATCAACCCCGAGTTCGAAGCGCTGACCGACGAGATGGGCGAATACCAGGAAGGTTGCCTGTCGGTGCCGGAGTTCTACGAGAACGTCGAACGCCCATTGCGCGTGAAGATCAAGGCCCTGGACCGCGACGGCAAGCCGTTCGAGTTGATTGCCGAAGGCCTGTTGGCGGTGTGCATCCAGCACGAGTGCGACCACCTCAACGGCAAGCTGTTTGTCGATTACCTGTCCACGCTCAAACGTGACCGGATCAAGAAGAAGCTGGAAAAAAAGCATCGCCAGCAAGCTTGATGCCCTCCTTCCAAAGGCTTGCTGCGGCAAGCCTTTTTCTTTTGTGACTGCTTTTAACCGAGAACTCCGATGACCGAGCCACTGCGCATTGTTTTTGCCGGTACACCCGAATTTGCCGCCGAACACCTCAAGGCGCTGCTTGCCAGCCCCTATGAAATCGTCGCGGTGTACACCCAGCCGGATCGCCCGGCCGGGCGCGGGCAAAAACTGATGCCCAGCCCGGTCAAGCAACTGGCGCTCGAGCACAGTATCGCCGTGCTGCAACCACCGACCCTGCGCAATGCGGATGCCCAGGCGGAACTGGCCGCGCTCAAGCCGGACCTGCTGGTGGTCGTCGCCTACGGCTTGATCCTGCCTCAGGCCGTACTCGATATCCCACGCCTGGGCTGCATCAACAGCCACGCTTCGTTGCTGCCACGCTGGCGCGGAGCGGCGCCGATCCAGCGCGCCGTGCAAGCAGGCGACAGCGAAAGCGGCGTGACGGTCATGCGCATGGAAGCAGGGCTGGACACCGGCCCGATGCTGCTCAAAGTCACCACGCCGATCACCGCCGAGGACACCGGCGGCAGCCTGCACGACCGTCTGGCTGAAATGGGCCCGCCCGCCGTCATCCAGGCCATCGCCGGGCTTGCTGCGGGCACCCTGGAAGGCGATGTGCAGGACGACAGCCTGGCCACCTACGCGCACAAACTGAACAAAGACGAAGCCCGCATTGACTGGAGCCGCCCGGCCGTGGAGCTTGAGCGCCTGGTGCGTGCGTTCAACCCATGGCCTGTCTGCCACAGCACGCTCAACGGCGAAGCCTTGAAAGTGCTGGCTGCCACCCTGGCCGACGGTGAAGGCGCGCCCGGAGAAATCATCGGCGCCAGCAAGGACGGCCTGCTGGTCGCCTGCGGTGAACAGGCGTTGTGCCTGACACGTCTGCAATTGCCCGGTGGCAAGGCGCTGAATTTCAGCGACCTGTTCAACAGCCGCCGGGAGCAATTCGCTCCGGGCACGTTCCTCGGGGTGAGCGCTCAATGAACCCACGTCTGGCCGCCGCCAAGGCGCTCGCCGCCGTGCTCAACGGCAAGGCTTCGCTGAACAGTTCACTGCCTGTGCAGTTGGACAAGGTCGAAGACCGTGATCGCGGTTTCACTCAGGACCTGGCGTTTGGCACGGCGCGCTGGCAGCCAAGGTTGTCGGCGTTGGCGGCCAAGTTGCTGCAAAAACCGTTCAAGGCAGCCGATGCCGATGTTGAAGCGCTGCTGCTGGTCGGTCTCTATCAACTGCTCTATACCCGCGTACCGGCCCATGCCGCCATCGGTGAGACGGTGGGTTGCGCCGACAAACTGAAAAAACCCTGGGCCAAGGCCTTGCTCAATGCCGTGTTGCGCCGCGCCCAGCGCGAAAGCGAAGGGCTGCTGGCCGAGCTGGAACATGACCCGGTGGTGCGCACCGCGCATCCGCGCTGGCTGCAAAAATCCCTGAAGGCGTTCTGGCCGAAGCAGTGGGAAGCCATTTGCGCGGCGAACAATGCCCATCCGCCGATGATCCTGCGGGTCAACCGCCGGCATCACAGCCGCGACGCCTACCTGCAATTGCTCAGCGAAGCGGGCATCGACGCCGCGCCGTGCGTGTACAGCATCGACGGTATCGTGCTCCAGGCTGCCACAGACGTGCGCAGCCTGCCGGGCTTTGCCGAGGGCTGGATCAGCGTGCAGGACGAAGCCGCACAACTGGCCGCCGACCTGCTCGACCTGGCACCCGGCCAACGCGTCTTGGACGCCTGCTGCGCGCCTGGCGGCAAGACCTGTCACATCCTGGAAGTCGAAAAGGACCTGGGCGGTGTGGTAGCGGTCGACCTGGAAGCCAAGCGTCTGGTGCGCGTACGGGAAAACCTCGCACGCCTGGGTTTGAGCGCCGAATTGATCGCCGCCGACGGCCGCGACACCGCCACCTGGTGGGACGGCAAACCGTTCCAGCGCATCCTGCTGGATGCGCCCTGTTCGGCCACCGGCGTGATCCGCCGCCACCCGGATATCAAGCTGACGCGCCAACCCGACGACATCGCCGCCCTGGCCGTGTTGCAAGGCGAACTACTGGACGCGCTGTGGCCAACCCTGGAAGTCGGCGGCATTCTGCTTTACGCCACCTGCTCCACCTTGCCCACCGAGAATACCGAGGTTATCGAAGCCTTCCTCGCCCGCACCAGCGGCGCACGGGAACTGGACCTCGCGACCACGGCCGGCATCAAGCAACCGCACGGTCGCCAATTGCTTGCGCAGGAAGGCGGGCATGATGGCTTCTACTACGCCAAACTGATCAAGATCGCCGCCGCGCGCGGCTGAATGGTTTTAAGGGAGTGACCGGATGAAAATCATCATCCTCGGGGCAGGGCAGGTCGGTGGCACGCTGGCTGAACATTTGGCCAGCGAAGCCAACGACATCACCGTGGTCGACACTGACGCCGAGCGCCTGCGCAATCTGGGCGACCGCCTGGACATCCGCACGGTGCAGGGCCGTGCGTCGTTCCCGACTGTGCTGCGCCAAGCCGGTGCCGACGATGCCGACATGCTCGTCGCGGTCACCAACAGCGACGAGACCAACATGGTCGCCTGCCAGGTCGCCCACACGCTGTTCCACACCCCGACCAAGATCGCCCGTGTGCGCGAAGCCGCCTACCTGACCCGCGCCGGCCTGTTCGATAACGATGCCATTCCGGTGGACGTGCTGATCAGTCCGGAACAGGTGGTCACGCACTACATCAAGCGCCTGATTGAAATTCCGGGTGCCTTGCAGGTGATCGACTTCGCCGAGGGCAAGGCGCAACTGGTCGCGGTAAAGGCCTACTACGGCGGGCCGCTGGTGGGTCAGCAATTGCGTCAATTGCGCGAACACATGCCGAATGTGGAAACCCGCGTCGCCGCGATTTTCCGGCGTGACCGGCCCATCCTGCCCCAGGGCGACACCGTGATCGAAGCCGATGACGAAGTGTTTTTCATCGCGGCCAAGGCGAATATTCGTGCGGTAATGAGCGAAATGCGCCGGCTCGACGAGACCTATAAACGCATCGTCATCGCCGGCGGCGGGCAGATCGGTGAGCGCTTGGCGGAGGCCATCGAAAGTCGCTACCAGGTGAAGATCATCGAGATGAGCCCCACGCGCTGCCGGCACTTGTCCGACACGCTCGACAGCACCGTGGTGCTGCAGGGCAGTGCCTCGGACCGCGACCTGCTGATGGAAGAAAACATCGCCGATGCCGATATCTTCCTGGCGCTGACCAACGACGACGAGGCCAACATCATGTCCTCGCTGCTGGCCAAGCGGCTGGGGGCGAAGAAGGTGATGACCATCATCAACAACCCGGCCTATGTCGACCTGATCCAGGGCGGCGATATCGACATCGCCATCAGTCCGCAATTGGCAACCATCGGCACGTTGCTCGCTCACGTGCGCCGTGGCGACATCGTCAGCGTGCACTCCCTGCGCCGTGGCGCGGCGGAGGCTATCGAGGCGATTGCCCATGGCGACTCCAAATCGAGCAAGGTCATCGGCAGGGCCATCCGCGATATCGGCTTGCCGCCGGGCACCACCATTGGCGCGATCATTCGCGATGAAGAAGTGATCATCGCCCACGACGATACGGTCATCGCCACCGGTGACCATGTGATCTTGTTCCTGGTGGACAAGAAACATATCCGCGACGTGGAGAAGCTGTTCCACGTGGGCTTGAGCTTTTTCTGATCAAACGGAGTGACCGACATGCTCGAATCCCTGGAAAAAATGCTCGCCAAGGGCGTGGATAATTCGCTGCTGCGGTTTGGGCTGGGCAAGGGTTATCTGGACCTGAAGGACAACGCCAAGGCGGCGCAGCACCTACAGAAATGTGTCGAATTCGACCCTAAGTATTCGGCGGCCTGGAAGTTGTTGGGCAAGGCGCAGTTGGGGCAGGATGATAACGCTGGCGCACGATACG
The DNA here is from genome assembly GCF_900004865.1 of Pseudomonas sp. 37 R 15. Taxonomy (NCBI): domain Bacteria; kingdom Pseudomonadati; phylum Pseudomonadota; class Gammaproteobacteria; order Pseudomonadales; family Pseudomonadaceae; genus Pseudomonas; species Pseudomonas sp. 37 R 15. The sequence goes on along the minus strand of NZ_CVTV01000061.1, from coordinate 225,184 downwards.
CGTGGGAGAGAGGCATCGAGGCGGCCCAGGCCCATGGCGACAAACAGGCCGAAAAAGAGATGACGGTATTCCTGAAGAAACTCGACCGCCAGACCTGAGCAGAACCAAATGTGGGAGGGGGCTTGCCCCCCGATAGCAGTGTGTCAGCCAATACATAGTTGACTGAACCACCGCTATCGGGGGCAAGCCCCCTCCCACATTGTTTTTTGTGGTGATCTTGAGTCAGGTGTCAATCAGTACCACCGCGCCTCACCCGGCGGGCGTTTCTTGAAGCGTTTCATGCTCCACATGTACTGGCTCGGGTAGGCGCCGACATAACGCTCAACCACCTTGCTCATCGCCGCGCAGGACGTGGCGGTATCAGTGCTGTACATGTCTTCCGGGGCCGCTTCCAGGATCACCTTGTAACCCGAGCCGTCCGGCAAGCGCAGGGCATGCAGGAACACGCCCACCGCCTTGTGACCCGCGAGCATGTTCGGCACGAACTTGCTGGTCAGCGCCTGGGTCGCGAAGAACGGTACGAAGATGCCGGCGGATTCAGCCGGTTCGGGGTCGGCAGGGATACCTACCTGGCCGCCTTTACGCACTTCCTTGATCACACTGAGGATGCCTTCCTTGGTGGAGGCGGCCACGCGGTTGCCCAGTTGCACGCGTTGCTTGCGCAACAATTCGTCAACGGCCTTGAGCTTGGGTGGGCGATAGAAAATGATCGGTTTGCACTGGCTGCAATAAAAATGATTCAGCACTTCCCAGTTGCCCAGGTGGCTGGTGATACCCACCACCCCTTTACCCGAGGCCAGGGCCTCGTGGAGCACTTCCAGGCCTTCGACTTCGCGCACCAGGTCGATGGAACGCTGGGCCGGCCAGATCCAGGCGCAAGCGCTTTCGGTCAGGGACTTGCCGATGTCCATCAGGCTGCGGCCCACCAGGCGCTCGCGTTCGACCGGGTCCATGTCCGGGAAGCATTTGGACAGGTTGATCCGCACCGTGTCGCGGGAGCGGTTGGGGGTTTTCCACATGATCCAGCCGATGCCCGTGCCGACGGCCTGAACGGCGCGCCAGGGCAGCAGGGCAAACAACCGAAGAGCGCCTACCAGCAAGGCGCCTTTAAACTTTTCCACAGGTCACTCCTGATCGTGTGTGGTACGCAAAGCGCGCATTCTAACCGGCGTTGACCAGGTCCGCGTAACGGTCGCAGTCCTGGGTGTGGTCCATGACCATGCCCGAGGCCTGCATGAACGCGTAGCAGATGGTCGGCCCGACAAACGTAAAGCCGGCCTTTTTCAAGGCCTTGCTCATGGCTTCGGCTTCGGGCGTAATCGCCGGGACGTCGCTGCGATCCTTGAAGTGATTGACCTTGGGCTTGCCGCCGACAAACGACCAGAGCAACCCCACCGGGTCTTCCAGCGCCAGCCAGGCCGCGGCGTTGCGGCGTGTGGCGTTGAGCTTCAGGCGATTGCGCACGATGCCCGGGTCCTGCATCAGCGCTTCGATTTCAGCGTCGGTCAGCCTGGCCAGACGCTGCGCATCGAAGCCGAACAGCACCTTCCGGTAATGCTCGCGTTTGCGTAAAACGGTGATCCAGGACAAGCCCGCCTGGAACCCTTCGAGCAAAAGCAACTCGAACAGTCCCTGCGCATCGCGCAGCGGCGTTCCCCACTCTTGATCGTGATAAGCCATGTACAGCGGATCTTCAGAACACCAAAAGCAGCGTGGCATAAGGCTCCAGGGAGTGGTGGCGGGGCCGAATCGGGTATACTCCCGCTCTTTAAATCGCAGCCCAAGTAACAGGTGAATTTCGTGAGCCAGCCTACGCCAGCCGTGCGTACCTTCCAAGACTTGATCCTCGCCCTCCAGCAATACTGGGCCGAGCAAGGTTGTGTGGTACTTCAGCCCTACGATATGGAAGTAGGCGCCGGCACTTTCCACACCGCAACCTTCCTGCGGGCCATCGGCCCGGAAACCTGGAACGCCGCTTATGTGCAGCCCAGTCGTCGCCCGACTGACGGCCGCTACGGCGAAAACCCGAACCGTCTGCAGCACTACTACCAGTTCCAGGTGGTGTTGAAGCCCAATCCGGACAACTTCCAGGAACTGTACCTGGGCTCGCTGAAACATGTCGGCCTGGACCCACTGGTCCACGACATCCGTTTCGTCGAGGACAACTGGGAATCGCCGACCCTGGGCGCCTGGGGCCTGGGCTGGGAAGTCTGGCTCAATGGCATGGAAGTGACCCAGTTCACTTACTTCCAGCAAGCGGGCGGCATCGAGTGCTACCCGGTGACCGGCGAAATCACCTACGGTCTCGAGCGCCTGGCCATGTACCTGCAGGGCGTGGACTCGGTCTATGACCTGGTGTGGGCTGACGGCCCTTTCGGCAAAGTCACCTACGGCGACGTGTTCCACCAGAACGAAGTGGAGCAGTCCACCTACAACTTCGAACACGCCAACGTCGACAAGCTGTTCGAACTGTTCGATTTCTATGAAAGCGAAGCCAAGCGCCTGATCGAACTCGACCAGCCGCTGCCGTTGCCGAGCTATGAAATGGTGTTGAAGGCCTCCCATACCTTCAACCTGCTGGACGCGCGCCGTGCCATCTCGGTGACCGCGCGCCAGCAATACATCCTGCGTGTACGTACCCTGGCGCGTTCCGTCGCCCAAGCCTACCTGCTGGCGCGCGCCAAGCTGGGCTTCCCGATGGCACCCCCCGATTTGCGTGATGAAGTGTTGGCTAAGCTGGAGGCTGCACAATGAGTGCTCAAGATTTCCTGGTTGAACTGGGCACCGAAGAGCTGCCACCCAAGGCACTCAACACCCTGGCCGATGCATTCCTGGCCGGTATCGAAAAAGGCCTGCACGGCGCCGGGCTGAAGTTCGCCGCGAAGAAAGTCTACGCCGCGCCACGTCGCCTGGCGGTGTTGCTGACCGCGCTGGAAACCCAGCAGCCGGACCGCAACATCAACCTCGACGGTCCGCCGCGTCAGGCCGCATTTGACGCCGAAGGCAACCCGACTCAGGCGGCACTGGGCTTCGCCAAGAAGTGCGGCGTCGAGCTGAGCGAGATTGACCAGAGCGGGCCGAAACTGCGCTTCAGCCAGGTCATCACCGGCAAGCCGACGGCCAGCCTGTTGCCGACCATCGTGGAAGACTCCCTGAACGACCTGCCGATCCCCAAGCGCATGCGCTGGGGTGCGCGCAAGGAAGAATTCGTACGCCCAACCCAATGGCTGGTGATGCTGCTCGGTGACCAGGTCATCGATTGCACCATCCTCGCCCAGAGGGCAGGCCGTGATTCCCGTGGCCACCGCTTCCACCACCCGGAGAGCGTGCGCATCACCTCGCCGGCCAACTACCTCAATGACCTGCGCGCCGCCTACGTGCTGGCCGATGCCAATGAGCGTCGCGAGTTGATCAGCAAGCGCACCGAAGAGCTGGCCCGCCTGCAGGAAGGCACCGCCATCGTGCCGCCAAGCCTGCTCGACGAAGTGACCGCCCTGGTTGAATGGCCGGTGCCGCTGGTGTGCTCGTTCGAAGAGCGCTTCCTCGACGTACCGCAAGAAGCGCTGATCACCACCATGCAGGACAACCAGAAGTACTTCTGCCTGCTGGACGTGGACGGTAAGTTGTTGCCGCGTTTCATCACCGTGGCCAACATCGAAAGCACGGACCCGCAACAGATCATCGCCGGTAACGAGAAAGTCGTGCGCCCACGCCTGACCGACGCCGAGTTCTTCTTCAAGCAGGACAAGAAGCAGAAGCTCGAAGACTTCAACCTGCGTCTGCAAAACGTGGTGTTCCAGGAAAAACTCGGCAGCGTCTACGACAAAGCCGTACGCGTTTCCAAGCTGGCGGCCTACATCGCGCCGCGCATTGGTGGCGATGCTGCCTGGGCCGCCCGCGCAGGCCTGCTGTCCAAGTGCGACCTGGCCACCGAGATGGTCGGTGAATTCCCTGAGATGCAAGGCGTGGCCGGTTACTACTACGCCCTCAACGACGGCGAACCGGACGATGTGGCCCTGGCACTGAACGAGCAGTACATGCCACGTGGCGCCGGTGCCGAGCTGCCGAGCACCCTGACCGGTGCGGCCGTTGCCATCGCCGACAAGCTGGACACGCTGGTGGGTATCTTCGGTATCGGCATGTTGCCCACCGGCAGCAAAGACCCGTATGCGCTGCGCCGTGCGGCCCTGGGCGTGCTGCGTATTCTGATCGACAAGAAGCTGGACCTCGACCTGACCCAGGCCGTGGTATTTGCCGTCGGCCAGTTCGGTGCCAAGGTCAAGCAAGCGGGCCTGGCCGAGCAAGTGCTGGAGTTCGTGTTCGACCGCCTGCGTGCGCGTTACGAAGATGAAGGCGTGGACGTTTCTGTCTACCTGTCGGTGCGTGCCCTGCAGCCGGGTTCGGCGCTGGACTTCGATCAACGCGTACAGGCCGTACAGGCGTTCCGCAAGTTGCCGGAAGCCGATGCCCTGGCCGCCGTGAACAAACGCGTATCGAACCTGCTGAGCAAGGCCGACAACCTGGGCACTGCCGAAGTGGACCCAAGCCTGTTTGCCGATGCCAAGGAGTTCTCGCTGAACTCGGCCATCGTCAAGGCCGAGAACGCCGTGAAGCCGCTGATCGCCGAGCGTAACTACGCTGAAGCGCTGGCGCGCCTGGCGTCGTTGCGTGAGCCGGTGGATGCGTTCTTTGAAGCGGTGATGATCAATGCCGACGATGCCGGCGTGCGGAAAAACCGCTACGCCATGCTCGCGCGTCTGCGTGGCCTGTTCATCAATATCGCTGACATTTCCGTACTGGGCTGATCATGTTGAAACTGCTGATTCTCGATCGGGACGGGGTGATCAATTACGACTCCGACGCTTACATCAAGTCGGTGGCGGAATGGATTCCACTGCCCGGTTCGATCGAGGCCATCGCGCAGTTGAGCAAAGCCGGCTGGACAGTGGCCATTGCCACTAACCAGTCCGGCATCGCCCGCGGTTATTACGACATTGCCACCCTGGACGCCATGCACGCGCGCTTGCGCAGGCTGGTGGCCGAGCAGGGCGGTGAGGTGGGGCTAGTGGTTTACTGCCCCCACGGCCCGGATGAGGGCTGCGCTTGCCGCAAGCCCAAACCTGGCATGCTGAAAACTATTGCAAAACATTACAAGGTGCCCTTGGCTGGGATATGGTTCGTCGGGGACAGTCTCGGTGACCTGGAGGCGGCCAAAGCCGTCGACTCTCAGCCAGTTTTGGTAAAAACCGGGAAAGGCGAAAAGACCCAGGCGAAAAACCTGCCGGTAGGCACTTTGATTTTTGACGATCTGGCGGCGGTTGCCGCAGAACTTATCAACAACTAGCCGCCCTCGACTTCCTGACCAGGGATTGTTCGGGAGTGCGCTTTTAACAGGCGGGCCGTGTCCCGCAACGGTAAATGCCGCCATGTCGATCTTGCAGGCCATCAGAACCTTTTTCTTTTACCTGCTACTGGGCACCAGTTCGTTTCTCTGGTGCACCCTGAGCTTTTTTATTGCACCTTTCCTGCCGTTCAAGGCGCGCTATCGCTTTATCAATGTGTATTGGTGCCGCTGTGCGCTGTGGCTGTCCAAGGTCTTCCTGGGCATTCGCTTCGAGATCAAGGGCGCGGAAAACGTCCCGGAGCAGCCCTGCGTGATTCTGTCGAACCACCAGAGCACCTGGGAAACGTTCTTCCTCTCGGCGTACTTCTCGCCCCTGAGCCAGGTGCTCAAGCGTGAACTGCTGTACGTGCCGTTCTTTGGTTGGGCCATGGCGATGCTGCGTCCGATTGCGATCGACCGTGACAATCCCAAGGCCGCGCTCAAGCATGTTGCCAAGAAAGGCGACGAGCTGCTCAAGGATGGTGTTTGGGTGCTGATCTTTCCCGAAGGTACGCGTGTGCCTTATGGCACCGTAGGCAAGTTCTCGCGCGGCGGCACTGCATTGGCGGTCAACGCCAACCTGCCGGTGTTGCCGATCGCACATAACGCTGGGAAGTTCTGGCCAAAGACCGGTTGGGCCAAACGCGCAGGCACCATTACCGTGGTGATCGGCGAGCCCATGTATGCAGAGGGCGAAGGCCCACGCGCTATTGCCGCCTTGAACGACCGCGCCGCAGCATGGAATGAAGCGCAGCAACGGGCGATGGGTTCATTGCCGCCGGAGCCGGTGGTGATTGATACACCTGTGATCTGATGATCTGTGGATAACCTGTGTATGATTTTCTCTCGAATGGCGCTTTTATCGTCACAACAAGCTGATTTCATTGCATATTTCCCAAGCTCATAAAATCACGTAAAAAGTGCATAAGTTTTTCTGTCGCAGCGTTGCCTATTACAGGTACCTTTCTCAGAATGGCGCTACACCTATAAAAAAATGCCCCGCATCACTGATGTGGGGCATTTTTTTTTGGCGTGCGGCGTCGGCGCGTACTGACTGCCGTCTACCTCGCCAGCGCCACCCGGCTGGCGTCAACCATAGCGCTCGTCAGCAGCAGATAGCTGTCTTCATCAAGTTGCCCATTGCTCATTTTTTCCGCAAGGCCAGTTGATGCAGCGGAGAACTGATCCTGGTAGCGAAGTCCTAACGCTGCTACGTATCCGCGAGCTTCGTCTACGTTTTTTATCGTTGTTTTCGATGCCGCTTGAGGATCGCTGTTGATTGAAGGGCCAAGCGTTGGGAAGTTAAATTGCGTGTTTATTTCTTTCATGGAAAAACTCCAGGTTGGCAGACTTCATAAGTGGAGAAATCTGCACTTCAGTTCCCGAAGGGTTCTTCCAACAACGGCAGTTTCAAGGTGAAGGTAGTACCTTTTCCTACAACACTCTCGCAACCAATGTAGCCCTTGTGACGCTCTATGACGGCTTTGACCATCGTCAGCCCCAATCCCAAACCCTCGCTGCCCTGCGCAGAATCAAAACGCCGATACTGGCTGAACAGTTCCGGCAGGTCCGCCGCAGCAATTCCCGGCCCCTGGTCACTGATACGACATTCCAACCAACCCTCTACCGTGCTGTGCCTCAATCTGACGGTAGTCCCCGAGGATGAATACTTGATGGCATTCTCCAGGACGTTGAACAGTGCGCGAGTGAGCAGCGACTGGTCTGCCGACACCATGCCTTCGTCCGCTTCATCCAGATCGTGAACCAAACGAATGCCTTTGAGTTGCGCGATAACTGCCACTTGATCGAAAGCATCCATCACCAGCATGGCAAACAGGGTGGGCTGGAAGTGGTAACCGTCCGCCTCCGCTTTCGCCAGTTGCACAAAGGACTCGGTGAGGCTCAGCGCTCGGCGCACCTGTTGTTCGATCTGGCCAAACACGGGCGATTCACTCTCATGCAGATCCAATAGGGCGAGGATTGCCGAATGTGGCGCACGCAGGTCATGGGACAGGAAGCGCAGCATGGTTTCGCGATGCTGTTGGGCTTCGCGTTCCTTGCTTAGATCCGTGAGGCTCAGCAGCCAACCCAGGGCGATGTCACCTTCGGCCGGCAGCAGGGGTGCAAGCTCCATGCGCAAGCTGCGTTGGTGGATATCACGGAACTCGACCAACGCCAATTCGGACAGGGCAGGGCGCACGCCGTTATGCAGCGGCGGATAACCCAGGTCGGCGAGCTGTTCAAGGAGGTTTTCTTGAACCAGGTCGTTGCCGAATACCTCACGAGCAACGCGATTGGCCAACAGGACGCTGCCCCGGGGATCGGTGATCAGGGTCGCGACCGGCAGGCATTCCAGGCCATCCGCCATGAAACGCCGAGTATCGCGCGTACGACTGACCGCCTGCTCGAGGGCGAAGATCCGCCCTTGCAGCACATCGCCCTTGCTGGCCGGCGCACGGCGCCGCTCCGGCAAGACTTTGGGTTCGTTATCCAGGCGAGCAAGTTCCCAGCCGAAGTAGGCGAGAATCACACTCAGACGTCGCCAGTTCCAGATCAGGTAGCTGAGCAGCAAACCAATCAGACAAGCCGCAGGCGACCACCAGTGGCCTAGGCTCAGCAGCGCCCACGCACCCAGTATCGACATGGCCATGCCGCTCAGGGTCATCCACAGCGCATATCGTGGGCGATACAACAGCAGGCCCAGCAGCAGTGCCACCAGGGACGTCGCCATCAGCGCCGCAAGCCAACCTGGCAGATCGGCAATACTGCGCCCTTGCAGTAAGCCATTGAGCACATTGGCCTGAATCTCCACACCCGCTGTCGAGCCGATAGAGGAGAGCGGCGTAACGAAACTCTCGCCCATCCCATAGGCCGTGGCACCGACCAGAATCAGTCGACCGCGCAGCCACTCTGGAGACACCTCGCCACGTAGCACGCTGGCGTAAGAAACACTTGGGAAAGGGTCGTGTGTAGAGGTGAAAGGGACGCGGATCTGATGTTCCTGATGCCACTGCTGACTACCCGGCTCTTGAGGCATGCCCGGCATCCCTGATGTTTGCCCGTTCAACGTGAACGCCAGCCAGGCCAACTGCGGGAGTGCGCTGCCCGGGGGGCCTTCACGTAGATACAGGCTGCGCACGACACCATCATGATCCGATTCGACATTGATATGCCCGATGCCCCTGGCGCACTTGAGCAAAGGCGACAAGGACTCTCCCATCTGCCTGGACCGTGCGCTGCTGTCCGTCACGATGGGCAGCAATACATTGCCTGCCTTGCATACAGCGTCGGCCAATCGTCGGTCACCTGTGCCTTCGCCGGGTTCACTGAAGATGACATCGAATAGAATACCTGCCGGCTTGGCGGCACTGAGGCGTTCGATCAGGTCCGCATGCACACTGCGCGGCCAGGGCCATGGGCCAAGTTCTTCCAGACTTGGCGCGTCAATGGTTACCAACACAATGCGCGGGTCTACCGGCAGCGGTGCCAACTGGCGCAGGCTGTCATAGAGCGGGTTATTAAGGGCCAGGCCCGGACTCAAGGATAAGTAAGCCGTGAAGGGCAATAAGACCAAGCCGATCAACAGCCACTCTCGTACCAACCCGTGAAACAGCAACTGCGCCCGGGTGGGCTGGCGTTTTTCAGCCTTGCCCCACAGTTTCACAGGGTCACCGCCGCGGACCCGACAAGGCATCGATAACCGTCAGATGAAAGTGTCATAAGCCCCGGTCTCCCTCCAGGTGGTCACGCTGAAACGCATCAGAGGTACTGATACCAGTGAAGCTTATTCCGGTCTTCTTGGAGTATCAGGCAATCACCATACCGTACATCGATCCTTTTCCTCATAGCCAGGAGCCGGTATCTTTCCCCTTGCGTACCGAAGACTTTCGATGGGCTACCGCGCTTCAATGCCAGCGTAACGAGAGATTCGAGATTCGGTTTATCCGACCATAATTATTCAGATTCAGAGGCGAGTATCCGCACACGTTGCCTCTGATTAAGCTGCCGTATTTTTTGCAGGAAGGACCCACTCATGCGTGTCGCGATACTGGACGACGAGCCCGCCGAATTGAGACGGGTAGAACAGACACTGCGACAGATTCCCAGCACATTGGAACAGCCCTGGTCCCTGCATTGCTTTGAACGCGGTGAAGACCTGCTGCGCCAACTGCGCCGTGAAACCTTTGACCTGTTGATACTTGACTGGCAACTGCCTGATATCAGCGGAATTGCGTTGTTGCGCTGGACTCGCGAGCACATGGAGTCACCGCCCGCCGTCATCATGCTTACCAGCCGCGATGCTGAGAGCGATATCGTCACAGCGCTCAACAGCGGGGCGGATGACTACGTCGGCAAACCCTTTCGGCCTAACGAACTCAAGGCACGCGTGACCGCCGTCCTGCGTCGGCACGGGCTGCATAAGTCCGCCAGTAATGAACTGCAAAGCTTCAATGATCTGACATTCGATGATGCCGAGCTGACCGTCACGCGAGCCGGAAAACCAATCAACCTCACCGAACGGGAATACCGCTTGGCCAGTTGCCTGTTTGCCAACCTGGCGCGGCCGCTTTCTCGCGAGTATTTGTATGAGCGATTCTGGACCCACGAAGAAATGGTTTCGTCTCGGCCGTTGGATACGCATATCTACCGTCTGCGCAATAAACTCGGATTGACGGCCGACCGCGGCTGGCAACTGCTGACTATTTATGGGTACGGGTATCGATTGGAGAGTGTGGCAACAGCGGCTGAACACTGAAAAGTGCGATGTTCCACGTGGAGCATTTTTCCGCGCTGACCAAACGCCCACAAAAAAGGCCAACGCTTAGCGTTGGCCTTTTTTGTTTTTGCCGGCTACCGGATCAGAAATCCAGGTTGGAAACCGCCAGGGCATTGCTCTCGATGAAGTCACGACGAGGCTCGACCGCATCACCCATCAGGGTGTTGAAGATCTGGTCTGCGCCAATGGCGTCTTCGATGGTCACGCGCAGCATACGACGCTGAGCCGGGTCCATGGTGGTTTCCCACAACTGATCCGGGTTCATTTCGCCCAGACCTTTGTATCGCTGGATGGTGTGACGCTTGGTGCTTTCAGCCATCAACCAGTCCAGGGCTTCCTTGAACTCCTTGACCTGCTTCTTGCGTTCGCCACGCTGAATGTAAGCGCCGTCGTCCAACAGGGTGCTCAACTGCGCGCCGAGGGTGACGACCGTCTTATAGTCATTGCTACCGAAGAAGTCGCGGTTGAAGGTTACGTAGTTCGACAAACCGTGGGAGATCAATTCGATCTCTGGCAGCCATACGTTACGTTCACGGTCTTCGCGCAGGCTGGCTTTATACACCAGGCCAGACTTCTCTACCGTGCGCAGACGCACTTCGTACTGGGCCAGCCAATCCTGCATGTGCGCATGATCGCCCAGCTGTTCCAGGGTGATGGCCGGCAGGTAGATGAAGTGCTCGGTCAGCTCCTGAGGGTACAGGCGCGACAAGCGCTTGAGCGTCTTCATCACCATGCGGAAGTCATTAACCAGGCGCTCCAGCGACTCCCCGGAGATACCTGGGGCTTCGTCGTTCAAGTGCAGGCTGGCATCTTCCAGGGCCGACTGCGTCATGTACTCTTCCATGGCGTCGTCGTCTTTGATGTATTGCTCTTGCTTGCCCTTTTTCACTTTGTACAACGGCGGCTGGGCAATGTAGATGTAGCCGCGCTCGATCAGTTCAGGCAACTGACGGAAGAAGAAGGTCAGCAGCAGGGTACGGATGTGCGAACCGTCGACGTCAGCATCGGTCATGATGATGATGTTGTGGTAGCGCAGCTTGTCGATGTTGTACTCGTCACGGCCAATGCCGCAGCCCAGTGCCGTGATCAAGGTGCCGACTTCCTGGGAGGAAATCATCTTGTCGAAGCGCGCTTTCTCGACGTTGAGGATCTTGCCCTTCAACGGCAGGATGGCCTGGGTGCGACGGTTACGACCCTGCTTGGCGGAACCGCCAGCAGAGTCACCTTCCACCAGGTACAGTTCGGAGAGGGCAGGGTCCTTCTCCTGGCAGTCAGCCAACTTGCCCGGCAGACCGGCGATGTCTAGCGCGCCTTTGCGACGGGTCATTTCACGCGCTTTACGTGCCGCTTCACGGGCACGTGCGGCGTCGATCATCTTGCCGACAACCAGCTTGGCTTCGTTCGGGTTCTCCAGCAGGAAGTCGGAGAAGTACTTGCCCATCTCCTGTTCCACAGCGGTCTTCACTTCGGAAGACACCAGCTTGTCTTTGGTCTGGGAGCTGAACTTCGGATCCGGCACTTTTACCGAGATGATCGCAGTCAGGCCTTCACGGGCATCATCACCGGTGGTGGCGACTTTGTGCTTCTTCGCCAATCCTTCCGCTTCGATGTAGGTATTGAGGTTACGCGTGAGCGCGGAACGGAAACCCACCAGGTGAGTACCGCCATCGCGCTGCGGAATGTTGTTGGTGAAGCACAACAGGTTCTCGTTGAAGCTGTCGTTCCACTGCAGGGCGATTTCAACGCCGATGCCGTCTTCACGCTGGATGTTGAAGTGGAACACCTGATTGACCGCAGTCTTGTTGGTGTTCAAGTATTCAACGAACGCACGCAAGCCGCCTTCGTACTTGAACAACTCTTCCTTGGCGCTGCGCTCATCCTTGAGGATGATGCCGACACCGGAGTTGAGGAACGACAGCTCGCGAATCCGCTTGGCCAGGATGTCCCAGCTGAAGTGGATGTTCTTGAAGGTTTCAGCCGAAGGCTTGAAGTGGATCTGGGTGCCGGTGGTTTCACTGTCACCTACGATTTTCATCGGTTCCTGTGGCACACCGTGAACGTAAGTCTGTTCCCAGATCTTGCCGCTGCGGCGTACGGTGAGTACCAGCTCTTCGGACAGCGCGTTCACTACCGATACACCTACACCGTGCAAGCCACCGGATACTTTGTAAGAGTTGTCGTCGAACTTACCGCCGGCGTGGAGCACGGTCATGATGACCTCAGCCGCCGAGACGCCTTCTTCTTTATGCACATCTACCGGAATACCGCGGCCGTTGTCGCGCACGGTAATGGATTCGTCCGGATGGATGATGATGCTGATGTCGTCGCAGTGACCGGCCAGAGCTTCGTCGATGGAGTTATCGACCACCTCGAACACCATGTGGTGCAGACCGCTACCATCATCGGTGTCGCCAATGTACATACCGGGACGTTTGCGTACGGCATCCAAACCTTTCAGCACTTTAATGCTGGTCGAGTCGTACGTGTTTTCTTCGCTCATGCCTTCACTCCCGATGGTCGTGGGTCTGGGTGATACGGCCTTGTTCCACGTGGAACAAAGCGACTGGCGTTTCCGTCTGCCAGCCTTCCCTCAATAATTCGTGGTCTACACAGGTGATAAACACTTGGCAGCGTAAGTCTTCCAATAAGCGGCATAACGCGCGGCGGTGCTGCTCGTCGAGTTCGGACGGCAAGTCATCCACCAGATAAATACACTGACCGCGTCGGGCCTGGCTGACCAGGTGCCCCTGCGCGATACGCAATGCACACACCACCAACTTCTGCTGACCGCGGGACAGAATATCCGCAGCATTGTGAGCGCCTAATCTAAGGCGCAAATCAGCGCGTTGGGGGCCGGCCTGGGTGTGGCCAATCTGCTGGTCACGCTGCAGGGAGGTCGCAAGCACTGCACTCAGCTCGCGCTCCTTGTCCCAACCACGGTAATAACTCAGCGTCAGCCCCTCGAGGTCCAACAGCTCGCTCAAGGTCTGCTCAAAGACTGGTTTCAAGGCTTTGATATAGGCACGGCGGTATTCATCTATTTCGTCGCTGGCCAGGCAGAGTTCCCGGTCCCAGGCCGCTTGTGAAGCGGCGTCAAGTGTACCATGCCGCAGCCACGAGTTCCGCTGCCGCAGGGCCTTCTGCAGGCGCTGCCAGGTGGCCATGAACCTTGGTTCCACGTGGAACACGCCCCAATCGAGGAATTGCCTGCGGATTTTTGGTGCACCTTCCAGCAAGCGGAAGCTGTCGGGGTTGATCAACTGCAACGGCAGGATTTCCGCCAACTGCGCAGCACTGCGCGCATTTTGCCCATCAATGCGAATCTGAAACTCCCCGCTGCGATCACGGGATATCCCAAGGGCGCTGTGTCCACCTTCGGCCAATTCAACTTGGCCAAATACCGTGCACGCCAGTTGCTCGTACTGAATCACCGGTAACAGGCGGGCACTGCGGAAGGAACGGGCGAGCCCCAGCAAGTGGATAGCTTCCAGCACGCTGGTTTTGCCACTGCCATTGGCGCCATGAAGAATGTTGATGCGAGGGGAAGGGGAGAAGGTCACCGGGTGCAGATTGCGCACCGCGGTGACAGAGACGCGACTGAGGGACATCTATCTTCTGCTGAGCATGATTACAGACGCATCGGCATAACAACATAAGCCGAGTCGTCGTTATCGGATTCTTGTACCAGCGCGCTGCTGTTGGAGTCCGACAGAATCAGGCGAACCTGTTCGGTGGTCATCACCCCCAGCACGTCCAGCAGATAGCTCACGTTAAAGCCGATCTCCAGGTTGCCGCCGTTGTAGTCGACGCCCACTTCTTCTTCCGCCTCTTCCTGTTCCGGGTTGTTCGCCTGGATCTTCAGCTGACCATTAGCCAGTTGCAGACGAATGCCCCGATACTTCTCGTTGGAGAGAATGGCGGTACGGCTGAACGCTTCACGCAGGGCCTGGCGATCGCCGAGTACCAGCTTGTCACCGCCTTTAGGCAGCACCCGCTCGTAGTCGGGGAACTTGCCGTCGACCAACTTGGAGGTAAAGGTGAATTCGCCGGTCGTCGCGCGGATGTGGTGCTGACCCAGAACGATGCTGACGTTGCCATCCGGCTCAGTCAGCAAACGCGCCAACTCGAGGATACCTTTACGCGGCACGATGACCTGGTGACGATCCGGCTGGCCGATATCGGCGCGCATCGAACACATCGCCAAGCGGTGACCGTCAGTGGCGACCGCACGAATGATCCCTTCGGACACTTCCAGCAGCATGCCATTAAGGTAATAGCGCACGTCCTGCTGGGCCATGGCGAAACTGGTGCGCTCGATCAACCGACGCAGTTTGCTCTGCTCCAGGCTGCAGGTCAGCGAACCTGGACCTTCTTCCACAGTCGGGAAATCGTTGGCCGGTAACGTGGAGAGGGTGAAACGGCTGCGCCCGGCTTTGACAACCAGTTTCGATTCATCAACCTTGATGTCGATCAGCGCGTCGTTTGGCAGGCTCTTGCAGATATCCATCAGCTTGCGTGCAGGCACGGTGATCTCGCCAGGTTCGGCGGGCTCTTCGAGCTGCACGCGGCCAACCAGTTCGACTTCCAGGTCGGTACCGGTCAGGGACAACTGTTGGCCTTCGACCACCAGTAATACGTTGGAAAGCACCGGCAAGGTCTGTCGGCGCTCGACGACGCCTGCGACCAGTTGCAGGGGTTTCAACAGGGCTTCGCGTTGAATGGTGAAATGCATGGTCTAGTCCCTTGCCTTAATAAGCTGCGCTGGTGTCATCAGGTAGTCAGTGTACGCAGCAGGTTCTTGTAGTCCTCGCGAATATCCGCGTCGGATTCCTTAAGTTCGTTGATCTTGCGACACGCGTGCAAAACCGTGGTGTGGTCGCGACCACCAAACACATCACCGATTTCCGGCAGGCTATGGTTGGTCAACTCTTTGGAGAGGGCCATGGCCACCTGGCGCGGGCGTGCTACCGAGCGCGAACGGCGCTTGGACAGCAGGTCGGAAATCTTGATCTTGTAGTACTCGGCAACGGTGCGCTGGATGTTATCCACACTCACCAGTTTGTCCTGCAGCGCCAGCAAGTCTTTCAAGGATTCGCGAATCAGCTCGATGGTGATGTCGCGCCCCATGAAGTGAGAGTGCGCAATGACCCGCTTGAGCGCACCTTCAAGTTCACGCACGTTGGAACGAATGCGTTGGGCGATAAAGAACGCAGCGTCGTGGGGCAGGTCGACTTTGGCCTGGTCGGCCTTTTTCATCAGGATCGCGACGCGTGTTTCCAACTCGGGCGGCTCTACGGCAACCGTCAGCCCCCAGCCGAAGCGCGACTTCAAGCGCTCTTCAAGGCCTTCGATTTCTTTTGGATAACGGTCACTGGTGAGGATGACCTGCTGTCCACCTTCGAGCAGGGCGTTGAACGTGTGGAAGAACTCTTCCTGGGAACGTTCCTTGCGCGCGAAGAATTGAATGTCGTCGATCAGCAATGCATCAACGGAGCGATAAAAACGCTTGAACTCGTTGATGGCGTTGAGTTGCAGAGCCTTGACCATGTCAGCCACGAAGCGCTCCGAGTGCAGGTAGACCACCTTGGCATTCGGGTTCTTCTTTAACAGGTGGTTACCCACAGCGTGCATCAAGTGGGTTTTACCCAAGCCGACACCGCCATAAAGGAAGAGCGGGTTGTAACCGTGCTTCGGGTTGTCGGCCACTTGCCAGGCGGCCGCACGGGCCAACTGGTTGGACTTGCCCTCGACAAAATTCTCGAAGGTAAAGGTGCGGTTCAGGTAGCTGGTGTGCTTGAGCGCGCCCTCGACCTGCACCGTGCGCTGTTCGGCACGAACGGGAGCTTGTTGAGAGCTGGCTCCAGCCATGGGATCGAAGCTGTCACGGGACGGCTCTTCGTTCTCTGGTGCATGTTTAGGCGTAGATGATTTGGCGGGCGCCGGTGCAGGCGCTGCAGCTACCGGTGCCGCCTGGGACTGCGATGCAGCCGCAGCCAATGGCGCATTCGGGGCAGCACGAGGTGCGGAGCTGCGTTTGCTGCCTATTAATAAGGAAAGCACGGGCGCGATGCCGTTGCCATGTTCGTCGAGCAATTCGAGAACGCGGCTCAGGTACTTCTCGTTGACCCAGTCGAGAACAAAACGATTGGGCGCGTAGACACGCAACTCGTCGCCTTCGGCTTCGACCTGTAGCGGACGGATCCAGGTGTTGAATTGCTGGGCAGGCAGCTCATCGCGCAAAAGCTCCACGCACTGCTGCCAAAGTTCCACTGACACGGATATCCCCTAAGTTGAAAGCCGGTGAGGCAAAAACAGCCGCCATTGTAGCGGCCAGCCGTCCACTTATCCACATGAAGGTTGCTCACAGGGCACCCAAAATCAACGCCTTAACGGGAATAAAGGCGACCGGCGGTCTGTGAATAAGCTCTGTGGATAACCGTACCTGAGCCCGTTGCACAAGTAGGGGCAAAAGTCTGTGGGTAACTGGCCTGTGGATAACAACCCATTCCACCCACAGCTTATCCGACAGTGCAGCACAGGCAGAGCACCGTTTCTCCCCTGTGTTGTCATTCTCTGTACACCACGTTGAATATGGCCTCAAGGTAGTTATCCACAGAAGAACGCCTCTCTAGCTTTTATAAGCTTTACAGAAAAGCTTTAAATAACTTCCTTCTTTATTTTTATATCTAGTCACTCCTCGTGGAAGCCAGGCGGATGGAAAGGGGGAGGTGGCCTCCAGATATCTAATTGAAGGAAAAGCTGGTTGGAAATTGACCTAGAGGCTTGCTTTCTCTAGAATCGCCGGTCTCTTAAAACGGGGGCCATTCCGGCCCGTTGTGGACGAACCAGGTAACAACGCCATGAAACGTACTTTCCAACCAAGCACCATCAAACGCGCCCGTACTCACGGCTTCCGTGCTCGCATGGCTACCAAGAACGGCCGTGCTGTCCTGTCGCGTCGCCGCGCCAAAGGTCGTGCGCGTCTGGCAGTTTGATAATCCGGTACTGGTGGTGAGTCAGGACTTCAGTCGGGAAAAGCGTCTGCTAACCCCCCGGCACTTCAAGGCAGTCTTTGACTCCCCCACCGGCAAGGTTCCGGGGAAAAATCTCCTGCTCCTTGCGCGTAACAACGATCTTGATCACCCCCGTCTCGGGTTGGTGATCGGCAAGAAGAGCGTAAAGCTCTCCGTTGAGCGCAATCGCCTCAAGCGTCTGATGCGCGAATCGTTTCGCCTCCACCAGGACACTCTGGTTGGTTGGGATATTGTTATCGTCGCGCGCAAAGGCTTGGGGGATGTAGAAAACCCCGAATTGATTCAGCATTTCGGCAAGCTCTGGAAACGTCTGGCGCGTACCCACAAACCAGCACCAGCAGTCAGCACCGAAACTGTAGGGGTAGACAGCCTTGATGCGTAAACTGGCAATCGTTCCGATCCAGTTTTATCGCTATGCCATTAGTCCTCTGATGGCCAGCCACTGTCGTTTCTACCCCAGTTGTTCCTGCTACGCGTTAGAGGCCATAGAAAATCATGGTCTTCTGCGCGGTGGCTGGCTGACCTTTCGTCGTTTAGGTCGCTGTCATCCGTGGAATCCCGGTGGTTATGACCCGGTTCCACCTATCCCTACCTCCCGTTCTTCTTCGATGGCCGAGTAATCATGGATATTAAACGCACAATCCTGATCGTCGCCCTGGCAATCGTGTCCTATGTCATGGTCCTTAAATGGAACCAGGATTATGGTCAGGCTGCCCTGCCGACTCAGAATGTTGCTACCAATCAGGCTGCGCCGGCTATCCCGGACACCCCGCTGGGTAACAATGCGTCCGCGAGTGCCGATGTTCCCAGCGCGAATGGCGAGACAAGTGCCCCGTTAGAAACGCCAGTGGTCACCAACAAAGACCTCATCCACGTTAAAACGGATGTGCTCGACCTGGCGATCGACCCGCAGGGCGGTGATATCGCACAGCTGAAGCTGCCGCTTTATCCACGTCGCCAAGACCACCCGGATGTTCCGTTCCAGCTGTTCGATAACGGCGGTGAACGCACCTATCTGGCGCAAAGCGGCCTGACCGGCACCAATGGTCCGGATGCGCGAGCTACCGGTCGTCCGATTTATTCGACCGAGCAGAAGAGCTATCAACTGGCTGATGGCCAGAACCAGTTGAACGTCGACCTGAAATTCAGCCTCGACGGCGTCAATTACATCAAGCGTTTCAGCTTCACGCGTGGTTTGTACGATTTGAAGGTCACGTACCTGATCGACAACACCAGTGACAAAGCCTGGAGCGGCAACCTGTTTGCCCAGCTCAAGCGTGACGCCAGCTCCGACCCTTCTTCCAGCACCGCCACCGGCACCGCGACTTACCTGGGCGCCGCCCTGTGGACAAGTAACGAGCCCTACAAAAAAGTATCGATGAAAGATATCGACAAGGGCGCGCTGAAAGAAACCGTTCAAGGTGGCTGGGTAGCGTGGCTGCAGCACTACTTCGTGACCGCGTGGATCCCGAACAAGGGTGAAGCGAACCTGGTTCAAACCCGCAAGGACAGCCAGGGCAACTACATCATTGGTTTTACTGGCCCGGCATTGACCGTCGCACCAGGCGCCAAGGCAGAAACCAGCGCTACCCTGTATGCCGGCCCGAAAAGCCAGGCGGTACTGAAAGAGTTGTCCCCAGGCCTGGAACTGACTGTGGATTACGGCTTCCTGTGGTTCATTGCCCAGCCGATCTTCTGGCTGCTGCAACATATCCACAGCATCGTCGGTAACTGGGGCTGGTCGATCATCTTCCTGACCATGCTGATCAAGGGGATCTTCTTCCCGCTGTCGGCCGCCAGCTACAAGTCGATGGCGCGCATGCGTGCCGTGGCGCCGAAACTGGCTGCGCTGAAAGAGCAACATGGTGACGACCGGCAGAAAATGTCGCAGGCCATGATGGAGCTGTACAAGAAAGAGAAGATCAACCCGCTGGGTGGATGCTTGCCGATTCTGGTACAGATGCCGGTATTCCTGTCGCTTTACTGGGTACTCCTGGAAAGCGTGGAAATGCGCCAGGCACCGTTCATGCTGTGGATAACCGACCTGTCGATCAAGGACCCGTTCTTTATCCTGCCGATCATCATGGGCGCAACCATGTTTATCCAGCAGCGTCTGAACCCGACGCCGCCGGACCCGATGCAGGCCAAGGTAATGAAAATGATGCCAATCATCTTCACCTTCTTCTTCCTGTGGTTCCCAGCGGGCCTGGTACTGTACTGGGTAGTCAACAACGTGTTGTCGATCTCCCAACAGTGGTACATCACACGTAAAATCGAAGCGGCTACCAAAAAAGCCGAGGCGTAATTTACTCTGTGGATAACCACTCAAGACGCCCCCTAGTGGGGCGTTTTGCTTTCCGACACTTTAATTCTGGAACCTGCTGATGAGCGCTCCCCGTGAAACCATCGCTGCTGTCGCGACCGCTCAAGGTCGCGGCGGCGTCGGTATCGTTCGAATTTCCGGCCCGCTCGCCGGCGCGGCCGCCAAGGCGATCAGTGGACGGGAGTTGAAGCCGCGGTTCGCCCATTACGGCCCGTTTCTGGATGCGGACGAAAGTGTGCTGGACGAAGGCTTGGCTCTTTACTTTCCGGGACCAAACTCCTTCACGGGTGAAGATGTACTGGAACTGCAGGGCCATGGTGGTCCGGTTGTCCTGGACATGTTGCTGCAGCGTTGCCTGCAATTGGGCTGCCGCCTGGCCCGTCCGGGTGAGTTCAGCGAGCGCGCATTCCTCAACGACAAACTCGACCTGGCCCAGGCCGAAGCCATTGCCGACCTGATCGAGGCCAGTTCTGCACAAGCTGCACGTAACGCATTGCGTTCGTTGCAGGGGGCGTTTTCCCTGCGTGTGCATAACTTGACCGAGCAGTTGATCAGCCTGCGTATCTATGTCGAGGCGGCCATTGATTTTCCAGAAGAGGAAATTGATTTCCTGGCTGATGGCCATGTCCTCGCGATGCTGGACAAGGTCCGCGATGAGTTATCCACAGTGTTGCGCGAAGCCGGGCAGGGTGCGTTGCTGCGTGACGGCATGACCGTGGTGATCGCGGGGCGACCCAATGCCGGCAAGTCCAGCCTGCTTAATGCATTGGCGGGGCGCGAAGCGGCCATCGTTACCGAAATTGCCGGTACCACCCGCGACATCCTGCGCGAACATATCCACATCGATGGCATGCCGTTGCACGTGGTCGATACGGCAGGGTTGCGCGACACCGACGACCAGGTGGAGAAGATTGGCGTAGAACGCGCGCTCAAAGCCATCGGCGAAGCCGATCGTGTGTTGTTGGTGGTGGACGCCACCGCCCCCGAGGCGGTGGATCCTTTTGCGTTGTGGCCGGAATTCCTCGAGCAGCGGCCAGACCCGGCCAAAGTGACCCTGATCCGTAACAAGGCCGACCTGACCGGTGAAGCCATTGCGATGGAAACCAGCGAGGATGGCCATGTGACTATCAGCCTGAGTGCCAAATCGGCAGGTGAGGGCCTGGAGTTGCTACGTGACCATCTCAAGGCCTGCATGGGCTACGAGCAGACCTCGGAAAGCAGCTTCAGTGCACGCCGCAGGCATCTGGAGGCGCTTCGCCATGCCAGCGCGGCGTTGGAGCACGGGCGGGCACAGCTCACCCTGGCGGGCGCCGGGGAGCTGCTGGCTGAGGATTTGCGTCAGGCGCAGCAGCTGTTAGGTGAGATTACCGGCGCATTCAGCTCGGATGACCTGCTCGGCCGAATCTTTTCCAGCTTTTGTATCGGCAAATAGCCAGGTTTTACCAGTTGTAGGACACCGTGCCCAACAGGGTGCGGCTGTCACCCCAATAGCAGCGCCCCGCATCGTTGCAACCAGACACATACTCCTTGTCGAACAGGTTCTTGGCGTTCAGATCCACTGACCAGTGCGGGTCGATCTGATACCCCACCACGGCATCCACCAACGTGACACTGCCTGCATCCAACTTCCCGTACAGCGTAGGCGCCGTATAGGAAAAGGTGCTGTCGAAATAGCGCACGCCTCCCCCCACAGACAGGCCCTTGAGTTGACCCTCCAGGAAGCGGTATTTGCTCCATACCGAAGCCTGATTGCGAGGAACACCGGTCATCTGGCGTCCTTCAACCAGGGAAGTGGCGGAATCCTTGGTAATCCGCGCGTCAGTGTAGGTATAGGCCGCCGTCACATTCAGGTTGGGCGTAAGGTTGCTGTTGACTTCAACTTCCACGCCCTTGGCGCGGCTCTCACCCACCTGCCTATAGCTGTTGGTGGTGGCATCCAGGTAAGTGTCGTCCTGTTTGCGCAAGTCATACACCGACAGCGTCATCGCCGTGTCCCAGCCGCTCGGCTCGTACTTCACACCCGCTTCATATTGGCTGCTGGTGATGGGTTTCAACGGGGAGCCAGCATTGGAAATCTGCTGAACCGGAACGAATGCCGTGGAATAGCTGACATACGGCGTGAGGCCGTTATCGAACTGGTACATCACGCCACCTTGATAGGTGAACTTGCGGTCTTGACTGCCGGTGTTGCTGGCCTTGTTGACCTTGTCGCGAAAATCGCTGTCGACCCAGTCCTGCCGGCCCCCGAGCAGGAACAGCCAGTGGTCATACTTGCTCTGGATCTGGGCGTATGCGCCTTTCATCTGCTGTTCGAGCAAGGTGTTCTGCACCGCGATCGGCGTGAGCGGATCGCGCAGGTACACCGGGTTATACACATTGATGGTACCGGCGAAACCGGCGTCCCAATCCTGGTTGAACGACGTGCGGTCATAACTGGCGCCGAACAACACGGTGTTTTCCAGTGCGCCGATATCGAATTTGCCCTCGAGCTGGTTATCCAGGGAATAGACCATGGATTTGTTGTAGCGGTCGTAGGCGGTCATGTTCAGCTGAGTACCGAAGCCCCGATTATTCAGTGCGCTCGGCCAGGTTTCATGGCGGTTGATGCGTGACTGCATGTACCGGGAATTCTGGCGGAACTGCCAGTCGTCGTTGAAGCTGTGGCTGAACTCGTAACCGGTGCTCCAGGCTTCGCGCTCAAAGGTATTCCAATCCGGATCGCCGAGCATGGTGTGCTTGGACAGTTTACCGTTGGGATTAGTAAGCAAAGTGCCTGCAGCTGGCAGGCCGAGTTCCAGGTTGGTGTGATCCTTCTGGTAGTTGGCCAAGAGGGTCAGGGTGTTGTAGTCGTCGAAATTCAGGGTCAGGGAAGGGGCGATGTAAACACGATCATCCGGGACATGGTCGGTCTGGGTGTCGGATTTGCGGCCCCGCATCACTAAGCGGCCGAGAATATTCTCGCTGTCATTGAGCGGGCCGGAGATATCCACACCCAGCTGGCGCCGGTTGTTCGAGCCATAGCCCAATTGCACCTCGCCTCGCGGGTTGGCGGTCGGATGTTTGCTCACCAGGTTGACCAAGCCGCCCGGGGCATTTTCACCGTAGAGCAGTGAAGAAGGACCGCGAAACACTTCGACCCGCTCCAGGCCATACGGCTCGCTGGTGGTGTCGTAACGATTGCCTTGCACACGCAGTCCATCTCTCAGCAGGCCGTAACCGTAGTCCGTGGCGTTGAAGCCTCGAATAAAGAATAGATCGCCCGCCAGCCCGTCGCCCGCGGCAAAAGGCGGCGCGAAGATGCCGGGGACGTACCCCAGCACTTCGGTCAGTGTCTGCGATTTCTGATCCTTGATACGTTGCCCGGTCACCACCGATACCGAACGGGGTGTCTGCGACAGAGGCGTACTGGTTTTGGTGCCGACCCGGCTATTCTGCGCCTTGTAGCCCACATCCCCTGCTATGTCCTGATTGAAGCCATCCGGTTGATAAGCACTGACGGTGGTGGGTGCAAGCGTGAGCTGGCCCGTAGGGACTGCTTGCAATCCATAGCTGCCGGGGGCCTGGACGACGGCTTGCAACCCGGAATTCTGCAGCAGCAGGGCGAAACCTTGATCCACCGAATAATCACCATTGAGTCCGGAGGTGGTCAGCCGTGAAGTCTGTTGTGGCGAGAAGGACAGGATCACATTGGCCCTGGCGGCAAACTGGCTCAAGGCACTGTCCAGAGGACCGGCTGCGATAACGTAGTGCTGGGTGGTGCTGGCGGCCATGACCCCTGTGGATAACAAGGTACCGCCCATGCTGGCAAGCATCAGGCCGTAGGTGATGGCATGGCAGGAGAGTCGCTGACGTAGCTGGATGGAAAGGCGCATAGATGGGTAAGCCCTGAGGGTAGCGTCGTGATTACCTGAAGGGCCGTGCGTGATAAAAAAAAGATAACCCCCTGAGGTTATTTTTTTCATCAACCGATTCGGCTGACCGACACCCAGTAGCGCGTGAAGTACTTCACCTGGATCGGCAGGGTCGCTTGCAGGTTGGCCAGTACCGCGTCGGTCGAGTCCAGACGGAACGCGCCGGAAACGCGCAGTCGAGCCGAAGCCTGGTCACAGTGCAGCATGCCCGGTCGATAGCGCGCCAACTCATCGATGACATCGCCGAGTCTGGCATCGAGCACGATCAACTGACCGTCCGCCCAGGCGGCTTGCGCCACGCCATATCGCTGGGTGAGGCTAATCGTGTGTCGATCAAAATCAGCGCTTTCCCCAGCTCCGAGGGTCTTGTTGTGGTCGGGTTGATCGCCTGGGGACAAATTGACCCGATCTTCCAGCACACCGACCCGGGTGAAATCCGGCAATTGGCGAACAGTAAACCGAGTACCCAGTGCCTGAACCCGACCGTGGCGAGTCTCCACATACAAGGGCGTGTTGGCGCCACGTTTGCCACTGTGGATAAGTACTTCACCTTCACGCAGGCGAATCAAGCGTTGGCGCGAGTCGAACATCACATCAATGGCTGTGCTGGTGTTGAGATCAACCTGAGTGCCGTCGGCCAGTTCGATCCTTCGATGTTTACCCACAGGCGTGCGGTAGTCGGCCCATACGTTACCCACGGACGTGTGTTGTTGAACATTCCAGCCCAGATACCCGCTGCCGCCCAGTACCAGCATCCACTTGAGCACCTGGCGGCGTTTCTGCGTGCTGGTCAATGCGCGGCGTGTGAAGTCCTGGGGCAGGGCGCCGAGGCTGCGCTGCAATTGCTCCAACTGGTTCCACGCCGCCTGATGGGAAGGGTCGCCATTGAGCCATTGTTGCCAGGCCAGTCGATCGGCCGGCGTCGGAGATTGCGCCTGGAACTGCACATACCAACTGGCGGCCGCCTCGAATGTCTTGCGATCAGGGGCGGGCATTAGAGGCTGGCCATGATCAGCGAACACTCGGTCAACGCGCGGACCATGTGCTTCTTCACTGTGGTCAATGACACGCGCAGTTGATCGGCGATCTGTTGATAAGTCAGACCCTCGATCTGCGACAGCATGAAAATCCGTCGAGCACGCTCGCCCAAGCTGCACAGTGCTTTATCCACAGCCACCAGGGTTTCGATAATGATTGCCTTGTCTTCTTCACTGATGGCGGTGGCTTCGGGACGCTCGGCCAAGCTTTGCTTATAAGCCTGCTCAATGGCGTGCCGGCGATAGCGATCAATCACCAGGCCCCTTGCAATGGTCGCCAGATAATCCCGTGGCTCGAGGATCTGCACGGCGTCGCGTCCACCCAGGATACGCACGAACGTATCGTGGGCCACATCGGCCGCATCGCAGGCGTTATGCAATTTGCCTTTGAGCCACCCGTGCAACCACGAATGGTGTTGCTCATAGATGCGCTGCACAGCTGTCGTGTGTGAAGGAGGGGACATAGGCGCGACGAGGTAGGTTAATGATAATCGCTATTATTAACTGCCCTCGTGTCTTCCCACAATAGCCGTCTTGACCTCGAATCTGCGCTGAATCCATGGGCTGGCCGATATTGAATCAGCCTTTTCTGTGGATTAAGCCCTGTGAATAACCGCCCTTGTGCCCGGTTGATAACCACGCTTGAAACCTGAGTAAAAACCGGTCTGTGGATAACCACCTGTTTAATCCACAGGCTTAAAGCACTTATCCAAGCCCCTCATTGGCACATGACCACAGACTTTTGAATCCCTGTACACGACGTAGATAAAGGCCTGCATAAATCTATCCACAGAAAAGGTACCCAGTAGAAATAAACATAAAAACAAAGATTTAATAAATTTCTCTCTTTTAATTTCTATTGTCCGCGATCCATCCACAGCTGGTTAAATTTTGTGCAAAGGGTTCTTTAGGAAGGGCGAAGTCCCTATACTTGCCGCCATAAGCTGCAAAACTCTTTCAACCAACAATTCCTGATTACCTACATAAGCAGGCACGAGGTGCGTGGTGGATTTCCCTTCCCGTTTTGAAGTGATCGTCATCGGCGGCGGTCATGCCGGTACCGAGGCAGCACTGGCGTCAGCACGCATGGGCGTAAAAACCCTGTTGCTGACGCATAACGTGGAAACCCTCGGCGCCATGAGTTGCAACCCCGCCATTGGTGGCATCGGCAAAAGCCACCTGGTCAAGGAAATCGATGCCCTTGGCGGCGTGATGGCCATGGCCACCGACAAGGGTGGTATCCAATTTCGCGTGCTCAACAGCCGCAAAGGCCCGGCCGTACGGGCCACTCGTGCACAAGCCGACCGTATTTTGTACAAGGCCGCCGTACGTGAAACCCTGGAAAACCAGCCAAACCTGTGGATATTTCAACAGGCCGCAGACGACCTGATCGTCGAGCAGGACCAGGTACGCGGCGTTGTCACGCAAATGGGTCTGCGCTTCTTTGCAGAATCCGTGGTGTTGACTACCGGGACCTTCCTTGGCGGACTTATCCACATCGGCATGCAGAATTATTCCGGTGGTCGCGCCGGTGATCCGCCGTCGATTGCCCTGGCACACCGTCTGCGTGAATTGCCGCTGCGTGTGGGCCGCTTGAAAACCGGGACTCCGCCGCGTATCGACGGACGTTCTGTAGATTTTTCGGTGATGACCGAACAGGCCGGCGATACCCCGATTCCGGTCATGTCGTTCATGGGTTCCAAGGAACAGCACCCCAGACAGGTAAGCTGCTGGATCACCCATACCAACGCCCGTACCCACGAAATCATTGCCGCGAACCTCGACCGTTCGCCGATGTATTCCGGGGTGATCGAAGGTATCGGCCCGCGTTATTGCCCCTCGATTGAAGACAAGATCCATCGCTTTGCCGACAAGGAAAGCCACCAGGTCTTTATCGAGCCCGAAGGCTTGACGACCCACGAGCTGTACCCGAACGGGATTTCCACTTCCCTGCCGTTCGACGTGCAAATCCAGATCGTGCAATCGATTCGCGGGATGGAAAATGCCCATATCGTCCGCCCTGGCTACGCCATCGAGTACGACTATTTCGATCCACGTGACCTGAAATACAGCCTGGAAACCAAGGTGATCGGCGGTTTGTTCTTCGCCGGGCAAATCAACGGCACCACCGGTTACGAAGAAGCCGGCGCCCAGGGTTTGCTGGCCGGTACCAACGCTGCACTGCGTGCCCAGGGCAAAGACAGCTGGTGCCCGCGTCGCGATGAAGCGTATATCGGCGTGTTGGTCGACGACCTGATTACCCTGGGCACCCAGGAACCGTACCGGATGTTCACGTCCAGGGCCGAATATCGCCTGATCCTGCGCGAAGACAACGCCGATCTGCGCTTGACCGAAAAAGGTCGCGAGTTGGGTCTGGTCGATGACGCGCGCTGGGCGGCCTTTTGCAAAAAACGCGAGAGCATCACGCTCGAAGAGCAGCGCCTGAAAAGCACCTGGGTTCGTCCGGGCACTGAACAGGGTGATGCGATCGCCGAAAAATTCGGCACGCCGCTGACCCACGAGTACAACTTGCTGAACCTGCTGTCCCGTCCAGAGATTGATTACGCTGGCCTGGTCGAAGTGACCGGCGGCGGCGCGCAAGATCCACAGGTTGCGGAACAGGTGGAAATCAAGACCAAATACGCCGGTTACATTGATCGCCAGCAGGACGAGATCGCTCGCCTGCGCGCCAGTGAAAACACCAAGCTGCCTGTGGATATCGATTACACAGGGATTTCCGGACTGTCGAAGGAAATCCAAAGCAAGCTGGGGATAACTCGGCCGGAAACCCTCGGGCAGGCTTCGCGTATACCTGGCGTCACTCCGGCAGCTATTTCGCTGTTGATGATTCATTTGAAAAAACGCGGCGCGGGCCGTCAGTTGGAGCAAAGCGCTTGAGTTCGTTGGTCACCACGCAACACGCCGAAGAGTTATCCACAGGTGCGCGCCAGTTGGGCGTCGACCTGACTGAAGCCCAGCACGCTTTGCTGATGGGCTACCTGGCCCTGTTGATCAAATGGAACAAGGCCTACAACCTGACCGCAGTGCGCGATCCGGACGAAATGGTGTCGCGCCATCTGCTCGACAGCTTGAGCGTAATGCCATTTATCGAAAACGGTCGCTGGTTGGACGTCGGCAGCGGCGGCGGCATGCCTGGCATTCCACTGGCCATCCTGTTTCCCGAGTCGCAAGTGACCTGTCTGGACAGCAACGGCAAAAAAACCCGCTTCCTGACCCAGGTCAAACTCGAACTCAAGCTGGACAACCTGCAAGTTGTCCACAGTCGCGTCGAAGCCTTTACGCCTGAGCAGCCCTTCAACGGAATTGTTTCCCGGGCGTTCAGCAGCATGGAGAACTTCAGCAACTGGACTCGCCACCTGGGCGACCACGACACCCGCTGGCTGGCAATGAAGGGCGTCCATCCAAGCGACGAGCTGTTAGCATTGCCGGCAGACTTCCACCTCGATAGCGAACACGCCTTGGCCGTACCCGGTTGCCAAGGCCAACGCCATCTGCTGATACTGCGCCGCACGGCATGATTGGGAACACAAGCAAGAATGGCTAAGGTATTCGCGATAGCGAACCAGAAAGGTGGCGTGGGTAAAACCACCACCTGCATCAACCTCGCAGCATCCCTGGTCGCGACCAAGCGCCGGGTGCTGTTGATCGATCTCGATCCACAGGGCAACGCCACCATGGGTAGCGGTGTGGATAAACACGGCCTGGAAAACTCGGTCTACGACTTGCTGATCGGCGAGTGTGACCTGGGCCAGGCCATGCACTACTCCGAGCACGGCGGTTATCAATTGCTGCCGGCCAACCGCGATCTGACTGCGGCGGAAGTGGTACTGCTGGAAATGCAGATGAAGGAAAGCCGTCTGCGCAGCGCCCTGGCGCCTATCCGCGAGAATTACGACTACATCCTGATCGACTGCCCGCCGTCGCTGTCGATGCTCACGCTCAACGCTCTGGTTGCCGCCGATGGGGTGATTATCCCCATGCAGTGCGAGTATTTCGCACTCGAAGGCTTGAGCGACCTTGTGGATAACATCAAGCGTATTGCCGAATTGCTCAACCCGAACCTGAAAGTCGAAGGCCTGCTGCGGACCATGTATGACCCGCGCCTGAGCCTGATGAACGATGTCTCGGCGCAGCTCAAGGAGCATTTCGGCGACCAGCTCTACGACACAGTGATTCCACGCAACATTCGCCTGGCCGAGGCGCCAAGCTATGGCATGCCGGCGCTGGCCTACGACAAATCATCCCGTGGCGCCATTGCCTACCTGGCGCTGGCCGGTGAGATGGTGCGTCGCCAACGTCGCAATTCACGCACCGCTGCAGCCCAGCCAACTTAAGGAATCCCCATGGCCGTCAAAAAACGAGGTCTCGGACGTGGACTGGATGCACTCCTGAGTGGTCCGACCGTCACTTCGCTGGAAGAACAAGCGGTGCAGGCCGACGAGCGTGAGCTGCAGCACTTGCCGCTGGACCTGATCCAGCGCGGTAAATACCAGCCACGTCGCGACATGGACCCGCAGGCTCTGGAAGAGCTGGCCAACTCGATCAAGGCCCAGGGCGTGATGCAACCGATCGTGGTGCGCCCGATTGGCAGTGGCCGCTTTGAAATCATTGCCGGTGAGCGTCGCTGGCGCGCCAGCCAACAGGCCGGCAAGGAAACCATCCCGGCGATGGTGCGCGATGTGCCGGATGAAACCGCCATCGCCATGGCGTTGATCGAGAACATCCAGCGTGAAGACCTCAACCCGATCGAAGAAGCGATCGCCTTGCAGCGTTTGCAGCAGGAATTCCAGCTGACTCAGCAACAAGTGGCCGAGGCGGTGGGCAAATCCCGCGTCACCGTGTCCAACTTGCTGCGCTTGATCGCGCTGCCGGAAGTCATCAAGACCATGTTGTCGCACGGTGACCTGGAAATGGGACACGCCCGTGCTTTGCTCGGTTTGCCGGAAAATCAACAGGTTGAAGGGGCGCGACACGTTGTCGCACGCGGGCTCACCGTTCGTCAGACGGAAGCCTTGGTTCGCCAATGGTTGAGTGGCAAACCTGCACCGGTCGAAACCGTCAAACCTGATCCGGATATCGCGCGCCTTGAGCAGCGCCTCGCCGAGCGCCTAGGCTCTGCGGTGCAAATTCGCCACGGCAAGAAAGGCAAAGGGCAATTGGTTATCGGATATAACTCCCTTGATGAGCTTCAAGGCGTCCTTTCCCACATCCGTTGAAACATTCGCAGAAACATTTGCTCATGTAGCGCGTGATCGGAAATCACTACCCGGCAGTTGAATAGGGGCTGAACCGCCCCTATACTCTGCGCGCATTTTGTCGGCACAAAGTATGCCAAGTTATTGATTTCCGGCAGCCGACCATTGAGGAGCAAGCGTGATGGAAACCCGCACGCCAAACACGTTGCCGTTCCATCGCTTGGCTGTTTTTCCGGTTTTATTGGCGCAACTTGTCGTTTTGCTGATCGCTGCATTGGCGCTTTGGTACTGGCATGGCGTCGTAGCCGGATATTCAGGGCTCTGCGGAGGCCTGATAGCCTTGCTGCCCAATATGTATTTTGCTCACAGGGCCTTTCGGTTTTCCGGCGCCCGAGCAGCCCAGGCCATCGTCCGGTCTTTTTATGCCGGCGAGGCGGGGAAACTGATTTTGACGGCAGTGCTGTTCGCACTGACCTTTGCAGGTGTGAAGCCATTGGCGCCGCTGGCTGTATTCGGCGTCTTCGTGTTGACCCAATTGGTCAGCTGGTTCGCTCCCCTGCTAATGAAAACAAGACTTTCGAAACCTTAGGGCGTTTGAGGCAACCATGGCAGAAACAACCGCTTCGGGCTATATCCAGCACCACTTGCAGAACCTGACCTTCGGTCAGCTTCCCAACGGCGGCTGGGGCTTTGCCCACACCGCAGCAGAAGCCAAGGAAATGGGTTTCTGGGCCTTCCACCTGGATACTCTGGGCTGGTCGGTCGCATTGGGTCTGATCTTCGTCCTGATTTTCCGCATGGCGGCAAAAAAGGCGACTTCCGGTCAGCCAGGTGCTTTGCAGAACTTCGTTGAAGTATTGGTCGAATTCGTCGATGGCAGCGTGAAAGACAGCTTCCATGGCCGCAGCCCGGTGATTGCACCGCTGGCACTGACCATCTTCGTCTGGGTGTTCCTGATGAACGCCGTCGACCTGATCCCGGTGGACTGGATTCCTCAGTTGGCCATCCTGATCTCCGGCGATGCGCACATTCCATTCCGTGCCGTATCGACCACTGACCCGAACGCGACCCTGGGCATGGCCCTGTCGGTGTTCGCGTTGATCATTTTCTACAGCATCAAGGTCAAGGGCATCGGCGGTTTCATCGGCGAACTGACCCTGCACCCGTTCGGCAGCAAGAACATTTTCGTTCAAGCCCTGCTGATCCCGGTGAACTTCCTGCTGGAATTCGTGACCCTGGTCGCCAAGCCGATTTCCCTGGCCTTGCGACTGTTCGGCAACATGTATGCCGGCGAGCTGGTGTTCATTCTGATCGCTGTGATGTTCGGCAGCGGTCTGCTCTGGCTTAGCGGCCTGGGCATCGTTCTGCAGTGGGCGTGGGCTGTGTTCCACATCCTGATCATCACCCTGCAGGCCTTCATCTTCATGATGCTGACCATCGTCTACCTGTCGATGGCGCACGAAGAGAACCATTAAGACCAGTCTCGACTAGTCTGATGTCCTTCCCGGTCAAACGGGAAGGTGGCCCTCCAGGGCTATGAAACGATTTGTTTTACCGCTTTAAAATCTAAAAAACCTAAACCATACGACGTAAAAGTCGGGAGGAAAGATGGAAACTGTAGTTGGTCTAACCGCTATCGCTGTTGCACTGTTGATCGGCCTGGGCGCCCTGGGTACTGCCATTGGTTTCGGCCTGCTGGGCGGCAAATTCCTGGAAGGCGCAGCGCGTCAGCCAGAAATGGTGCCAATGCTGCAAGTTAAAATGTTCATCGTTGCCGGCCTGCTCGACGCCGTGACCATGATCGGCGTTGGTATCGCACTGTTCTTCACCTTCGCGAACCCCTTCGTTGGTCAACTCGCTGGCTAATCACTCGACTTTTCGAGTGATTGGGGTGATGGACAACGAATGAGCGAGGTGTTGGCGTGAACATTAATGCAACCCTGATTGGCCAATCCGTTGCGTTCTTCATTTTTGTAGTGTTTTGCATGAAGTTCGTGTGGCCTCCGGTCATCGCGGCTTTGCACGAACGTCAGAAGAAGATCGCGGATGGTTTGGACGCTGCCAGCCGTGCAGCTCGCGACCTGGAGTTGGCCCACGAGAAAGTGGGTCAGCAACTGCGCGAAGCTAAAGCACAGGCAGCCGAGATCATTGAGCAAGCCAAGAAACGCGGTAACCAGATCGTCGAAGAGGCTGTTGAAAAAGCCCGCGTCGAAGCTGACCGTGTGAAGGCTTCGGCTCATGCCGAGATCGAACAGGAACTGAACGGTGTCAAAGACGCGCTGCGTGCCCAACTGGGTGCTCTGGCGGTCGGCGGTGCCGAGAAGATCCTCGGTGCCACAATCGATCAAAACGCGCACGCGGAGCTGGTTAACAAACTGGCTGCTGAAATTTAAGCGAGGGCGATCATGGCAGAACTGACCACGTTGGCCCGACCTTACGCTAAGGCAGCCTTCGAGCACGCCCAGGCCCACCAGCAACTGGCCTCTTGGTCAGCCATGCTCGGCCTGGCTGCAGCAGTGTCGCAAGACGACACCATGCAGCGCGTGCTCAAGGCCCCGCGCCTGACGAGCGCAGACAAGGCCGCCACTTTTATTGAAGTGTGCGGCGACAAGTTTGATGTGAAAGTGCAGAACTTCATTCACGTCATTGCCGAAAACGACCGTCTCCCGCTGTTGCCGGAGATTGCCGCTCTGTTCGACCTGTACAAGGCCGAAGCAGAGAAATCGGTAGACGTTGAAGTGACCAGTGCTTTTGCATTGAACCAAGAACAGCAAGACAAACTCGCCAAGGTTCTCAGTGCACGACTCAATCGGGAAGTGCGCCTGCAAGCTTCGGAGGACGCATCCCTGATTGGTGGTGTCGTTATCCGTGCCGGCGACCTGGTTATCGATGGCTCGATTCGCGGAAAAATCGCGAAACTTGCCGAAGCATTGAAATCTTGAGTTTGAAGGGGCAGCAGAGCAATGCAGCAACTCAATCCTTCCGAAATAAGTGAAATTATCAAGGGCCGCATCGACAAGCTCGATGTGACCTCCCAAGCCCGTAACGAAGGCACTGTCGTCAGCGTATCTGACGGCATCGTGCGGATTCACGGTCTGGCCGACGTTATGTACGGCGAGATGATCGAGTTTCCGGGCGGCGTCTACGGTATGGCCCTCAACCTGGAGCAAGACTCCGTAGGTGCCGTTGTATTGGGCGCATACACCAGTCTGGCCGAAGGCATGAGCGCCAAGTGCACAGGCCGCATCCTGGAAGTTCCGGTTGGTAAGGAACTGCTGGGTCGCGTAGTCGACGCACTGGGTAACCCTGTTGACGGTAAAGGTCCACTGGGCAACACCGAGACCGACGCGGTCGAGAAAGTTGCTCCAGGCGTGATCTGGCGTAAGTCGGTAGACCAGCCTGTACAGACTGGCTACAAGGCTGTCGATGCGATGATCCCAGTCGGCCGTGGCCAGCGTGAGCTGATCATCGGTGACCGTCAGATCGGTAAAACCGCTCTGGCCATCGACGCGATCATCAACCAGAAGAACAGCGGCATTTTCTGCGTCTACGTAGCCATTGGTCAGAAGCAATCGACCATCGCCAACGTGGTTCGCAAGCTGGAAGAAAACGGCGCCCTGGCCAACACGATCATTGTGGCTGCCAGTGCTTCGGAATCTCCTGCGCTGCAATTCCTGGCACCGTACTCCGGTTGCACCATGGGTGAATTCTTCCGCGACCGCGGTGAAGACGCGCTGATCGTTTATGACGATCTGTCCAAGCAAGCAGTGGCTTACCGCCAGATTTCCCTGCTGCTGCGCCGTCCACCAGGCCGTGAAGCCTACCCAGGCGACGTGTTCTATCTCCACTCCCGTCTGCTGGAGCGCGCATCCCGCGTTTCGGAAGAGTACGTAGAGAAGTTCACCAACGGCGCAGTGACCGGCAAAACCGGTTCCCTGACCGCATTGCCGATCATCGAAACCCAGGCTGGCGACGTTTCCGCGTTCGTTCCGACCAACGTGATTTCCATCACCGACGGTCAGATCTTCCTGGAGTCGGCCATGTTCAACTCAGGCATCCGCCCTGCAGTGAACGCCGGTGTTTCGGTATCCCGTGTGGGTGGTGCCGCTCAGACCAAGATCATCAAGAAGCTCTCCGGTGGTATCCGTACCGCTCTGGCTCAGTACCGTGAACTGGCGGCATTCGCCCAGTTCGCTTCTGACCTGGACGAAGCGACCCGTAAGCAACTTGAGCATGGTCAGCGCGTTACCGAGCTGATGAAGCAGAAGCAATACGCCCCAATGTCGATCGCTGACATGGCGTTGTCGCTGTATGCCGCTGAGCGTGGGTTCCTGACCGACGTTGAAATCACCAAGGTCGGCAGCTTTGAACAAGCGCTGATTGCTTACTTCAACCGCGATCACGCCGAATTGATGGCGAAGATCAACGTGAAGGGTGACTTCAATGACGATATCGACGCTGGCATGAAAGCCGGTATCGAGAAGTTCAAGGCCACCCAAACCTGGTAAGCCGCAGCGGGAGCCGCAAGGCTCCCGCTTGCTAACCTGATAGGTGTTACATGGCAGGCGCAAAAGAGATTCGCAGTAAGATTGCGAGCATCAAAAGCACGCAAAAGATTACCAGCGCCATGGAAAAAGTGGCGGTCAGCAAAATGCGCAAGGCACAAATGCGCATGGCTGCTAGCCGTCCTTATGCGGAGCGTATCCGCCAGGTAATTGGGCATCTGGCCAACGCCAACCCGGAATACCGCCACCCGTTCATGATCGAGCGCGCCGTCAAGCGTGTGGGTTATGTGGTAGTGAGCAGTGACCGTGGTTTGTGCGGTGGCCTGAATACCAACCTGTTCAAGGCCCTGGTCAAGGACATGGCGGTAAACCGCGAAAACGGCGTCGAGATCGATCTGTGTGTTGTGGGTAGCAAGGGTGCGGCCTTTTTCCGTAACTTCGGCGGTAACGTCGTTGCAGCTATCAGCCACCTGGGTGAAGAGCCGTCGATCAATGATTTGATCGGCAGTGTGAAGGTGATGCTGGATGCGTATCTGGAAGGCCGGATTGACCGCCTGTCCGTGGTATCCAACAAGTTCATCAACACCATGACCCAGCAGCCAACCGTGGAGCAATTGATTCCACTGGTGGCAACTCCGGATCAGGAACTCAAGCACCACTGGGACTACCTCTACGAACCAGACGCCAAAGAGCTGCTTGACGGCTTGATGGTGCGCTACGTGGAGTCGCAGGTGTACCAGGCGGTGGTCGAGAACAACGCAGCTGAACAAGCGGCGCGGATGATCGCGATGAAAAACGCTACCGATAACGCCGGTGATCTGATCAGCGATTTGCAGCTGATCTACAACAAGGCGCGTCAGGCTGCGATCACCCAAGAGATCTCGGAAATCGTCGGCGGCGCTGCCGCGGTTTAACGGTTCAAATATTCAGAGGATCCAGCTATGAGTAGCGGACGTATCGTTCAAATCATCGGCGCCGTTATCGACGTGGAATTCCCACGCGACAGCGTACCGAGCATCTACAACGCGCTGAAAGTACAAGGCGCGGACACTACTCTGGAAGTTCAGCAGCAGCTGGGCGACGGCGTAGTTCGTACCATTGCGATGGGTTCCACCGAAGGCTTGAAGCGCGGTCTGGACGTTATCGACTCTGGCGCAGCCATCTCCGTACCGGTCGGTAAAGCGACCCTGGGCCGGATCATGGACGTACTGGGCAACCCGATCGACGAAGCTGGCCCGATCGACACCGAAGAGCGCTGGGGCATTCACCGCGCAGCACCTTCGTTCGCCGAACAAGCAGGCGGCAACGACCTGCTGGAAACCGGCATCAAGGTTATCGACCTGGTTTGCCCGTTCGCCAAGGGCGGTAAAGTCGGTCTGTTCGGTGGTGCCGGTGTAGGCAAGACCGTAAACATGATGGAACTGATCCGTAACATCGCCATCGAGCACAGCGGTTATTCCGTGTTCGCCGGTGTGGGTGAGCGTACCCGTGAGGGTAACGACTTCTACCACGAGATGAAGGACTCCAACGTTCTGGACAAAGTGGCACTGGTTTACGGTCAGATGAACGAGCCGCCGGGAAACCGTCTGCGCGTAGCACTGACCGGCCTGACCATGGCCGAGAAGTTCCGTGACGAAGGTAACGACGTTCTGCTGTTCGTCGACAACATCTACCGTTACACCCTGGCCGGTACTGAAGTATCCGCACTGCTGGGCCGTATGCCTTCGGCAGTAGGTTACCAGCCGACCCTGGCTGAAGAGATGGGCGTTCTGCAAGAACGTATCACTTCGACCAAGGAAGGTTCGATCACCTCGATCCAGGCGGTATACGTACCTGCGGATGACTTGACCGACCCGTCGCCAGCCACCACCTTCGCCCACTTGGACGCCACCGTCGTTCTGTCCCGTGACATCGCTTCCCTGGGTATCTACCCAGCGGTCGATCCACTCGACTCGACGTCGCGCCAGCTGGACCCGAACGTGATCGGCCAGGAGCACTACGACACCGCTCGCGGCGTTCAGTACGTGCTGCAGCGTTACAAGGAACTGAAGGACATCATTGCGATCCTGGGTATGGACGAGCTGTCGGAAGCCGACAAGCAGTTGGTAAACCGTGCTCGTAAGATCCAGCGCTTCTTGTCGCAGCCGTTCTTCGTGGCTGAAGTCTTCACCGGTGCCTCGGGTAAATACGTTTCCCTGAAAGACACCATTGCTGGCTTCAAAGGCATCCTCAACGGTGACTACGACCACCTGCCAGAACAAGCGTTCTACATGGTTGGCGGCATCGAAGAAGCGATCGAGAAAGCCAAGAAACTGTAATCCTGGCGCCCGGAAACGGGCGCTCATCAGGTTGAGGCAATCAGATGGCTATGACAGTCCATTGCGATATCGTCAGCGCGGAAGGGGAAATCTTCTCCGGTCTGGTAGAAATGGTGATTGCACACGGCGAACTCGGTGACCTGGGTATTGCCATGGGCCACGCGCCGTTGATCACCAGTTTGAAGCCAGGTCCGATCACTCTGACCAAGCAAGGCGGGGAACGTGAGGTGTTTTACATCTCCGGTGGTTTCCTCGAGGTTCAGCCGAACATGGTCAAGGTACTTGCCGATACTGTGCAACGTGCTGGCGACCTGGATGAAGCCTCCGCTCAGGAAGCCGTCAAGGCTGCCGAGAAGGCGCTGAACGAAAAAGGCGCAGACTTCGACTACAGCGCTGCTGCAGTCCGTCTGGCCGAAGCTGCAGCGCAGCTGCGTACGCTCCAGCAGATCCGCAAGAAGTAAGCGGCTTTGCCGTTACGCTTCACGCGTGATTGATTAAAAAGGGTAGCCTCGGCTACCCTTTTTCTTTTTTGCAAAACACTTCTCTGGTCTGAAGCCGGACCGCCCAGGATTGGTAGCCATTCATGTCTCTTGAAATCGTAATTCTCGCCGCAGGCCAGGGCACCCGCATGCGCTCAGCCCTGCCCAAGGTGCTGCACCCGGTCGCAGGCAATTCCATGCTCGGTCATGTTATCCACAGCGCCCGGCAGTTGGCCCCGCAACGCATTCACGTGGTCATCGGGCACGGTGCCGATGTGGTACGTGAGCGTCTGGCCGCAGACGACTTGAATTTCGTATTGCAGGACAAGCAATTGGGCACTGGCCACGCCACTGCGCAGGCCGTGCCGTTCATTACCGCTGATACCGTGCTGATTCTATACGGTGACGTGCCGCTGATCGAAGTGGAAACCCTGCAACGCCTGCTCAAGCACGTGGTGCCAGGCCAGATGGGCCTGCTCACCGTTGAGCTGGACGATCCCACCGGCTACGGACGTATTGTGCGCAATGCCGACGGTAAGGTCGCCGCGATCGTCGAGCACAAGGACGCCAGCGAAGCCCAGCGCGCCATTACCGAAGGCAATACCGGCATTCTCGCCGTGCCGGCTGACAAGCTGGGCGACTGGATGAGCCGTCTGTCCAACAACAACGCGCAAGGTGAGTACTACCTCACTGACGTCATCGAGATGGCGGTCAGTGACGGCCTGGTGGTCGCCACCGAACAGCCCCACGACCCGATGGAAGTGCAGGGCGCCAACGACCGCAAGCAGCTGGCGGAGCTGGAGCGCCACTACCAGATGCGCGAAGGCCGCCGCCTGATGGCCCAGGGCGTCACCCTGCGTGACCCGGCGCGTTTCGATGTACGGGGTGAAGTGACGGTCGGCCGCGACGTGTTGATCGATATCAACGTGATCCTCGAGGGCCGCGTGATCATTGAAGACGACGTGGTGATTGGTCCGAACTGCGTGATCAAAGACAGCACCTTGCGCAAAGGCGTGGTGGTCAAGGCCAACAGCCATATCGACGGTGCGGTGATGGGCGAGGGCAGCGATGCCGGGCCGTTTGCGCGGTTGCGTCCGGGTAGCGAGCTGGGGGCCAAGGCCCATGTGGGTAACTTTGTCGAACTGAAAAACGCCCACCTCGGTGAAGGTGCCAAGGTCGGTCACCTGACTTACCTGGGCGATGCTGTCATTGGCGCCCGCACCAATATCGGTGCCGGCACCATCACCTGCAACTACGACGGCGCCAACAAGTACCAGACGACGATTGGCGAAGACGTATTCATCGGCTCCAACAATTCGCTGGTGGCTCCTGTGACCATCGGTGATGGTTCCAACACCGCAGCGGGCTCAACCATCAACCAGGATGTGGATAAGTCGCAACTGGCCGTAGCGCGTGCGCGCCAGCGCAACATCGACGGCTGGATACGCCCGGTCAAAATCAAAAAAACCTGAGTACCCCAGTCTGACAAGCAACAAAATTCCAATGTGGGAGGGGGCTTGCCCCCGATAGCGGTGCATCGGCCAGGACATAGACTGACTGATACACCGCCATCGGGAAGCAAGCCCCCTCCCACATTGGCCTGTGTTATTTCAAAAATAGTGATCGCCACCGCTTGACGATCTTTCGCCAATAGGTTTTGATTGCCTTCGTTATCTTTCGAAACGAAACTTATCACTGCCATGTCGAAACGAAACACCCCCCAACGTCGCCACAACATCCTGACCTTGCTCAATGAACAGGGCGAAGTGAGTGTGGACGAATTGGCCAAGCGTTTCGAAACGTCGGAAGTGACCATCCGCAAGGATTTGGCCGCCCTCGAAAGTAATGGCCTGCTCCTGCGCCGCTACGGTGGTGCAATCACCATGCCTCAGGAACTGGTGGGCGACGCGGCCCAGCCGGTGTCGGCCTACAAGCGTGCGATTGCCCGCGCCGCCGTGGTGCGCTTGCGTGAACACGCGCGCATCATCATCGACAGCGGCAGCACCACCGCCGCGATGATTCCCGAACTGGGCCATCAACCCGGCCTGGTGGTCATGACCAATTCCCTGAACGTGGCCCGCGCCTTGAGCGAGCTGGAGCATGAACCGGTGCTGCTGATGACCGGCGGTACCTGGGATCCGCATTCGGATTCGTTCCAGGGTCAGGTCGCCGAGCAGGTTTTGCGTTCCTACGATTTTGATCAACTGTTCATCGGTGCCGACGGTATCGATTTGCAGCGCGGTACCACCACCTTCAACGAATTGTTGGGCCTGAGCCGCGTCATGGCCGAGGTCGCCCGTGAAGTCGTGGTGATGGTCGAATCCGACAAGATCGGCCGCAAGATTCCCAACCTGGAACTGCCCTGGAGCAGTGTCCATACCCTTATCACCGATGATCGCCTGCCGCTCGAGGCCCGCGACCAGATCCAAGCCCGCGGCATTACGCTGATATGCGCGGCAGTCATCTAGGAGAAATACCATGTGTGGAATTGTTGGCGCAGTCGCCGAACGTAACGTAACGGCCATCCTGATCGAAGGCCTCAAGCGCCTGGAATACCGTGGCTATGACAGCGCCGGTGTCGCGGTCTTCACCAACGCCGGCAAGCTGGAGCGTATGCGTCGTCCGGGCAAAGTCAGCGAGTTGGACCAGGCCCTGGCCGGCGAGCCACTGGTAGGCCGCCTGGGTATTGCCCACACCCGCTGGGCGACTCACGGCGCACCTTGCGAGCGTAACGCTCACCCGCACTTTTCGGGCGACCTGGCCGTGGTGCACAACGGCATCATCGAAAACCACGAAGTGCTGCGCGAACAACTCAAGGGCCTCGGCTACGTGTTCACCTCGGACACCGACACCGAAGTCATCGCCCACCTGCTCAACCACAAGCTCAAGGACCACAGCGACCTGACCACCGCCCTCAAGGCCACGGTCAAGGAACTGCACGGCGCCTACGGCCTGGCCGTGATCAGCGCCAGCCAGCCTGACCGCCTGGTTGCCGCGCGCAGTGGCAGCCCACTGGTGATCGGCCTGGGCCTGGGCGAGAACTTCCTCGCCTCCGACCAACTCGCCCTGCGCCAAGTGACCGACCGCTTCATGTACCTGGAAGAAGGCGATATCGCCGACATCCGCCGTGAAAGCGTGCAGATCTGGGACGTCAACGGTCAGTCCGTCGAGCGCGAAGCCGTGCAATACCGTGACGGTGCCGAAGCCGCCGACAAGGGCGAGTTCCGCCACTTCATGCTCAAGGAAATCCACGAGCAGCCTTCCGTGGTGCAGCGCACCCTCGAAGGTCGCCTGAGCCAGAACCAGGTGCTGGTCAACGCCTTCGGCCCACAAGCCGCCGAGCTGTTCGCCAAAGTGCGCAACGTGCAAATCGTCGCCTGCGGCACCAGCTACCACGCCGGCATGGTTGCGCGTTACTGGCTGGAAGAACTGGCCGGCATCCCGTGCCAGGTCGAAGTTGCCAGCGAGTTCCGCTACCGCAAAGTGGTGGTGCAGCCCGACACCCTGTTCGTGACCATCTCCCAGTCCGGCGAAACCGCCGACACCCTGGCCGCCCTGCGCAACGCCAAGGAGCTGGGCTTCCTCGGCAGCCTGGCGATCTGCAATGTCAGCATCAGCTCACTGGTGCGCGAATCCGACCTGACCCTGCTGACTCAGGCCGGTCGCGAAATTGGCGTCGCCTCGACCAAAGCCTTCACCACCCAACTGGTCGGCCTGTTGCTGCTGACCTTGTCCCTCGGCCAAGTGCGCGGCACCCTCGCCGAAGGCGTTGAGGCCACCCTGGTGGAAGAACTGCGCCGCCTGCCGACCCGCCTGGGCGAAGCCCTGGCCATGGACGGCACCGTGGAAAAAGTCGCCGAACTGTTTGCCGACAAGAACCACACCCTGTTCCTCGGCCGTGGCGCGCAGTACCCGGTCGCGATGGAAGGTTCGCTGAAACTCAAGGAAATCTCGTACATCCACGCCGAAGCCTACCCGGCCGGCGAACTGAAACACGGCCCACTGGCCCTGGTGGATGACGACATGCCCGTGGTCACCGTGGCGCCGAACAATGAGCTGCTGGAAAAGCTCAAGTCCAACCTGCAGGAAGTGCGCGCCCGTGGCGGCCAACTGATCGTGTTCGCCGACGAAAAGGCCGGCATGACCAACGGTGAAGGCACTCACGTGATCAACATGCCGCATATCCATGACACCCTGTCGCCGATCCTCTACACCATCCCGCTGCAGTTGCTGTCGTACTACGTCGCCGTACTCAAGGGCACCGACGTTGACCAACCGCGCAACCTGGCGAAGTCGGTGACGGTGGAGTAAGCCTGACTGGCGTACCCAAAAGGGGCTGTTTCGACAGCCCCTTTTTACGTTTTGGATTCGCTCAATCAAGGAGGTCGGCTGATGCAAAATCCTACTGTCTACGCACGTCTGCACAATCGTAGGTTTGTGGTCGCCAGCAACGCCCACGGGCTGTCCGGCAACGGCACCGTGTTTCACTATCTGGTCGAAGATGACGCGATTTCGAGCACTTACCTAGGGGGCCGGATTCGCCTGGGCACTCAAGTCGGGCGGGTGACCGGTACAGATACCATCGAGCTGCTATTTCAGTGCCTGACCCTGGAAGGGGAACTGCTTGCTGGCTGGTCACGTGGCACGGTAGGCGTGGATCACGCCGGGCGCACCACGTTGAGTTTTGTTTGGGGCTGGCTATCGGGTGCGACAGGAGGCGGGGAATCGAGCTACGTCGAGATCATTGCTTAAAAGAGCCCGTA
This sequence comes from Pseudomonas sp. 37 R 15, assembly GCF_900004865.1. Taxonomy (NCBI): domain Bacteria; kingdom Pseudomonadati; phylum Pseudomonadota; class Gammaproteobacteria; order Pseudomonadales; family Pseudomonadaceae; genus Pseudomonas; species Pseudomonas sp. 37 R 15. The sequence goes on along the minus strand of NZ_CVTV01000061.1, from coordinate 183,438 downwards.
GTTCAGGGCTAGGCTGCACCGCATTTACTGTAGGAGCGAGCTTGCTCGCGAAAAACCTGAGAACGCCACCTGGCATCAATCTCTGCGCGTTACGTCCCTCGCCAGCAAGCGCGCCCCTACGACGCTATGCGCCCACGTCTGCTGAAGCAATGCAGTCCAGCGAGCGGTCTACCATCACCTTGGCCATTTCAACCAGATAACTGGCTGCCTGCCGGCAATCGAGTAACTGCTCAGCGCAGTGAAGCAGATCGGAGGCGTAGGCCAAGGCATCCTCGAAGCTGAGTTCGGGATGGGTGATAGAAAACGGATGCGGTGGATCAGGCCTTACTTTACTCATTACGGTAACTCCAATGTAATTAATTGGAGCTGCCAGACATCGCTGCTAAACCATGGGTGGCAGCTGTACGCAGGTTAGCAGGCCGGAACATTGGGAATCCGACGCACCCGAAGGTGCCCTGCGCACAGCCACCAGAAAGCGTTGGCAGAAAAAAACGCCATGCTTGTGATGGCGCTTGTGCGCCCAATGTTAACGTTCGAGCTGCTAAACCCGGTCACTGAATTGGCAGTGACGAACGCAGACTGAGCACCGAAAACGTAGGGCGCAAGCTGTCGGGATTCTCTCGGAAATGTCCTGCGAAAGAAAGGGACGCCGAAGGTTGGAGCACCAGTTTCAGACTTTGCTTAAACCCCGAAAGCACCTTAAACCAAGGTGGGAGGGGGCTTGCCCCCGATTGCGGTGTATCAGCCAGCATGGGCAGTTACTGTCACACCGCCATCGGGGGCAAGCCCCCTCCCACAGTTTGATCTTCATTGGTTTTGAGAAAGGGGAAGGCTCAGGTCCACCAGTAGCGCACGAGGTGGAAGAAGATCGGCGCCGCAAAGCATACCGAGTCCAGCCTATCCAGCATGCCGCCGTGCCCCTCGATCATATGGCCCCAATCCTTCACGCCGCGGTCACGCTTGATCGCCGACATCACAATCCCGCCGGCAAAGCCCAGCAAGTTGATCAACAGCGCGATCAGGAATGACTGCCACGGGTTGAACGGCGTGGTCCACCACAGCGCCGCACCGATCAGGGATGACAGCAGGATGCCGCCGACAAAGCCTTCCACGGTTTTCGACGGCGAGAGGTTGGGCGCGATCTTGTGTTTGCCGAACAACTTGCCGCACACGTACTGCAGCACGTCGGACAGTTGCACCACGATCACCAGGTAGGCGATCAGCAGCAGGTTGCGGCCTTCATAACCGGGGATGTCCAGCGTCAGCAGCGCCGGGACGAACGACACGCAGAACACCGCGATCATCAGGCCCCATTGCACCTTCGATGCGCGCTCCAGAAAGTGGGTACTGTCGCCGCCCAGGGAGGCGAGGATCGGCAGCAGCAGGAACACGTAGACCGGGATGAAGATCGAGAACAGCCCGTACCAATCGGCATAGATCAGCACGTATTGCAGCGGCAGCGCCAGGTAGAACGCCGCTACCAGCGCCGGGTAGTCGCTGCGCCGGGTCGGCGTGAGGGTGAGGAATTCGCGCAGGGCGTAGAACGACACCGCGTAGAACAGCAGGATCACCGCGCCGGTACCGAGCCAGAAGGCAATACCGATCACGACCACCATCACCCACCAGGCGTTGATGCGCGCATTGAGGTTGTCGATCACCGCATTGGGGTTGCCACGGGTGCGCAGCTTGAGGATCAGGCCGATCAGCGAGGCGGTGACCAGGATCGCGCCGATCCCGCCGAATAACATCAGGGTTTGGCTATCCATCTCAGGAATGCTCCGGGGCGAGGGCGAGCAGGGCGTCGCGTGTGCGGGCAAGGAACGCGGTTTTGTCTTCGCCTTCTTCCAAGTGCAGTGGAGCGCCGAAGCTGGTTGTGCATAACAATGGCAATGGCAGGACACGGCCCTTGGGCATGACGCGGTTGAGATTGGCTATCCACACCGGGATCAGCTCGGCCTGTGGGTAACTGTTTGCCAAGTGATACAGGCCGCTTTTGAACGGCAGCAAGCCGTCCTCCAGATTGCGCGTACCTTCGGGAAAGATAATCAGCGAGTCGCCGCCTTCGAGGGCGGCGAGCATCGGCTGCAGCGGGTTATCCACAGGCTCCTTGCGCTCGCGATCGATCAGCACGCCATTGAACACACGGTTGATGATGTAGCGGCGCAGCGCGCTTTTATTCCAGTAATCGCTGCCGGCCACAGGGCGGGTGAATTTGCGCAGGTTCTGCGGCAGCGACGCCCACACCAGCACGAAGTCGCCGTGGCTGCTGTGATTGGCGAAATAGATGCGTTGTACCGGCACTGGCGCGCAACCCAGCCACAGGCTGCGAGCGCCAGTGACGGTACGGGCCATGGAGGTAATCAGTGTGGCGACCACGGGTTCGAACATGGGAACTCCTTATCCGGCGAAAGGTAGCCAAGGGCTGGCAAGTATCACGCCCAGGGTCAGCATCACTTGCGCGCCAAGCAGCCAGGCCTGTTTGCGCAGCAATTTGAGTGCACCGCGACGGCGTTCGACCCAAGGCCGGCCGGCGCGCTCGGCCGATTGCAGGCCAAGGGCTTGCAGGGCTTGGTCAAGGTCCGGGGTGCGCTCGGTGTCGCGGGCCAGCAGGGCGAACAAATCGGCATCGAACGCAACGCGTAGCGCCCAGTATTTTTGTAGAAGGCCCAGGATGATCATCCACAAGGCCAGCAGCAGGCAGATCGTCGAAACGCTCGCCATCAGCAACTGGGCCAGACCGAACAGCACACCGACCAGGGTCAGGCCTGTGGATAACTGGTCCAGCGAACGGCCACGGCGCAGCAGGCTGGCAACTACGTGCAGCTCCATGTCAGCGGGCATGGGACAACCCCTCCAAAGCCAAGCGATGTGCAGGATGCAGGACCACACGGGTTCGTGCTGTACGAATAATAGCCAGCGCCTGGTCGACCGTCGCCGCGCGCCCGCTGTGCAACAGCCAGGCTGCGATGGCTGTTGCGCTGCGCGAGTAGCCCAGGGCGCAGCACACCAGCAGCGGGCCGTCCAAGCGCAAGCGTTCGATGGCCTGGGCGGCTTGCAGGCATTCGGCGGGGGTTGGCGCAATCAAGTCCAGAACAGGGATGCATTGATAGCGCCGGCCTTGTGGATCAATCGGCAGTTCGGCGCAGAGATCGACGATGGCCTTGAATGGCTTTTGCTCGCCGGCCGCTGGAATCCGGCCCAGCCATACGTTATCCACAATCGGTTCAGGCTGTGGATGGCCACGTGTCCACAGCCGCGAATTGATCCAGGCAGCCGCCAGGTAAGGGGCATACAGCCAACGCGCGGCTGGGGTCAGCTGGCCATCGCTGCGTTTCTGAAAGCCCTCGGCACCCAGCAGCCAGTAGTTGGTCGCAACCAGACCGAGGGATGCCGCCGGCCATAGCAGCCATAATCCCCAACCGCCAAAGGCCAGCGCCAGTGCCATCAGCGCCAGCGCGCCAAGGCCGTAGCGCGCACCCAGCCAACCGCGTTTCGCGTCTCGCGCCAGCCGGGCATTGAGCAACGGGCTGGTGTGTTCCAGCGGCCATAGCCACACGCACAACCAGCCGGCGAGGGCGCCTGTGGGTAAGTCGATGAAGTGATGTTGATAAGTGGTCAGTACGGAAATACCGATCAGTGCAAACCAGCCGTGCACTGCCCAGCGCCAGAACCCCTGGGTATGCCGCTGGTACACCACCCACAGGATCACCAGCAGCGCGATATGCAGTGAAGGCGCCTGGTTGAAGGGTTTGTCGAAGCCTGCCAGCACTGCAAACAACCAGCCGAACACGCCCTCCAGTTCCGGCCGTTCGAAGGTGAAGCGTAGCGGCCAGATCAGGAAGCAACTGACGGCAATCACCTGGGCCGTCAGCAGGCGCAGGGCGTGTTGCCTGAGTTCGTGGCGGGTGCTCGGCAGCAGCAGGGAGAAACCGTACAGCAGGTCGATGGACCAATAAGGCACGATGGTCCAGGCCCAGAACGGCATATGGGTTTCCCAGCCGAACACCAGCGTACCCACATCGCTACGCTGGGTGGTGACCCAGGTGGCGAGGCCGTAGGTGCTGAAAAACAGCGGTGCCAACAGCAGCAGCCAGAGAAGCGCTGGTTTGAATAAGCCGGGTTCGCGCATGCTCAGATCTTCTGCGCCAGGGACACCGTGAAAATGCCCCACTCATCCACACGCTGAGTGATCTTGCGAAAGCCTGCAGCCTCCACCAGTTGGTCCATTTCCGCCTGACTGCGCCGACGCATCACCCAGGCCTGGCCCTGGCGGTGGCTGGTCAAGGCGCGGGCGATCAGTTCCAGCTGCGGGTGCCACGGTTGGCCGGTGTAGACCAGGTAACCGCCGGGCTCCACCGCTTCGGCCAAGCCTGCCAACGAACCGCCGACCATGGCGTTATCGGCAAACAACTCATATAACCCGGACACCACCGCCAACGTCGGCTTGGGCTCCAGCGCCGCCAGGCTCGCACGGTCGAACGCATCGCCTTTGACGAACTGGGCAATGTCGCCCAGGCCTTTTTCACGGATCAACGCACCGCCGTCGCGCACGTTGATGTCGCTGTAGTCGCGCAGCAGGATCGATTCCGGCAGCGGCGACACACCCTGCAACGCTTCCAGAATGTACCGCCCGTGACCGGCGGCGATATCGACGATACGCACTTCACGCTCGTCCGCGCGCAACCGCGCCATGGCCAGGCGCAGCAGTTCTTCGACGTTCAGTTTGCGCTGACGAATACCGCGCCAGCCGATGGAATTGAGGTAGTTGGTGTCGATCATCCGCCCCAGCGCGCCTTTGCCGGTGGGCGTGTTGCGGTACACGTAGTCCAGGGTGCTGCCGGAATCGAAACCGGTGTCGAAGCCCAGTTTCACCCCGTCGGACAGGTTCTTGCCCAGGCCCATGCTGGCGCGCGTCATGCGCCAGTAAAGATCGCGCAGGGAATTGCGCGGCAGCGGTGCGGCGAGGGCTTCGGATTCGGCGCAGGTGGCACCCAGTTTGTCGGCATCCAGCAGGCTGGCGCGGTCCAGTGGCTGCGCGAAGCTTTGCAGGATAAAGCGCCTGGCACTGTTGACGGCCGTGGCGCGGTCACGTTCACCGAGGGTGTCGTGGAAGAAACCGGGAAGCACATGCAGCTCTTTTTTCAGGCTGCCGAGACGCTCGAAAAACTGCTGCTGGGGTTTGCGGTGTACCACGAAGTCGGAGCCGGAGATCAGCAATTGGGTCGGCACCTGAATGGCCTGGGCGTCGGCGACCACTCGGTCGGCCGCTTCGTACAGGCCCAGCAGCACGTTCACCGAAATGGCCTTGGTGATCAGCGGATCGCTGTCGTAGGACGCCACGCGCTCCGGGTCATGGCTGAGGAACTTGGCCTTGACGTAGCTGTTGACGAAAAAGTTGCCGCGAAACTTGCGCATCAGTGCCAGGCCCGGGCGGGCGAAAGGCACGTAAAGCTTGACCTTGAAGGCGGGGGAGGCGAGTACCAGGGCGCGGATCTTCGGTGCGTAGTCATGCACCCAGGTGGCCGCGATCACCGCGCCGACGCTTTGGGCGACAACGGCGAGATTTTCTGCGTCGATACCGTAGGTGGCGCCTATGTGGTCGCAGAAGGTCTGTACGTCGCGAGCGCTGGTGGCAAAGCTCGGGCTGTCACCGCGCTCGCCGGGGGATTGGCCGTGGCCACGGGCGTCCCAGGCGAAGAAGTCAAAGTCGGGCAGGCCCAGTTCGTCCACCAGGTGCGCGATGCGACCTGAGTGCTCATGACCGCGATGGAACAACACAATGGCCTTGCGCGGCCCGGCGTCTGCCGTGGCCGTGGCCGTCCAATGCCGGTAAAAAAGCTCGACGCCATCATGGGTGCTGAAGGTGTGCTGTTGCTGTTCGCGCATCGCAGAAATCCTTATGCAATCGGTGAGGTTGCTGATTGTTCCTTGAGGCCGTGGCGCACCCGGTTGACCAGGGTGTAGGCCAGCAGCGCGGCGACCAGCCACATCAGCGTGTCGACCCACCCGGCGCCGAGCCAGCCCAGTGCCACGCCCGTGGCCAGCACGCCGAGTACGAACGCCCGGTCACTCTTGCCCATCGGCCCGTCATAGCGACGCGAGGCGCCCACCATCGGCCCCAACACGCCGGCGTATTCGCTGAACACCGCGAGCAACGTCACCAGCAGCACGGGCGCCAGGCTTACGCCGGGGATCAGCGCAAACGGCAGAATCAAGGCGCTGTCGGCGATCACATCGCACAATTCATTGAGGTAGGCGCCCAGACGTGATTGCTGGCCGAATTCCCGCGCGAGCATGCCGTCGATGGCGTTGAGGGCCATGCGCACAATCATCCACAGCGGGATCAGCGCAAACAGCCAGAGGTGCTGGGCGAAGCCGGCGATCAGCAGGCCCACCAGCACGGAAATGACGCCGGCCAGCACGGTGATCTGGTTGGCGGTGGTGCCGTTGTCATAGAGGCGTTGCACGAGGGGGCGCAGCAGGTTCTGAAAGCGCGGTTTGAGCTGATAGATGGAGATCATGAGGGGCGATGCTTCCTTGTCCGTGGACCCGCGAAAAACTGTTCTGGAGTGTGCCGATTAATTGTCGCGTGCACCAGTGATGTCGCGTGTTTATGGGGGTTTAGTCACGGTCTGGAGAACGCGCAGATTCAAATGTGGGAGGGGGCTTGCCCCCGATAGCGGTGTGTCAGCCAACACATGTATTACGGATGCATGGCCATCGGGAGCAAGCCCCCTCCCACAGGGATAGATGCCGTGGCCAAAAGCGAACAAAAATTTCACGCCCTGTGTTATATCGTAACGAATTATGTACAAGCGGGCGTTGAGTGGATGCAAGTGGATCTAGAGGCTGCTGGCGCTTCGGTTGAAGGCTTGCCGCGTTTTCAGCAGGGGTTGTTCCATGCCCGTCGATTGAGGCAAGCCGGCATCAGCTTGACTGCCCTGGCCGTCACCGGTTGGGTATTGGCGCTATTTGTCGTTTTGTTTGCACCGGTATCGATCTGGCCGGTGGTGCTGATCAATTGCTCATCGGCCCTGTGGGTGCTGGTTGCCGCGTTGCAGTCGGCGTGGTGGGTGGCCGATTGGCGTGCCCAGGCGCTGGAAGAGCCGCCGGCCGATGCGCAGGTCACAGAGACGGGCCGCTACGCTCGTCTGGTGGAGCGCTTGGGCAAGCAGATTGGCGCGCCGGTGTTGTGGTTGTGCGGTTGGTCATTATTGGCGCTGATCAGCATCATCGAATTCTGGAACCTGACGCTACCCGCCGCGGCTGTCGGTCAATCCGCGAGCATCGGCGCGGCGCTGGGGTTGGCGCTGGCGTTCGGTTTGCTGGTGTTCGAGCGGCGCCTGGCCCAGCAAACGCCTGCGCAGTGGCCTGAAGCCTCCCCCCTGGCGCAGCTGTGCCGCGTGGCGATCGGTTGCCTGTTGGTCAGCTCGATTTGCCTGCTGTTCGCCGGTGCCGAGTCGGTGTGGCCGTTGCGCCTGGCCGTGCTGATCGGCCTGCTGCCCGCGCTGGTGGCGCTGGAGTTTCTGTTGCGCGGCGTGCTGTCGCTGTTCAGCCCACGCCAGCCGCGTCTCGAACCGCGCCTGATAGCGCAGAGCTTTGTCGCCGGCTTGCTGCGCTGGCCGCCGCAACCCTTGCTGGCCTTGCAGCATGAACTGCATAACCGCTTCGGCATCGACCTGCGCCAGATTTGGGCGTTTACCTACATGCGTCGCGCGTTCCTGCCGGTGCTGCTGGTAGTGCTGGCGATCGGCTGGGCGCTGACGGGCGTGCATGAAGTGCCTTTGCAGGGCCGTGGAATCTATGAGCGTTTTGGCAAACCGGTAGAGGTATTCGGCCCGGGCCTGCACGTCGGGTTGCCCTGGCCGCTGGGCCGTGTGTTGAACGTGGAGAACGGCGTGGTGCATGAGCTGGCGACCAGCGTCAGCGAAACGGCCGCCCCCGAGTTGGCCAGCGCCGAAGGTCCGGCGCCGCTGATTGCCAACCGCTTGTGGGACGCCAGCCATGTGAATGATAAATCCCAGGTCATCGCCAGCAGCAGCGGCGACAAGCAGAGCTTCCAGATCGTCAATATGGACGTGCGGTTCGTCTATCGCATCGGCCTGACCGACCAGGCCGCGTTGGCCGCCACCTATAACAGCGCCGATGTCCCGACCCTGATTCGCAGCACCGCCAGCCGTATCCTGGTGCATGAGTTCGCCTCGCGCACCCTCGATGAATTGCTCGGCGAACAACGCACCAGCCTCGCCGACGAGATCGGTCGCACCGTACAAGCCGACCTGAACACACTCGACAGCGGTGTGGAAATCCTCGCCACGGTCGTTGAGGCGATTCACCCACCGGCCGGCGCCGCCAACGCCTACCACGGCGTGCAAGCCGCGCAGATAGGCGCGCAGGCATTGATCGCGCGCGAGCGAGGCGCCGCCAGCGGGCAGACCAACCAGGCGTTGCTGCAGGCCAGCACGGCCCGCGACCAGGCCCAGGCCACCGCCGGCGAAGTGAATGCCGGTGCCCAGGCGGCGAACCTGCGCTTTGTTGCCGAACAACAAGCCTATGCCGCGGCGGGCCGAGCCTTCGTGCTGGAGCAGTATCTGGGCCAGCTGAGCCAGGGCCTGGCCCACGCCAAACTGCTTATTCTGGATCATCGCCTGGGCGCCGACAGTGCGCCGACGATCGATCTGCGTTCTTTTACCTTGCCGGCCGATCCCTCGGTGCCGCGTAAAGCCGTTCAATAAGGAGTCTGTCTGTTGAGCGCTCATTCTCACGATCACGGCCATCACCACGGCCATCACCACCATCACCATCACGGCGATGAACAGGCGGCCGGGCCTTTTCCCTGGCGGCGCATGGCCTGGGCGGCAGTGCTGGTGCTGTTCGCCATCGCGGCGGCGAGCCTGGTGCAGGTGCGTTCCGGCGAGGCCACGGTGATTACCCGGTTCGGCAACCCGGTGCGGGTGCTGCTGGAGCCGGGCCTGGGCTGGCGCTGGCCGGCGCCGTTTGAAGCGGCGATTCCGGTGGACCTGCGCCTGCGCACCACCTCCAGCGGGTTGCAGGATGTGGGCACCCGCGATGGCCTGCGCATCATCGTGCAAGCCTACGTGGCGTGGCAGGTGCAGGGCGATACCGACAATGTGCAGCGCTTCATGCGTGCGGTGCAGAATCAGCCGGACGAAGCAGCGCGCCAGATCCGTACCTTCGTCGGCTCGGCGCTGGAGACCACGGCGGCCAGTTTTGACCTGTCCAGCCTGATCAACACCGACGCCAGCCAGGTGCGCATCGCCGAGTTCGAAGCCCAACTGCGCCGGCAGATCGATCAACAATTGCTCGCCACCTATGGCGTACGCGTGGCCCAGGTCGGCATCGAACGGCTGACCTTGCCCTCGGTGACCCTCACCGCCACGGTCGACCGCATGCGCGCCGAACGCGAAACCATCGCCACCGAGCGCACCGCCGTGGGCAAGCGCGAGGCGGCGCAGATCCGCTCGGCAGCCGAGCGTGATGCGCGGATCGTGCAAGCCGAGGCCACGGTCAAGGCCGCTGATATCGAAGCGCAATCGCGGGTCGAGGCGGCGCAGATCTACGGGCGTGCCTACGCGGCTAATCCGCAGCTGTACAACCTGCTGCGCTCGCTGGATACCCTGGGTACGGTGGTGACGCCAAGTACCAGGATCATTCTGCGTACCGATGCCGCCCCGTTCCGTGCGCTGGTGGATGGACCGAAGGATGTTCAGCCATGAGTGAGCGTGACAGCCCGGACAGCCCCTGGATCCAGGCCGGGCGCCTGACGTTCCTGGCGCTGTACGCAGTCACCGTATTGGCGGCGTTGGCCTGGGCGTTTTCCAATGTGCGCCAGATCGACCCGCAGAACCGCGCCATGGTGCTGCACTTCGGCGCCCTCGACCGCATTCAGAACGCCGGGTTGCTGCTGGCATGGCCGCCACCGTTCGAGCAGGTGGTGTTGCTGCCGGCGGCGGACCGGGTGATCGAGCGCCGGGTGGAGAACCTGTTGCGTTCGGAGGCGGCGGTGCAGGCGGACCGCGTGGCCAGTTTCGCCACACCCTTGAGCGATACGCTGGCCGGCTCTGGCTATCTGCTGACCGGTGATGCCGGGATCGTGCAACTGGATGTGCGAGCCTTCTACAAGGTCACCGAACCCTATGCCTTTGTAATGCAGGGCGAGCATGTGCTGCCCGCGCTGGACCGCCTGGTGACGCGCAGCGCCGTTGCCCTGGCGGCGGCGCGGGACCTGGACACTATTTTAGTGGCGCGCCCTGAATTGATCGGCACTGACAACGGCGCCGCCGAGCGCCGCGAACGGCTGCGCGGTGACCTGGTACAGGGCATCAATCAGCGCCTGGCGCAGTTGACCGCCAGTGGCTTGGGGTTGGGTATCGAAGTGACACGGGTCGATGTGCAATCGAGCCTGCCGGGGCCCGCGGTGAACGCGTTCAACGCGGTACTTACGGCGAGCCAGCAAGCCGACAAAGCGGTGGCCAACGCGCGGACCGATGCGCAAAAGCTCACCCAAACCGCCAACCAGGAGGCTGACCGCCAAGTGCAGGTCGCCCATGCCCAGGCCAGTGAGCGTCTGGCCAGTGCCCAGGCGCAGACCGCCACCGTCGCCAGCCTGGCGCAAGTGAAAGACCCGGGCTTGTTGCTGCGCCTGTACCGTGAGCGCCTGCCGAAGATTCTCGGCCAGGCCGGCTCGGTGACCACGGTCGATCCCAAAGACGACGCCCGTTTGATCATCCAGGGAGCCGAGCAATGAGCGCACCCATGCTGACCACCGCCGAACAGCGCAGCGCCGCCCGGCAATTGACCCTGGCCATGCTGGCCCTGGGTTTACTCCTGCTGGGCCTGGTATGGCGCTGGCTGGCGGCGGACCAGAGCGGGGTCAGCCAGCTGCTGCTCGGTGTTGCCTCGCTGCTGGTGGCCGTGCCGGTCATGCGTTCGGCCTGGTACAGCCTGCGCTACCCGAGCCTGCATGGCATCACTGACCAATTGATCGCGCTGGCGATGATGGGCGCCTGGGCCACGGGCGATCTGCTGACCGCTGCCCTGCTGCCGATCATCATGATTTTCGGGCATGTACTCGAAGAGCGCAGCGTGATCGGTTCCCAGGAAGCGATCCATGCGCTGGGTAGGCTCACCCGCAGCCATGCGCGCCGGGTGCAGGCTGACGGCAGCATTGTGGAAGTGGATAACGCCACGCTGAACACCGGTGATGTAGTCGAAGTGCGCGCCGGCGACCGCGTGCCGGCCGACGGCGTGGTGCTGTCGGGCCAGGCCAGCCTGGACACCGCGCCGATTACCGGTGAGTCGGTGCCCCTGGAGGCCAGTGTTGGCGTACAAGTGTTTGGCGGGGCGATCAACCTGGACGGCCTGCTGCGCCTTGAAGTGACGCGCACGGGTAATGAGTCGACGCTGGGCAAGGTCATTGCGCTGATGCAGAACGCCGAGCGTGCCAAGCCGCCGATCACGCGGTTGCTGGAGCGCTATGCCGGCAGCTATATGGTGCTGGTGCTGTTGCTGGCGGCGGTCACTTGGTTTGTCACCCACGATGCTCAGGCGATGCTTGCCGTGCTGGTGGCGGCGTGTCCGTGTGCATTGGTTTTGTCAGCGCCGGCCACCGCGATTGCCGGGATCGCGGTCGCCGCACGCCATGGCATCCTGATTCGCGGTTCGGCGTTTCTGGAAGAACTGGCGGACCTCACCTCGCTGGTCGTCGACAAGACCGGCACCCTGACCTTCGGCACCTTGCGTCTGCAGTCCATCCAGACCGCTTCGACCGATCGCCAGGCACTGCTCAACCTGGCGGCCAGCCTCGGTTCGGCCAGCAGCCATCCGGTCAGCCGTGCGCTGGCGGGGTTGGCGACGCAGGAACAACTGCTGGCGCTGAGCGATATACGCGAGCGCCAGGGGCTCGGCGTGGTTGCGCACACGGAACAGGGCGAAGCGGCGTTGGGCCGTCCCGAACTGTTCGAGCAACTGAATATCGTCACCACCTCGGTGCCTGAGCACGACGGCCCGATTGCCGGGCTGGCGCTGAACGGGCAATTCCTGGCCTGGCTGCTGCTGGCCGATAGCGTCAAACCGGAGGCGCGCCAGGCCCTGCAAGAGCTGCGCGACCTGGGGCTGGGTCGCCAACTGCTGCTCACCGGCGACCGCCAGAGCGTGGCCGACAGCCTGGCCGTGAGTGTGGGCATCGGTGAGGTCCAGGCCCAGGCATTACCGGAAGACAAACTCAACCGTGTGCTGGGGGAGATCGGCAGCGGTTTCCGGCCGATGGTGGTGGGGGATGGGATCAACGACTCTCTCGCGCTGAAAGCCGGCGTGGTCGGCGTGGCGATGGGCGCGGGCGGTGCCGATATCGCGCTGGCCTCGGCCGACGTGGTGCTGATCGGCAGCGACCTGCGCCGCCTGGGCACGTGCGTGCGCTTGAGCCGGCAGTGTCGGCACACCTTGCAGGTCAACGTGATCATTGGCCTGGGTTGGACGCTGGCCATCGTGGTGTTCGCCGCCTTCGGCTGGCTGGGCGCCGCCGGGGCCATGATTGCCGCGGTGTTGCACAACCTCAGCACCTTGCTGGTACTCGGTAACGCCGGGCGCTTGCTGCGCTTTCACGAGCCGCTGTTGAAGCTTGACGAATAACTTTCAGAAACTTTTGTACACGCTGTAACGCTAAAAGGGCGCCTCACTCTAGTGGTGTGTCGAGACTGGGCAACCCGTTCAGACCGACCCCACTATCGATCTATGAGGACTACACAATGAACATCAAGAAAGCCGTTTCCGGTGCTGCCCTGGCTATCGCTGCCGCTTCCCTGTTTGCCGGCGTCGCCACCCAGGTACAGGCCGCCGACGCTCCGGTTCATTGCTACGGTGTCAACGCCTGCAAAGGCATGAACGATTGCAAGACCGCCGAAAACGCCTGCAAGGGCCAGGCGGTGTGCAAGGGCCATGGTTTCAAATCCATGACCAAGGCTGAGTGCGCCAAGGCTGGCGGCAAAGTCGGCGAGTAACCGACGCGAGTGCTACCGCAGCGGCAATTGCGCCGCTGCGGACACTGTCCAGGAGCGCATGATGGCCAGTTCTTTCCCTTTCCTGGGCTACGGCCTGGGTTTACGCAACGAATACTATGAACAGATCCTTGCCCAATCCCCTGCGGTGGATTGGTTCGAAGTGATCTCCGAGAACTATCTGGTGCAGGGCGGCAAGGCCTTGTACTACCTGGACGCGATAGCCGAACGCTATCCCCTGGTGATGCACGGTGTTTCCCTGTCTATCGGCGGTCCCCATGCCATCGATACCGATTACCTCAAGCACATCCAGCAGCTTGCCGCGCGCATCCAGCCGGCGTGGATTTCCGATCACCTGTGCTGGAGCCGCGGCAGCGCACACCAGTTGCATGACTTGCTGCCCCTGCCTTACACCGAGGAAAGCCTGTACCACGTGGCCAGTCGCGTGCGTCAGGTGCAAGACGTGTTGCAACGCCCGTTGGTGCTGGAAAACGTCTCCAGTTACCTACGCTCCAAGGCGGATGAATTCACCGAGTGGCAATTTCTCAATGCGTTGACACACCTGACGGGATGCCAACTGCTGCTCGACGTGAACAATGTGTACGTCAGCTCGCGCAACCACGGGTTCGATGCCTGGGAATTCATTCGCAACCTGCCGCCTGAGAGCATTCGCCAGCTGCATCTGGCGGGGCATGTGGATTACGGCGACTACGTGGTCGATACCCATGATCATCCGGTGTGCGACCCGGTGTGGGCGCTCTATCAGCGCACCCTGGAACATCTGGGGCCGGTGTCGACGCTGCTGGAACGCGACGATCATTTTCCGCCATTCGAGGCGTTGCTGGCTGAATTGATCAAGGCCCGGGAACTGGGGGCCACCGCTTTGGCCAGGGGGGCGCTATGCGCCTGATCGATTGGCAGCTGGCCTTCGAGGCGCATCTGTTGTCTGAAACGTCCACCGCCGCCAGTGGATTTTTTTCCACCCTGCTTGGCGGCCCGACGCTGGATGTAGACACGGGCCTGGCGATTTATCAAAACGCTTACCTGTCGCGCTTACAGGACGTGTTACGCCACGACTTCGCCGCCATCCGCTACTGGCTGGGTGATGAAGAGTTTGCCGCATTGAGCCAGGCGTATGTTCGGCGCTACCCGTCGGACCATTACAGCCTGCGTTGGCTGGGTGAGCGCTTTGCAGTGTTTATTCTTGAGCATCTGGTGGCCGAACACAGCATCCCCCTGGCCGAACTGGCGCAGTTGGAATGGGCGTTCACCCTGGCATTCGACGCGCCTGCGGGCGAGCCGCTGAACCTCGATCACATGGCGCACCTGGCTCCTGAGCACTGGCCGCAACTGCGCGTATCGCTGGCGCCTTCGGTGCAACACGTGCTGTGCCGTTTCAATACGGTGGCGATCTGGCGGGCCAACAAGGATGAATCGGACTTTCCCGGCAGCCAGGCGCTGGACGTGGCCCAGGTGTGCCTGGTGTGGCGTCACCGCAACCTGTGTCAGTACCGCAGCCTGGAACCGAATGAAGCCCGTGCACTGGCAGGCATGGCGACCACCGGCTGGAACTTTTCAGAACTGTGCATCGAGTTGGCAGTCACTTATGGAGAGGGTGCGCCACTGCAAGCGGCCACGTGGTTGAAACAGTGGATCCAGGAAGGGCTGCTCGAACGTCGGGCTTCATAGCAGGCAGTTATTTAATCGATAGCTTCCTACTTTATTTGGCATGGTCTACCCTCACTCCAGACGTCTGAAACAAGGGGGGGACTACTCATGCTCGCGCAACTTCCACCGGCCTTACAGAATCTTCAGCTACCGCTGCGTCTGCGACTCTGGGACGGCCATGAATTCAACCTGGGCCCGGAGCCCAGTGTGACCATTGTGGTGAAGGACCCTACGGTTGTCACACAGCTGACCCATCCCACGCTCGATTCACTGGGCGAAGCCTTCGTCGAGGGCAAGCTGGACCTTGAGGGCTCCATTGCCGAGGTGATCAGGGTATGTGACGAATTGAGTCACGCCTTGATCGAAGACGACGACGGACCTCGTCCGGTGCGCTCGATCCACGACAAGGCAACCGACGCGGCGGCCATTTCCTATCATTACGACCTGTCCAACGAGTTCTACCAGTTATGGCTGGACCAGGACATGGCGTATTCCTGCGGTTATTTTGAAACCGGCAGCGAGTCCATCGACCAGGCCCAGCAAGACAAATTTCGCCACCTGTGCCGCAAATTGCGCTTGCAGCCGGGTGAATACCTGCTCGATGTGGGATGCGGATGGGGCGGGCTTGCGCGGTTTGCGGCGCGGGAATTCGGGGTCAACGTGTTCGGGATTACCTTGAGCAAGGAACAACTGGCCCTGGCCAGAGAGCGGGTCAGAGCCGAAGGCCTTGAAGAGCAGGTTGACCTGCAGTTGCTCGACTATCGCGACCTGCCGCAGGATGGTCGTTTCGACAAGGTGGTGAGCGTGGGCATGTTTGAACATGTCGGCCACGCCAACCTGGCGCAATACTGCCGGATTCTGCACGGCGCCGTGCGCGAAGGCGGCCTGGTGATGAACCATGGTATTACCGCCAAGCATACCGACGGTCGTCCCGTGGGCCGTGGCGCCGGGGAGTTTATCGAGCGCTATGTCTTCCCCAATGGTGAGCTGCCGCACCTGGCGATGATGACGGCCGAAATCAGCGAAGTCGGGCTGGAAGTGGTGGATGTCGAAAGTCTGCGCCTGCACTACGCCCGCACGCTGGACCATTGGAGCGAGCGCCTGGAGGACAACCTCGAAGCGGCGGCGAAGAGCGTGCCGGAGCACGCTTTGCGTATCTGGCGCCTGTACCTGGCCGGTTGCGCTTATGCGTTTGCGCGGGGCTGGATCAACCTGCACCAGATCCTGGCGGTGAAACCCCATGCCGATGGCAGCCATGAACTGCCGTGGACGCGGGAAGATATCTACCGCTAAGAACACTGAAGATCAAACTGTGGGAGGGGGCTTGCCCCCGATAGCGGTGTATCAGTAACCCAACTTGTGGCTGACACACCGTAATCGGGGGCAAGCCCCCTCCCACATTTTAAAGGATGGGTGAAATCAAGCGCGCCACGCGCATGCCCAGCTGTTGCAGGCGCCGGGTTTCGCGGCTTTCTTCCTGGCTGACTTCATGGGCCAGGGCGAAGTCGTCCAACAGCATCCGCTCCACCTCTTTGGCGAAGGCTTCGTCGACCGTCAATAACATCACTTCGAAATTCAGCCGGAACGAACGGTTGTCCATGTTCGCGCTGCCGATGGCGCTGATTTCGCTGTCCACCAATACCACCTTTTGATGCAGGAACCCCGGGGTGTAGCGAAACACCCGCACGCCAGCGCGTACCGCTTCGATGGCATAGAGGCTGGAGGCGGCGTACACGATGCGGTGGTCGGGTCGCGAGGGCAGCAGCACGCGCACGTCCACGCCGCGCAGGACGGCCAGGCGCAGGGCAGCGAACACGGCCTCGTCGGGGATGAAATACGGGCTGGTGATCCACACGCGTTGGGTTGCGGCGTGAATGGCCTCGACGAAAAACAGCGAGCAGGTTTCATACGGGTCCGCCGGCCCGCTGGCGAGCAATTGGCAGAGCACGCCGTCTTCCGGATAAGCGTCCGGCAGGATCAGGGGCGGCAATGCCCGCGCGGCCCAGAACCAGTCCTCGGCGAACGACTCCTGCAAGCACGCCACCACCGGGCCGGTGACCTGCACGTGGGTGTCGCGCCACGGTGACAACGGCGGCTTTTTGCCCAGGTATTCATCGCCCACATTGTGCCCGCCGACAAACCCGGTAATGCCGTCCACCACCACGATTTTGCGGTGGTTGCGAAAGTTGACCTGGAAGCGGTTCAGCCAGCCGCTGCGGGTGGCGAAGGCCTTGACCTTCACCCCGGCGTCACGCAGCGATTGCACGTAGCGATGGGGCAGGGCATGGCTGCCGATGCGGTCGTAGAGCACATAGATGTCCACGCCTTCGGCCGCTTTTGCCGTGAGTAACCGGTGCAGTTGGCGGCCGAGGTCATCGTCATGAATGATGAAGAACTGGAACAGTACGGCGGTTTTCGCGTTGCCGATGGCTTCGAAGATTGCGCTGAAGGTGGCGTCACCATTAACCAGCAACTGCACCTGGTTATTGGCCAGGCAGGGCATGCGGCCCAATTTGGGCATGGCGCGCAAGGAGGCATAAGCGCTGGAGTTGCGTGCGGCCAGCGCTTCTTCTACCCAGGGGCGCCAGTTCAGTTCGGCGATTGCCCTGTGCATTTCCTGGTTGGCCTGGCGACGTGCCTGGATGTAGGCATCGAACGTGCTGCGCCCGAAAATCAGGTAGGGAATCAGCGTGAGATAGGGCATGAACATCAGCGACAGCGCCCAGGCGATCGAGCCTTGGGCGGTCCTGACAGTCAGTACCGCATGGATGGCGGCGAGGCTCCCGAAAAAATGCAGCGTGGCAATGAAGTAGGCGAGCAGGTGCGGGCCAAAAAAATCCATGAACGACATCACTCCGGGCAGTCCAGTGCGTAACAGACCATGTTCGACAGTGAATGTCGCTATTTTATTTGCCGTGCAACACTGGCGCCTTTGCGGCGTCTAACGCCCACCATTGCCCAGGAGTTACCCGATGAATGCTCGTCTGCTGTGTTTGTCCATGGTTGTTGGTTTGTCGCTGCCGGTGGCGGCGCAGGCGCAGATGTTGGCGCCGGGCTTGTGGGAATTGACCACCAGCAATATGAAAGTCGATAACCAGGACCTGCCGGACCTGTCGCTGATCCTCGGTCAGCTCAAGCAACAGATGACCCCCGAACAACGCGCCATGCTGGAAAAACAAGGCATTACCATGGCCGGTAAAGGCGTGCAGGTGTGCCTGACGCCGGCCCAGGTCGCTTCCGATTCCATCCCCCTGACCGACCCTCAATCGGGCTGCAAACAGCAAGTGACCGACAAGACCGGCAACCAGTGGAAATTCCGCTTCAGTTGCCCTAAAGCGCAAGGCACGGGCGTGGCGACGTTCCAGAGCCAGAAAGAATTCACCACCACCGTCAACGGTACCTTCAATGCCACCGGCATCCAGCAAAAGGGCAGCCTGGACACTCACGCCCAGTGGCTGGGTAACGATTGCGGCACCGTCAAACCTCGCGCTTGACCCTGAAAATGCAGGGGCAGGGTCTGGCCTTCATTGACCCGCCGTCCATTTAGGATCATCAGGCCGCTCATGCGTCAGAACTCGTTTTGCAGGGCTTTGTAACCGCGCACCAGGTCGACATTGGTGCGCGCCACGTCTTCAGAAAACTCCGAAGCGCTGACGCTCACCGGCGGGAATTGCGACAAGTCGGTAGTGGGCCCGATGCGGGTGGTGGAGGGTACGTAGAAGGCCGCGGGCAGGTCGCGCCCGTCCACCACCGAGTTGTGCCGCACCACGCAGCCGTCGCCCACGGCGCAGTTGAACAGTACGCTGTTGAACCCGATGAACACGCGGTCGCCGACGGTGCAGGGGCCGTGGACGATGGAGCGGTGTGCAATCGAGGTGAACTCGCCGATGGTCACGGCGGCACCGGACTTGGAGTGGATCACTACACCGTCCTGGATATTGGAATTGGCACCGATGGTGATCGGGTCCATGGCGCCGCTGGCGTCGACTTCGTCGGCGCGGATCACGGCGTAGGGACCGACAAACACGTTTTCGCCGATGATGACCTTGCCGCAGATGATCGCGGTTTTGTCGACATAGGCCGATTCGGCTATCACCGGCAGATCGCCGGAAGGGTTCTTGCGAATCATGGTTTGCCCAGCGCGGCGCACAAGGTGTTGAGGTTGTACTCGAACAGCCCGGTAAAGGTACTGGCCGGACCTTCTGCGGCCAGAGCATCGGAGTACAGCGTGCCGCCGATCTGCGCGCCGCTTTCGTCGGCGATTTGCTTGAGCAGGCGTGAGTCCTTGATGTTTTCGATGAACACGGCCTTGACCTTGTCCTTGCGGATCTGGGTGATCAACGCGGCCACTTCGGCGGCCGACGGTTCGCGCTCGGTGGACAGGCCTTGGGGCGCGAGGAACTGGATGCCATAGGCCTGGCCCAGGTAACCAAAGGCGTCATGGGAGGTCACGATACGGCGGTTACCGGCAGGCAGTGCGCCGAACCTGGCCTTGGCTTCGGCCAGCAGGCGGTGGATGTCTTTCAGGTAGGCCTGGCTGTTGCGCAGGTAGTCCGCCTTGTTGGCAGGGTCGGCGGCAACCAGCGCCTTGGTGATGTTGTTGACGTAGATCTCGGCATTGGCCAGGTTGTGCCAGGCGTGCGGGTCGGGGATGGTCTCGCCGTCCTCGTCCATGGTGTGGGAGATCACGCCCTTGCTGGCGGTGACCACCGTGGCCCTGGTTTCGGTGCTGGTCACCAGGCGGTCCAACCATGGCTCGAAGCCCAGGCCGTTCTTGATGATGAGCGTGGCCTTGAGCAGCGCCTTGGCATCGTCCGGCGAGGGTTCGTAGGTGTGGGCGTCGGCGTCCGGGCCGACCATGTTGCTGATCTGGATGTGATCGCCACCAATCTGATGGGTGATGTCATCCAGGATACTGAAACTGGTGACCACCTGGAGTTTGTCGGCGGCCTGGGCCATCGAGAGCGGCAACAGCAGACTGAACAGCACGAGTAAAGCGCGCATTGGAAAACACCTCATTGGGATGACAGCAAGGGCGGGCGGCGCAGTAAGCCGTGCACCGGACCGAAGACCACGGACAGCAAATACCCGCCGCCCGCCACCAGCACGATGGCCGGGCCGCTGGGCAGTGAGTAATAGAACGACAACAGCAGACCCAGCCATACCGACAGGCATCCCAGCACTGCCGATACCGCGATCAGCACCGGCAGGCGCCGGCTCCAGAAGCGTGAGGCGATGGCCGGCAGCATCATCAAACCCACCACCATCAAGGCGCCGATGGCCTGGAAACCGATTACCAGGTTCAGCACTACCAGGGTCAGGAACAGCCCGTGGGCGAGCGGGCCGAGGCGGCTGACGGTTTGCAGGAACAGCGGGTCGAGTGTGTCGAGCAGCAGCGGTTTATAGATCAGCACCATGGCAATCAGGCTGAAGCCGGTCACCCACAGCATGCCGGTGAGGGTGGTTTCATCCACGGCCAACGCGGAGCCGAACAGCAGGTGCAACAGGTCCAGGCGCTTGCCGGCGATGCCAAGGATCAACACCCCGGCGGCGAGGGAGATGGGGTAAATGGCAGCGAGGCTGGCGTCTTCACGCAGGCCGGTGCGGCGTGTGATCCATGCGGATAACCCCGCCATGCTCAGCCCTGCGCCGAGGCCGCCGATGGTCAGCGCGGGCAGGCTCAGCCCGGCGAACCAGAAGCCCAGGGCGGCGCCGGGCAGAATGCCATGGGCCACCGCATCACCGATCAGGCTCATGCGCCGCAGGATCAGGAACACCCCCAGCGGCGCCGTGCTGCAGGCCAGCACCAGCCCCCCGATCAGCGCGCGGCGCATGAACACGAAATCGACAAAGGGCATCCACAAGTGGGCGGCAAACTGCATCAGGCCACCTGCAATTGCGGTTGTGGGCGAATCAGCTCTTTACTCGGGCCCAGCGTGCAGCCTGTGCTTTTGATGTGCAGCACGTTCTGAGTGTGATGGCGCACCGACGCCAGGTCATGACAGACCACCATCAGCGTGCGGCCCTCGTCATGCCAGGCGTGGATGTGTTTCCAGCACAGCGCCTGGCCTTCCTCATCGAGGGCGGCGTGGGGTTCGTCGAGCAGCAACACCGGCGAGTCGGTCAGGCTCATCCGGGCGAGCAGGGCGCGTTGCAGTTGCCCGCCGGACAGGGCCATCAACGGACGTTGCTCCAGGCCGCTGAGGCACCAGTCTTCCAGCACGGCCTGCAGGCGCTCGCTGCGTTGCGGTGGCGTGAGCCGAGTGCCCCACAGTCCGGCGGCGACCAGTTCTTGCAGGCTGATGGGGAACTGTCGGTCCAAGTGTTGCTGCTGGGGCAGAAAGGCCAGGCCGCCGCGCCGTGGAACATCGACGCTGACCTTTCCTGCCAGCGGCTTCTGCAAGCCGGCGATAACCTTGAGCAGGCTGCTTTTGCCACAGCCATTGGGGCCGATGACGCCGGTGAGGCTGCCTTTTTCCAGGGTGAAATCCACGGAGGGAGTCAGCGGTTGGCCCGGAGCGCCCCAGCGCAACGCATTGCAGGTGATCATGTGGAAGGTCTCGTCCAGCGGCTTTCAGCCACGGCATCGTGCGCGTGCAGGCTTTCGGCGTGGACCACTTTGAGGTAGAAGGCTTTGACCGCATCCGAGCGTTTCAAGGCGAGGTTAAGGCGGCGAGCGGCGTCCTCGCAGAACATCAGGTTCTGCCCATTGGCCAGGGCGAAGGCTTGCTCATCGGCACGTTTTACCGCGGTTTGCACGGCGGTGCCGAGGGCTGCTTCGGCCCTGTCGATCAAGTCAACGATTGGCAACTGGTTGCCTTGCAGGTGCACGTGCAACTGCGCGCTGCTGCGCTGGCTGTGGGGTGTGGCGACGACGCCGTTGGCGCTGCCGAGCCAGGTCAACACGTCTGCGTGCTGCAATGGCGCGTTGGCAAAATCATTCAGAAATTGCTGCTGAATCAACTGCCTGGCAAGGGCGGCGGAGCATGGGCAGGTTGAGGAGTAAGTCACGTCAATTTTTAGTTCCACGTGGAACATCTGGTTTTCCAGACGCGCCTCGATGCTGACTGGGTAGCGCTTCCAACCATGCAAAGGGCTGACCAGGGCAGGGCGTTTTAACAGCAACTCGGTGTGAATACGCAGGTAGGCGTTATTAGATAAATCTTCATGTGTGTCGAGAAAACGCTGCAGTACATTACGCAGAAGTGCAGGCGTAAGCGGCTGTTGGTCGAACATCTCCAGCGCCAGGTACAAGCGTGACATATGAATGCCACGGGCCGAGCCATCGTCCAGGCTCACACCCGCATCGGCAGTGGCGGCCAGGCGTTGGCCATCGAACAGGACAGGCAAGGCAACGCCGCACATGCCCACCCAGTCGAGGGGCAAGGCTTGGCGTGAAGCCTGCGCGGCGATATCCGGCAGAGTCAGCGCATTCATAAGCAGGTCCATCGTTGGTAATAATTCGACATGTTATAGTATAACAATAACGTTCACGATGAATTTTCTGCTCCAGCCTTTCTTCAGTCACGTCGAGCAGGGACGCTCCCTTATTCGCGGTATCGGTCATGCACAGACGTCAGCTCCTCAACCTGCTGTTGCTCAGCCCCCTGTTCGCCTTGCCGCTGGGGGCTTACGCCACGCAGATCCGCAATGCGCGCCTGTGGCGTTCCGCCGATAAGCTGCGGCTGGTCTTCGACCTCAGCGGCCCGGTGCAATACAAGACATTTTCACTGACCGCCCCGGAGCGCTTGATCATCGACCTGAGCGGCGCGGGGCTCAGCGGTGACTTCTCCCAGTTGGCGCTGAAAAACAGCGGAATTACCTCGATCCGCTCCGGGCATTTCGGCCAGAACGACACCCGCATCGTGCTGGACCTGGCTGCGCCGATGCAGCTCAACAGTTTCCTGTTGCCACCCCAGGAGGGCCAGGGCCATCGCCTGGTGCTCGACCTGACCCGCGCCACACTGGCGCCTCGTCAAATCGCCGCCGAGCCTGCGCCCTTGATCGCGCCGGTGGATAAAACACATCCCCGGCGCGACATCATCGTGGTGGTCGATCCGGGTCACGGCGGCAAGGATCCCGGTGCCATCGGCTCCAAAGGCCAGCGTGAGAAAGATGTGGTGCTGTCGATCGCTCAGTTGCTGGCCAGACGCTTGAAGCGCGAGAAGGGGTTCGACGTGAAGCTGGTGCGCAACGATGACTTCTTCGTGCCTTTGCGCAAGCGCGTGGACATCGCCCGTCAGCACAAAGCCGATATGTTCATCTCCGTGCATGCCGACGCCGCACCTCGGCTTACCGCCTCGGGCGCCTCGGTGTATGCGCTGTCTGAAGGAGGCGCCACCTCGGCGACCGCCCGCTTCATGGCGCAGCGCGAAAACGGCGCGGACCTGCTGGGCGCCACGACGTTACTCAACCTCAAGGACAAGGACCCGATGCTGGCGGGGGTGATTCTCGACATGTCGATGAACGCGACCATCGCCTCCAGCCTGCAACTGGGTAGCTCGGTGCTGGGTAGCCTGCAAAACATCACCAGCCTGCACCAGAAGCGCGTGGAGCAGGCCGGCTTTGCGGTACTCAAATCACCGGACGTGCCGTCGATCCTGGTCGAGACCGGCTTTATCTCCAACACCCAGGACGCCCAGCGGCTGGTGACGGCGCGCCATCAACAGGCGGTTGCCGATGGCCTGTTCGACGGTCTGAAAAAATACTTCGAGAAAAACCCGCCGATGAACAGCTACATGGCGTGGGTGCAGGAGCAGCAGAAAGGCCAGGTTTAACAGCCGGTGATTCGGCTGCAGGTGAATGTGGCGCTGGCTCCACCGGAACTGGAGAAGCGGTTAAGCGTGGTCCAGCCCACGCGCCGCGTGTAGCCGACCCACGCCTCACCGTCCGATGCCAACCCGGTAAAGAACGTCAGCTGCCCATAGCGGCTGTTGGTTTGTGCCCAGTAGCGTTTACCGATCACTTCGACACCGCGCAAATACGTGGTGCTGCCCACGGTCGCCACGCTGTAGGCATTGCCCAGCGGGTCTACGCAGGCCAGCAGGTTGGCGCTGCGCGTGCAGTGGGCCGACAGGCTTGGAGATTGGGCACAGGCAGGTCCCGCCGCTGCCAGTAGCAGGATGTACCAAAGGCGTTTCATCGGGTTTCTCTGGGGTTGGGAGGTGATCAAGCTTCGCGCCCTTCGTCACGCAGAGCAAGGAAGGTTGGCTTGTTTGTATTGTTATACTATAACATTAAACAAAGCCTGGCTTGACCGGGCAGCCTGATGAGAGCGACCTGATGCCCAATCGTCTACCCGTTACCGTGTTGTCCGGCTTTCTCGGCGCCGGTAAAAGCACCCTGCTCAACCACGTACTGCGCAACCGCGAACACCTGCGCGTGGCGGTGATCGTCAACGACATGAGCGAAATCAACCTCGACGGCAGCGAGGTCCAGCGCGACGTCACTCTCAATCGTGCCGAAGAAAAGCTGGTTGAGATGAGCAACGGCTGCATCTGCTGCACCTTGCGTGAAGATTTGCTCGAAGAAGTCGGCAAGCTCGCCAGGGAAGGTCGGTTCGATTACCTGCTGATCGAATCCACCGGTATCTCCGAACCGATGCCTGTGGCTGAAACCTTCACCTTTCGCGATGAAGACGGGCAAAGCCTGGCGGATATCGCACGCCTGGACACCATGGTCACCGTCGTCGACGGCATGAATTTCCTGCTCGACTATCAAGCCGCAGAAAGCCTGGCCTCACGCGGAGAAACCCTGGGGGAAGAGGATGAACGCTCGATCACCGACCTGTTGATCGAACAGATCGAGTTCGCCGACGTGATACTGATCAGCAAGATCGACTTGATCGGCAGTCACGAGCGCCAAGAGCTGATGGCGATCCTCGAACGGCTCAATGCCCAGGCGCACATCATCCCGATGGTGATGGGGGAGGTGGCGCTGCACAAAATCCTCAACACCGGTCGCTTTGATTTCGAACGGGCCGCCCAGGCCCCGGGCTGGTTGCAGGAGTTGCGCGGCGAACACGTGCCGGAAACCGAAGAGTATGGCATTGCCTCCACCGCTTACCGTGCGCGCCGCCCCTTCCACCCGCAGCGATTTTTTGACTTCATCGACCGCCCCTGGGTGAACGGCAAGCTGTTGCGTTCCAAAGGCTTCTTCTGGCTGGCCAGCAAACACCAGGACGCCGGCAGTTGGTCCCAGGCCGGTGGTTTGATGCGCCATGGTTTTGCTGGACGCTGGTGGCGCTTCGTGCCGAAAAGCCAATGGCCGCAGGACGAAGAAAGTGTTGCCGCAATCATGGGCAACTGGCAGCCGAGCACGGGCGATTGCCGTCAGGAACTGGTGTTTATCGGGCAGAACATCGATTTCGCGCAGATGCGTGCCGAGCTCGACCAGTGCCTGCTCACTGACGAAGAAATGGCCCTGGGCGTCGAAGGCTGGCGTCAGTGGGTCGATCCCTTTGGCCCCTGGTATGAGGAGGCAGCCGCCTGATGCTGGCCCCGGTTATTCCCCTGCGCCCCGTGATTCGCCAGACCAGCGGGGAAACCCCGCTGGCGCTCTCCGACATCCTGGAAGATGGCGTGAACCTGGCGCTGTGGCAGCGCCAACTACCGCTGCATATTGCCGAATTCGGTGCGTTGCTGGTGGCGCTCGATGAGCCGCTGGCCGAAGCGTTGGTCATCGAGTTGAGCGACGACGATACCGCGCCGAATTTGCAGGGCCTGGCGTCCGGTTGCCGTGATCTTGAAGGTTATGATGGCTTTATCGCCGATGTCTCCTGGCTGGTCAGCGCCTTCGCCTGCCTGCTTGGCGCCAGGCGCATCGGCGTGCGTTTGCGCCTGCTGGACAAGGCCATGTGCCCGCGTTTTCATGTCGACCACGTGCCTGTGCGGCTGATCACCACCTACGCCGGCGTTGGCAGCCAGTGGCTGCGCGAAGGCGTCATGGACCGCCGCCGGTTGAGCCAGCCTGACGCAGAACCCAGCGAGCGCATCGAGCACATCCACTGCGGTGAAGTGGCGCTGCTCAAGGGCACCAAATGGCACGGCAATGAACACCATGGCCTGATTCACCGCTCGCCCGCCCTGAAGGCCAATGAGCGTCGCTTGATTCTCACGCTGGATTGGCTCGCATAAACGCGTAGGATCAAGCGCTCTACATGGCCTGAATGATGCCTTCCATGCTGCAGAATATTCCCACCCACGTGATTGCCGGGCCCTTGGGCGCCGGCAAGACCAGCCTGATCAAACACCTGCTTGCCCAGCGCCCGGCCAACGAGCGTTGGGCGGTGTTGATCAACGAGTTCGGGCAGATCGGCCTGGACGCTGCCTTGCTCACCCAAGAGGAGGATGGCATTGCCCTGGGCGAGGTCGCGGGTGGCTGCCTGTGTTGTGTGAATGGTGCGCCGTTCCAGGTAGGCCTGGGTCGGTTGTTGCGCAAGGCCAAGCCGGATCGGCTGTTTATCGAGCCTTCGGGCCTGGGCCATCCGGCGCAGTTACTCAAACAACTGAGCCAGGCGCCATGGCAGGACGTACTGGCGGTTCAGCCCTGCGTACTGGTGCTGGACGCTCAGGCCCTGGCAGCGGGCAGACCTTTGCCGCCGGCGCAGCAGGAGGCGCTGGCCAGTGCCGGCCTGCTGGTGTTGAACAAGGATGAGACGCTGGATGCGCTGCAGCGCCAGGCCATTGAGCAGCAATTACCCGGCAACGCGGTTTATTGGACGCGTCAGGCGCGGTTGCCCATTGAGCAGTTACCTGGTTTGACGGCACAGGCAGGCGGGGCTGTGGATAACTTTGTGGCCCCCAAAGGCTTGGCGCACATAGAGACGGTCTGGAGCGACCCCGCGCTGCCGATCTGCCTGAGCCAGGCCCAGGAAAACGGCTGGAGCATCGGCTGGCGCTGGCACCCGAGCCAGCAATTCGATCCGCAGCGGTTGAAGCAGTGGCTGACAGGTCTGGAATGGCGTCGTGCCAAGCTGGTTATCCACAGCCGTGACGCGTGGGTATCCGCCAATGCTGTGGATAACAGCCCGTTGGCCTGGCAGCCCAGCGAATGGCGCCGCGATTCGCGTATCGAACTGATCTTCAGCGCACCCCAGGACATGGCGGCATTGCAGGCCGCCGTGATCGCCTGCCGTTACTGACGGTTCTTGGTGGCGTGATCCTGGCGCCACTGGCTCAGTTCGATGACCTCGGCGCTGGGCAGCGGCTCCTTGGCTTCGAACGGGTAGGGCGCCAGTTCGATCTGCGCGCTGTGAGCGCCAAATTGGGTGATGGTGCCGCTGTGGCGAGCCTCGCCCGTCACGGTGAACTCGAAATTGTAGACGCGCGCCAGGCGGCGCCGACCACTGGCATCCTTCACGAAACCGATGCGTTTCAACGCCACCGCGCCGTCGAGCAGTTCGATGTCGAGCTTGGCGCAGTGCTGCTTGACCCGCTCCAGCGCCCGCTCGCGCAGGCCATGGTTGTGCCAGACCCAAGCGGCGCCGGTCGCCAGCAGCATCAACACGAACATGTTTCCCAGGGTCAGCATTCCATGAACTCCAACAAAGTGAGCGCAGCTTAACTGTGTCGCCGGTCTGTCGTACAGGCTGCGTTTAGTCGCATACTGCGCGGCCAGAATTTCAACGGCTTTATGGAAATCTCCTGCATGAAACGTACACCCCATCTGCTTGCGATCCAGTCTCATGTGGTCTTTGGCCATGCCGGAAACAGCGCCGCCGTGTTCCCCATGCAGCGGGTCGGGGTGAATGTATGGCCGCTCAACACGGTGCAGTTCTCCAACCACACACAGTATGGCCACTGGGCGGGCGAAGTGCTGGCGCCGCAGCAAATTCCAGCACTGGTGGAAGGTATCGCGGCGATCGGCGAGCTGGGTAACTGCGATGCGGTGCTGTCCGGCTATCTGGGCAGCGCGGATCAGGGGCGCGCCATTCTGAGTGGCGTGGCGCGTATAAAAGCGCTCAATCCCAAGGCGATGTACCTGTGCGACCCGGTGATGGGCCATCCGGAAAAGGGCTGCATCGTGCCGCAGGAAGTCAGTGATTTCCTGCTGAACGAGGCTGCGGCCATGGCGGATTTCCTGTGCCCTAACCAACTGGAGCTGGACAGCTTTGCCGGGCGCAAGCCGCAATCGCTGTTCGATTGCCTGGCGATGGCCAAGGCCTTGCTGGCGCGCGGGCCGAAGGCGGTGCTGGTCAAGCATCTGGATTACCCGGGCAAACTGCCGGACGGCTTCGAGATGCTGCTGGTGACGGCCGAGGGCAGTTGGCACTTGCGCAGGCCGCTCCTGGCATTTCCGCGCCAGCCGGTGGGTGTGGGGGACCTGACGTCGGGGCTGTTCCTGGCGCGGGTGCTGTTGGGCGATAGCCTGGTGGCGGCTTTCGAGTTCACAGCGGCGGCGGTGCATGAGGTGCTGCTGGAGACCCAGGCCTGCGCCAGTTATGAACTGGAACTGGTGCGGGCGCAGGATCGTATTGCCCATCCTCGCGTACGCTTTGAGGCGACGCCGATCAGCCTGTAAATACAAACCCATGTGGGAGGGGGCTTGCCCCCGATTGCGATATATCAGCCGCCATCTGTTTGGCTGAAACACCGCTATCGGGGGCAAGCCCCCTCCCACATTTGATTGGGTTCGCAGATCTGGACTCAGGGCGCGTCGGCCTTGATTTCCTGGTAACGCTTTTCCAGTTCCTGGCGAATCTGCCGACGCTGCTGGGCCTGCACGAAGCGGCGCTTGTCTTCGCTGTTCTGCGGCTGCAAGGGGGGGACGGCGGCCGGTTTGCGCTGGTCGTCCACCGCTACCATGGTGAAGAAGCAACTGTTGGTATGACGCACCGAGCGCTCGCGAATGTTCTCGGTCACTACCTTGATGCCCACTTCCATCGAGGTGTTGCCGGTGTAGTTGACCGACGCGAGAAAGGTCACCAGTTCGCCGACATGGATCGGCTCGCGGAAAATCACCTGGTCCACCGACAGCGTGACCACATAGCGGCCGGCATAACGGCTGGCGCACGCGTACGCCACTTCGTCGAGGTACTTGAGCAGGGTGCCGCCGTGGACATTGCCTGAGAAATTGGCCATGTCAGGGGTCATCAATACCGTCATCGACAGCTGGGCGTTTCCGGGTTCCATAGCACACTCACGGGTTTAGGCATTGGTTGGGTAGGGCACCTCTGCGGGTGCTGGGAGCTTTGCAGCCATCCCTAACGGGACGCCGGTGGGCGGCTTGCCGTCACGCCCGGGCCGATCTGTTTCCATATATTGCACCGGCTTTCCGGCGGAAGTCGCAGTGTTAACCTTCAAACGCGCCTCTATGGGCATTTCTTACGGTCACGGCAGACTTTTCTTTCAGCGGCTGCGCGCGCGGGAAGTGGAAACCGCCAGCAATTTCAAGGAGCCCCACGCCATGCACGCCATCAGCTTTATCCAGGACTTGGCCGTGATCATGCTGGTGGCGGGGGTGGTCACCATCCTGTTTCATCGCCTCAAGCAGCCGGTGGTGCTGGGCTACATCGTCGCCGGTTTCATCATCGGCCCCCACACGCCGCCGTTCGGCCTGATTCACGATGAAGACACGATCAAGACCCTGGCCGAACTCGGGGTGATCTTCCTGATGTTCTGCCTGGGCCTGGAGTTCAGCCTGCGCAAGCTGTTCAAGGTGGGCGCCACGGCGTTTATCGCGGCGTTCCTGGAAATCATCCTGATGATCTGGATCGGCTACGAGATCGGTCAATGGTTCGACTGGAACACCATGGACTCGTTGTTTCTCGGCGCGATCCTGGCGATTTCCTCAACCACCATCATCGTCAAGGCGCTCAATGACCTGAAGATGAAGAACCAGCGTTTCGCCCAGCTGATATTCGGCGTGCTGATCGTCGAGGACATCCTGGGGATCGGCATCATTGCCTTGCTGTCGAGCATCGCCGTCAGCGGCACGGTCAGCTCCGGCGAGGTGTTTTCCACCGTGGGCAAGCTGTCGCTGTTCATGATTGTTGCGCTGGTGATCGGTATTTTGCTGGTGCCGCGCCTGCTGGCCTACGTGGCCAGGTTCGAAAGCAACGAGATGCTGCTGATTACGGTACTGGGCCTGTGTTTCGGCTTCTGCCTGCTGGTGGTCAAGCTCGAATACAGCATGGTGCTGGGGGCCTTCCTGATCGGCGCGATCATGGCCGAATCACGCCAACTGATTAAAATCGAGCGCCTGATCGAACCGGTTCGCGACATGTTCAGCGCGATTTTCTTTGTCGCCATCGGCTTGATGATCGACCCGCAAATCCTGCTGCAGTACGCCTGGCCGATTGCGGTCATTACCGTGGCCGTGGTGCTGGGCAAGATGCTGTCTTGCGGGCTGGGCGCGTTTATCGCCGGCAATGATGGTCGCACCTCGTTGCGGGTGGGCATGGGCCTGTCACAGATTGGCGAATTCTCTTTCATCATCGCGGCGCTGGGGATGACCCTGCAAGTCACCAGCGACTTTCTGTATCCGGTGGCGGTGGCGGTTTCGGCGATAACGACGTTGCTCACCCCTTACCTGATCCGCGGCGCCGACCCGCTGTCATTGAAAATTGCCGCCGTGATGCCCCAGCGCATGAGCCGGGTATTCGCAATGTATGGCGAATGGCTGCGCAGTATTCAGCCTCAAGGCGAAGGCGCCATGCTGGCGTCGATGATCCGCAAGATCGTGCTGCAAGTGGGAGTGAACCTGGCGCTGGTGATTGCGATCTTCTTCGCCGGCAGCTTTTTCGCGGCGCGCATCGGAGGGTATCTGGAAGGCTGGATCAGCGATCAAAGTTGGCAGAAGGCGTTGATCTGGGGTGGGGCACTGCTGTTGTCGCTGCCGTTTTTGATCGCGGCGTACCGCAAGCTCAAGGCGCTGTCGATGTTGCTGGCGGAGATGAGTGTGAAGCCGGAAATGGCCGGGCGGCATACCCAGCGTGTGCGGCGGGTGATCGCGGAACTGATCCCCATTCTGTCGCTGTTGGTGATCTTCCTGCTGTTGGCAGCCTTGTCGGCCAGTATTCTGCCGACCAACAAGTTGCTGGTGCTGATTGCGGTGGTCACGGCGGCGGTGGCGGCCGTGCTCTGGCGCTGGTTCATCCGCGTGCATACGCGGATGCAGGTGGCCTTGCTGGAGACGCTGGATAACCACAAGGATAACCACAAGGATACGCAGTAGGAGCGAGCTTGCTCGCGAAGATCGTCAACGATAACGCGGGAAACCTGACACCCAGTGTCGCGCCCAGGTTTTTCGCGAGCAAGCCCGACTCCTACAAGAGGCTCAGCTTTCCAGCCAGACGTCCCGCGCCCAGTGCCACACCGATTCCCAGGTTTCTTCCTGGACCAGTTCTTCCTCGGCGGACCACAGCACCACGGTGCCGTCTTCTTCGACGCAGTAGTAGTCGTCGCCGTCCTGGCAGATCGGGATCAGGCTGCGGTCAACACCGGCGTCCCAGGCGTTGGCGGCAACGTCCGGCAGATACGTGTGGGACTGCGGGTCGGTGACGGTCACCGGCTCGAGGCTGCCGTAGACCACGTCGCTGACGGTCAGCAGGAATTCGCGGAACACGAAGGGAATGTCGATGAACAGTTGTTCTTCGATTTCCACCAGTTGGTCTTCGTCAGGCAGCTCCAAAGGAACCGGGACCGGTTCGTTGGCTTCACGCAGTTGTTCGATGATTTCTTCCACGGCCGGGATCCTCTTGCTAGATGGCGCGTTTTATAGGGGCGTTTTATACAGTAGCTCGCTATAAGTGCAACCGTGAAATAGAAAACCCCGGAACATGTCCGGGGTTTTTGTTACCACTTGCTTAAGCGTGCGGGTTTCAGCCGTTCTGGCGGATACCGGCGACCAGCCATGGCTGGTTTTCGCCCTGCGGACGTTCCATGTTCCAGCTTTCGCTGAACACTTCGCCCTGGTCGAAACGCGAGGTCTTCGACACGCCGCTGAAGGTCAGGGTGGCGATGGTCTTGTCGGCGCGATCATCCACACCTTCCAGCTGTACGCGCAGGTCGTCGATATAGGTCGACTGGAAGCCGTCACCCAGGTCAGCACGTTCGCGCTTGAGGAACTCCAGCAGTTGCGGGGTCACGAACTCGGCGATCTTGTCCATTTCGTTGGCGTCCCAGTGTTGCTGCAGGGACTGGAAGTGGTTGCGGGCCGCTTCGACGAAACGCTCTTCGTTGAACCACGCCGGCGCGTTGATTACCGGACGGGCGGCAGCAGGGGCTGCCGAACCGCCGAAGATCGACCCCATGGCGGGTTTTTGCTCGAACACTTCACGCTGCATCGGCGCGCCGGCCGGAGCCAGGTGCTCCTGCTGCTTGCGACGACGGGCGGCGATAAAGCGGAAGATCACGAAGGCAATGACCGCCAGGATCAGGATGTCGAAGATCTGCATGCCCTGGAAGCCGCCGCCCATGAACATGGACGCGAGCAGGCCACCGGCGGCGATGCCGGCCAATGGGCCCAACCAGCGCGAAGCACCGCCGGCCTTGGCCGCGGCACCAGCGGCACCGGCTGCGCCCGCAGTCGCTGCAGCACCGCCGGCACCGGCGGATGGAGCCATCTGACTGGTCTGGTGAGTCGGCGCCGAGCCCATGCTCTTGCCGCCGCCGAAGCGTTTGGCGTTGGCGTCAAGGCTCATTGTCAAGCCGATGCACAACGCCATGGCGATGCTAAGAAAACGTTTCATAAAGGGAATTCCCATTTGTGGATTGCACGCGCGCCATGTTGCACAGGTGTCGTGACAGTGGCTAGCGACATAATGTTTCGGGCTTTTGCGTAGGACTGATTCGGAATGGTCTGTAGGACTTATTACAGATATTGGCCCGCCCTTACTAAAAACAAGGGTAGGCCAAAAACCTTCATGTTGAACGGTTCTCTGTAGGAGCGAGCTTGCTCGCGAAAATCGTCAACGATAACGCGGGCATTCTGGATGAACGCGTTATCTGGACGTTCTTCGCGAGCAAGCTCGCTCCTACAGGAGGGAAGACTTCAGACAGCCTCAAGTTTGGCGTAGCCCATCATCAGCCACTTGCTGCCTTCGGCGAAGTTCACCTGCACCCGCGCCTGGGCGCCGGCGCCTTCGAAGTTGAGGATCACGCCCTCGCCGAAGATCGCGTGCTTGACCTGCTGGCCCAGGCTGAACGGGGTTTGCGGAATCTCGGAGCCGGCAAACATGTTGCTGGAGTTCTGCTGCTGGCCACCGCCGAACGGGCGGCTGACGCTGTTGGACAGGCGCACTTCCTGGATCAGCCCCTTCGGCACTTCACGTACGAAGCGCGACACCTTGTTGTAGGTCTCGCTGCCGTACAGGCGTCGGGTTTCGGCGTAGGTCATCACCAGGTTCTGCATGGCCCGGGTAATACCCACGTAGGCCAGGCGACGTTCTTCTTCAAGACGGCCAGGCTCTTCCAGGCTCATCTTGTGCGGGAACAGGCCTTCTTCCATGCCCACCAGAAACACATACGGGAATTCCAGGCCCTTGGCACTGTGCAAGGTCATCAGCTGGATGCTGTCTTCATGCTCGTCAGCCTGGGCGTCCCCGGCCTCCAGCGAAGCATGGCCAAGGAAGGCGGCGAGCGGAGTAAGGTCCTCTTCGTTCTCGGCGTTTTCGAACGCACGGGCGGCGCTGACCAGTTCCTCGAGGTTTTCTACCCGTGCCTGGCCTTTTTCGCCTTTTTCGGCCTCGTGGTAGGCGATCAGCCCGGACTGTTCGATCACGGTCTGGGTCATCAAATGCAGGGGCATCTCCGCGCACTTGGCCGCAAGGTTCTCGATCAACTCGACAAACACACCCAGTGCGCCGGCTGCGCGGCCTGTCAGGCCTTTATTGGCGATGAGCAGGCGCATGGCCTCCCACATCGACACATCGGCATGGCGGGCGTGTTCGCGAATGGCCTCGACGGTTTTTTCGCCGATGCCACGGGCCGGGATATTGATTACCCGCTCCAGCGCCGCGTCGTTGCCCCGACCTTCCAGCAAGCGCAGGTAGGCCATGGCGTTCTTGATTTCCGCACGCTCGAAGAAGCGCTGGCCACCGTAGATGCGATACGGGATGCGTTCACGCAACAAGGCTTCTTCCAATACCCGGGATTGGGCGTTGGAGCGGTAAAGAATGGCGATATCGCTGCGCGAAAGGCCGGTTTTCAGCGCACTTTCGATGCTTTCCACCACGTAGCGCGCTTCATCGTGTTCGTTGAAGGCGGCGTACAGGTTGATCGCTTCGCCTTCGCCGCCGTCGGTCCACAGCTCTTTGCCCAGGCGCCCGGTGTTGTTGGCGATCAAGGCGTTGGCGGCCTTTAGAATCCCGGCGGTGGAGCGGTAGTTCTGCTCAAGGCGGATGGTCACCGCGTCCGGGAAGTCCTCGGAGTACTGATAGATGTTCTCGATCTTCGCGCCGCGCCAGCCGTAGATCGACTGGTCGTCGTCACCCACCACCATCAGGCTGTCGCCACCCTTGGCCAGCAGGCGCAACCAGGCGTACTGCACGGCGTTGGTGTCCTGGAACTCGTCCACCAGAACGTGCCGGAAACGCTTCTGGTAATGGGCCAGCAAGCCGGGGTTGTCGCGCCACAGGTCGAGGGCACGCAACAGCAGTTCGGAGAAGTCGATCACGCCGGCGCGTGCGCAGGCCGCCTCGTAGGCTTCATAGATGCTGCGCATGGTGGCCAGGAACAGATCGCCGCTGGCCTGGATATGTTGCGGGCGCAGGCCTTCGTCTTTCTGACCGTTGATAAACCACTGGGCCTGGCGTGCCGGCCAACGCTGCTCGTCGAGGCCCAGCTCGCGGATCACCCGCTTGACCAGACGTTGCTGATCGTCGCTGTCGAGGATCTGGAAAGTCTGGGCCAACCCCGCTTCCTGCCAATGCGCCCGCAACAGGCGGTGTGCCAGACCGTGGAAGGTG
This sequence comes from Pseudomonas sp. 37 R 15, assembly GCF_900004865.1. Lineage (NCBI taxonomy): Bacteria > Pseudomonadati > Pseudomonadota > Gammaproteobacteria > Pseudomonadales > Pseudomonadaceae > Pseudomonas > Pseudomonas sp. 37 R 15. The sequence goes on along the minus strand of NZ_CVTV01000061.1, from coordinate 148,845 downwards.
CCGACCCACATGCCGGCCGGGCTGATGCCCATCAGTTGCTCGATGCGATGGCGCATCTCGGCGGCAGCCTTGTTGGTGAACGTCACCGACAGGATGGAATGGGGCGACGCGTTCTCGACCTGGATCAACCAGGCGATACGGTGCACCAGCACTCGGGTTTTACCGGAGCCAGCACCGGCCAGGACCAACTGACGGCCAACGGGGGCCGCTACGGCCTGGCGTTGGGCATCGTTGAGGGAGTTCAGCAAAAGGGAGAGATCATCGCGCATCGGCGCATTCTAGGGTGCCGGGTGAAGACGGGCAAACCCCAATGCCACGCGCCCGACGGAAAACCGCCTGCGGGGCAACATTCTGTCGGGTGCGGATGACCGGTCAGTCATGCGCCACAGCCCGCGTGGCGTCTCGTTCAAGCTGTCTGGAACAGCGCTTTGCGCCCAACGGCCGGGCGTTTTTTATGATCTGGAGCAGTTTGGCCCGAGCGCTTGCTTGTGTATGCTCCGTCGACGTTCGGGCTCACCATTATAAGAACACTGCCTATGACCTTTGACACTGACCTGTTCGGCCCTTCGGCGGCGCCTGCGCAGGTTATCCGCAAACGTTACGCCACCCAGATGGCGGTCGAGCGGACACGCCTGTTGTATCAAGGCTCATTGGTGCCGACCCTGTTGATGCTGGTCAATGGTCTGGTGTGCGCCTGGCTGCTGTGGAACCCTGCGCAATACCTGCTCGACAGCCTCTGGCTGGTCTGGTTGCTGGCGCTGGTGGCGATGCGGGTCATCCAGGTGGCGGCCTTTGAGTCGGCCATGCCCAGCCGTCAGGCCCAACCTGTCTGGCGCCGGATGTTCATGCTCGGCTCGGCGGTCAGCGGCCTGACCCTGTCGATCGCCGCCATCGCCCTGGTGCCCACCGACAGCTTCATGCAACAGGCCTGGGTGTTCGGCCTGATCGGCGCGGCGATGCTGTCGGCCAGCGTGGCGTATGCCGTAAGCCTCTGGGCCTTTGTGTCCTTCGCCTTGCCGTGCCTGTTGCCGGTCATCGTGTATCTGTTCTGCAGCGGCACCTCGCAGCAACAGGGCTGGGGCGTGCTCGGTGTGATCCTGTTGGCGTCGTTGAGTGTGGTGGCGTGGCAGGTCAACCGCCTGATCCAGCGCGGTCTGTTGCGACGCTTCCAGAACCAGGCCTTGATCGAGCATTTGCAGCAGGCCCGGCAACGCAGCGAGCAGTTGAACCAGGCGCTGATGCGCGAAGTCGAGCAGCGTCGCCAGGTCGAGCAGGACTTGCGTGACGCCCAGGTCGGCCTGCAAGACCGTATGGCGCTGCGCAGCCAGGAACTGGACGCCGCCAGCCTCGCCCTGAACAAAAGCGAGGCGCGCCTGGCCATGGCGCTGCAAGCCAGTGAACTGGGCCTGTGGGACTGGAACCTGCAAACCGATGAGGTGCACCACACCCAGCTCAAGGAACTGTTCGGCCTGGAACCCGAGTACGTCACCGCGATGCTCAGTCATCTCAAGCCGCGCCTGCACCCCGACGACCTGCCGCTGCTCAAGCATGCGCTGGTGGAGCACCTCAAAGGCCGCAGCGAGGACTATCAGGTGGAATACCGGATACGCCATGGCGACGGGCACTGGGTGTGGATCGAGGACCGTGGGCGCGCGGTAGAGCGTTCGCCCGGTGGGCGGGTGATCCGCATGCTCGGCACGCGCCGCGACATCAGTGCCGGCAAGGCCCTGGAAGAACAGCAACGGCTCGCCTCGACGGTGTTCGAGGCCGCCAGCGAAGGCATCGTGATTCTCGACCCGAACTACGTGCTGATTGCGGTCAACCAGGCGTTCAGCCGTGTCACCGGTTTTGACATCGACGACCTGCTCGGGCGCAATGTCGTGGAGTTACCCAGCAGTCGCGATGCCCGGCGTCACTTCCCGGTGATTCGCCAGGCGCTGCTCAGCCACGGCACCTGGCAAGGGGAACTGGTGGAGACGCGCAAGAACGGCGAGCTGTACCCGCAGTGGCTGCAACTGAGCGTGGTGCGCGATGCTCGCGGCAATGTCAGTCATATCGTCGGTTTTTTCGCCGATCTGTCCGCGCGACGCGAGTCCGAGGAGCGCATGCGCTACCTCACCCATTACGATGAGTTAACGGGCCTGGCCAATCGTTCGCTGTTTCGTGAACGGCTGCGTGAAGCGCATCAGCGCGTGCGTCAGGGTGGGCGCAGCCTGGCGCTGCTGCACATCAACCTCGACCGTTTCAAGCTGCTCAATGACAGCCTGGGCCATGAAGTGGCCGACCAGCTATTGCAGAAGATGGCACGGCGGCTGATCAACGCACTGCCGGAAGCCGACACCATTGCCCGCCTGTCCGGTGACGAATTCGCGGTGCTGTTCGATGCCTATGGCAACTTGTCGAGCCTGGCGCGCGTGGCGACCCGGCTCTTGGCAAAGCTGCGCGTGCCGGTGACGGTGGAGGGCCATGAGCTGGTGGTCAGCGCCTCCATGGGCGTCAGCCTGCTGCCGGATAATGCGCGGGAAATTTCTGCGCTGGTCAGCCAATCGAATATGGCGATGCAGCACGCCAAGCATCTGGGCGGGAATAATTTCCAGTTCTACACCGACAGCCTGCAAGCCAGCACCCTGGAGCGCCTGCAGCTGGAAAACCATCTGCGCAAGGCCATCGACGAAGGCCAGCTCACGGTGTTCTACCAACCCAAACTGTGCCTGGCCACCGGCAAGCTCAATGCGGTGGAGGCCCTGGTGCGCTGGGAACACCCGCAATGGGGCCTGGTGCCGCCGGGGGACTTTATCGGTCTGGCCGAAGAAACCGGCCTGATCGTGCCGTTGGGCGAGTCAGTGTTGCGCAAGGCCTGCTGGCAGGCCTGTGAGTGGCAGCGTCAGGGGCTGGCGCCGATTCGCGTGTCGGTGAACCTGTCGGTGCATCAGTTACGCCAGGGCAAGCTGGTCAGCCTGGTGCGCCAGGTGTTGGAAGAGACCGGGCTGGACCCGCAATACCTCGAGTTGGAACTGACCGAAAGTCAGCTGCTCGACAGTGTCGAGCACATCATCATTACCTTCCGGCAGTTGCGCGAGCTGGGTGTGAAGCTGGCCATCGACGATTTTGGCACCGGCTATTCATCCCTCAGCTACCTCAAGCGTATTCCGGTGGATTACGTGAAGATCGACCAGACCTTTATCCGGGGGCTTGGCCAGGGGCGTGAGGACGCCGCCATTACCCGAGCGATCATTGCCATGGCCCACGGGTTGGCGCTCAAAGTGGTGGCCGAAGGCGTGGAGGATCAGCAGCAACTGAATTTCCTGCGAAGCGAGGGGTGCGACGAGGTACAGGGCTATCTGATCAGCCGACCGATGCACGCCGAGGGGCTGGCAGATTTGTTACGGAAAAATCCGGAATTTCCTTAACGACTCGGGGGCAGCCCCTGTGGCTACAAAGCCTCTACCCTTAATTTCAGTGGGGGGCGGGGCGATTTAGTGCTGCATCAGGCGGGCAAAACGGCAATTCTTGTAGTATAACTACAAGCTTGCTACATCCCTGGCGTCTGCCAATAACAAGAGTCCTGCCCTTTGAACCTGTTGCAACATATCGCCCAGTCGCGCCACCTGTTACGCAAATCGGAACTCAAGGTTGCCGATCACGTGCTGCTTGACCCTGCGGCCGTGATGCACAGTTCCATGGCTGACCTGGCCCACAGCGTGGGCATCAGCGAGCCGACCATCGTGCGCTTCTGCCGCGCCATCGGTTGCTCCGGGTTTCAGGACTTGAAGCTCAAGTTGGCGCAAAGCCTGGCCGCCGGGGCGAGTTTCGGCCAGTTTGCGATCCATGAAGACGATTCCGTCGCCGACTACAGCCTGAAAATCTTCGACACCACCTTGCACACCCTGATGGAAGTGCGCGAGAAGCTCGACCCGGTGGAGCTGCAAAAGGCCGTGACCGCCATGTCCCAGGCCCAGCGCGTAGAGTTCTATGGCTTTGGTGCTTCCGGCGCGGTGGCGGCCGACGCCCAGCACAAATTCTTCCGCCTGCTGCTCACGGCGGCGGCCTACAGCGACCCGCACATGCAGGCGATGTCGGCGGTGACCTTGAAGCCTACCGACGTGGCCATCTGTATTTCCCAGTCCGGTCGCTCCAAAGACCTGCTTATCACGGCCAACCTGGTGCGTGAAAGCGGCGCCTCGCTGATCACCCTGTGCCCGAGCCAGACGCCGTTGGCGGAGTTGTCCACGGTGAACCTGGCGATCGACGTGCATGAAGACACCGAGATCTACACGCCGCTGACCTCGCGCATCGCTCACCTTGTGGTGATCGACGTTTTGGCGATGGGGGTCGCCATGGCCCGTGGGCCGAGCCTGGTCAACCACCTCAAGAGCGTGAAGCGCAGTTTGCGCAGCCTGCGGTTGTCGCCCAAGTCGGTCAAAGCCCTCGACGACTGATTCAAGGGCCATACTTGGTCGAAATGTGGGAGGGGGCTTGCCCCCGATAGCGCAGTGTCAGTCACCCGATTCATTGACTGACCCGCCGCCATCGGGGGCAAGCCCCCTCCCACATTGGGTTCTCATGTGTGTCCAGAATCTTCATCAGGTTGTCATCGCCCCGTCATCCCCCGCGCCCATTCTGTACTCCCACGTACTCGCATTGGGAGACTCCAAATGGCCCGGACCTACGAAGACAGCAACAGCACCGTCAAGACCCGTCGTCAGCAGGAAGACCAGCGCCGCATGGCGTTCCGTCGCGCAATCGAAGACCGCTGCGACCAGCGCCAACTGCTCCAGAGCATCAGTGATTACCCGGAACTGCATTGGCAGGCGCCCTTGGCTGCCCAGCGAAGCGCTCAGCCAGCGCGCTGATCTGTACCCGTTCGCTGCGAATAAAGCCCAGGAACGCATGGGCCACCGGTGACAGCCGCTTGGCTTTGGCTTGCACCAGGCACCAACTGCGGTACAGCGGCAGTTCTTCCACCGCCAGCTCCTTGAGCCCGCCGGTGGCCAGTTCCAGGTTCAAGGCGTGGCGCGTCAGCAGGGCCACGCCCAAACCTGCGACCACGCACTCACGCTGCGCCTCGGCCGACGCCACTTCCACGGTCTGGGTGAAGTGCACGCGTTTTTCCTTGAAGTACTCTTCGCACGCCAGTCGTGTGCCGGAGCCCGGTTCGCGGATGAGCAGGGTGTAGGGTTCCAGATCCTGCAGGCGCAGCGGCCCTTGCAGGCTCAGCGGATGATCCGGCAGCGCCACGGCGACAATCGGATTGTTGAGAAACGGCAGAAATTCCAGGCCCATGTCCTGAGGCACCATGGACATGATCACCAGGTCGTCGCGGTTGTCCGAGAGTCGGCGGATCACCTGGGCGCGATTGACCACGGTCAGGTGCAATTGAACCTCCGGGTGCTGGCGCTTGAAAGCGGCGAACAGGTGCGGCACGAAGTATTTGGCGCTGGACTCCACCGCCAGCTTCAATTGGCCCTGCAGTGAGCCCTGCATGTCCGAGAGTTGCATATCGAGGTTTTCCAGGCGTCCGAAGATATCCCGGCTGGCCCGTTGGAGGGCTTCGGCGGCCTCGGTCATGTAGAGCTTTTTGCCGACATAGTCGAACAGCGGCTGGCCGATCAGCTCTTCGAGTTGGCGAATTTGCAGGCTGACGGCCGGTTGGGTAAGGGACATTTCCTCGGCTGCACGGCTGTAGGAGCGCAAATCACACACTTCATTGAAAATCTGCAGCTGACGCAATGTCATACGCATCAATGACTTACGCATCAAATAATTCCCGCTATACCCATTGTCCTGCTAACTATAAGTCTTTACTTATACACAACCCAATAATTATTGATTTTTGTTAATCCCTCGGTGCGCATAGTGTGTGTCTCGCGACTGTCATGAAACATTTGGTCACGCGCTGACCCCCGGCTACCCAGGGTCAAAGACGCAGCAATCGGCTCAAGGGAATTTCCAAGTGATAAAAAAGATCCTGATCGCCAACCGTGGTGAAATTGCCGTACGAATCGTGCGTGCCTGCGCCGAGATGGGCATTCGCTCGGTCGCGGTTTATTCGGACGCCGACCGCCACGCGTTGCACGTCAAGCGTGCCGACGAAGCCCACAGCATCGGAGCCGAGCCCCTGGCCGGTTACCTGAACCCGCGCAAACTGGTGAACCTGGCCGTGGAAACCGGCTGCGATGCACTGCACCCCGGCTACGGTTTCCTGTCGGAAAACGCCGAATTGGCTGACATCTGCGTCGAGCGTGGGATCAAGTTCATCGGTCCGTCGGCGGAAGTGATTCGCCGCATGGGCGACAAGACCGAAGCACGCCGCAGCATGATCAAGGCCGGTGTACCGGTTACGCCGGGCACCGAAGGCAACGTCGCCGACATCCATGAAGCCCTCACCGAAGGCGACCGTATCGGTTACCCGGTGATGCTCAAGGCCACCTCGGGTGGTGGCGGTCGCGGTATTCGCCGTTGCAACAGCCGCGAAGAACTCGAACAAGCCTTTCCCCGTGTGATCTCCGAAGCCACCAAGGCCTTCGGCTCGGCAGAAGTGTTCCTGGAAAAATGCATCGTCAATCCCAAGCACATCGAGGCGCAGATCCTCGGTGACAGCTTTGGCAACGTGGTGCACCTGTTCGAGCGTGATTGCTCGATCCAGCGCCGCAACCAGAAGCTCATCGAAATTGCCCCCAGCCCGCAGCTGACCCCGGAACAGCGCGCCTACATCGGCGACCTGTCGGTGCGCGCAGCCAAGGCCGTGGGCTACGAGAACGCCGGCACCGTGGAGTTCCTGCTCGCCGAGGGCGAGGTGTACTTCATGGAGATGAACACTCGGGTGCAGGTGGAACACACCATCACTGAGGAAATCACCGGGATCGATATCGTCCGTGAGCAGATTCGTATCGCCTCGGGCCTGCCGCTGTCGGTGAAACAGGAAGATATCCAGCACCGTGGTTTCGCGTTGCAGTTTCGCATCAACGCCGAAGACCCGAAGAACAACTTCCTCCCAAGCTTCGGCAAGATCACCCGTTACTACGCGCCCGGCGGCCCTGGCGTGCGTACCGACACGGCGATCTACACCGGCTACACCATTCCGCCGTTCTACGACTCCATGTGCCTGAAACTGGTGGTGTGGGCGTTGACCTGGGAAGAAGCCATGGACCGCGGCCTGCGCGCCCTGGACGACATGCGCCTGCAAGGCGTGAAGACCACCGCCGCCTATTACCAGGAAATCCTGCGCAACCCGGAATTTCGCAGCGGCCAATTTAATACAAGCTTTGTGGAAAGCCACCCTGAGCTGACCAACTACTCGATCAAGCGCAAACCCGAAGAGCTGGCCCTGGCCATCGCCGCCGCCATCGCCGCACACGCAGGTTTATGAATAAACAGCTGCAAGTTGTAAGCGGCACGCTACAAGTAAAAGCAGATTGGCTTTTTCTTGCAGCTTGTAGCTTGAAACTTGCCGCTATGAGGAGCTACCAATGACTAAAAAAATCTTCGTAACCGACACCATCCTGCGCGACGCTCACCAATCGTTGCTGGCGACCCGCATGCGCACCGATGACATGCTGCCGATCTGCGACAAGCTCGACAAAGTCGGCTACTGGTCCCTGGAGGTCTGGGGCGGCGCTACCTTCGACGCTTGTGTACGGTTCCTCAAAGAAGATCCGTGGGAGCGTCTGCGCCAACTGCGCGCGGCATTGCCCAACACGCGCCTGCAAATGCTGCTGCGCGGCCAGAACCTGCTGGGCTACCGCCACTACAGCGACGACGTGGTCAAAGCCTTCGTCGCCAAGGCCGCGGTTAATGGGATCGATGTGTTCCGTATCTTCGATGCGATGAACGACGTACGTAACCTGCGCGTGGCCATCGAAGCGGTCAAGGCCGCCGGCAAACACGCCCAGGGCACCATCGCCTACACCACCAGCCCGGTGCACACTGTCGACGCCTTCGTGGCCCAGGCCAAGCAGTTGGAGTCCATGGGCTGCGACTCGATTGCGATCAAGGACATGGCCGGCCTGCTGACCCCTTACGCCACCGGCGAACTGGTCAAGGCGCTCAAAGCCGAACAGAACCTGCCGATCTTTATCCACTCCCACGACACCGCCGGCCTGGCCGCGATGTGCCAGCTCAAGGCCATCGAGAACGGTGCCGACCATATCGACACCGCCATCTCCAGCTTCGCCTGGGGCACCAGCCACCCAGGCACCGAGTCGATGGTCGCGGCCCTCAAAGGCAGCGAATTCGACACCGGCCTCGACCTGGAGCTGTTGCAGGAGATTGGCCTGTACTTCTACGCCGTGCGCAAGAAGTACCACCAGTTCGAAAGCGAATTCACCGCCGTCGACACTCGCGTGCAAGTCAATCAGGTGCCGGGCGGGATGATTTCCAACCTGGCCAACCAGTTGAAAGAGCAGGGCGCGCTGAACCGTATGAGCGAAGTGCTGGCCGAGATCCCGCGCGTGCGTGAAGACCTCGGCTTCCCGCCGCTGGTCACCCCCACGTCGCAGATCGTCGGCACACAGGCGTTCTTCAACGTGCTGGCCGGTGAGCGCTACAAGACCATCACCAACGAAGTGAAGCTCTACCTGCAAGGCGGCTACGGCAAGGCCCCGGGCACGGTGAACGAAAAGTTGCGCCGTCAGGCCATCGGCAGCGAAGAGGTTATCGATGTTCGCCCGGCTGATTTGCTCAAGCCGGAAATGACCAAGCTGCGCGGTGAAATCGGCGCGTTGGCCAAGTCCGAAGAAGACGTGCTGACCTACGCCATGTTCCCGGATATCGGGCGCAAATTCCTCGAAGAACGCGACGCCGGCACCCTGGCCCCTGAAGTGCTGCTGCCGATTCCGGAAGCGGGCGGTGTAGCCCGTGCCAGCGGCGAAGGCGTGCCGACCGAGTTCGTTATCGACGTGCACGGCGAAAGCTACCGTGTGGATATCACCGGTGTCGGCGTGAAGGCCGAAGGTAAGCGCCACTTTTACCTGTCCATCGACGGGATGCCGGAAGAAGTGGTGTTCGAACCGCTCAACGAATTTGTCAGCAGCGGCGGCAGCAAGCGCAAGCACGCTACCGAACCGGGCCATGTCAGCACGGCGATGCCGGGCAATATCGTCGATGTGCTGGTCAAGGAGGGCGACGTGGTCAAGGCCGGCCAGGCCGTGCTGATCACCGAAGCCATGAAGATGGAAACCGAAGTCCAGGCAGCCATTGCCGGCAAGGTGACCGCCGTTCATGTGGCCAAGGGTGACCGGGTCAACCCGGGTGAGATCCTGATTGAGATCGAAGGCTGAATTCAGCCTTCGACATTACCGCTTAATCCTCGGGGGGGCAGGTGCCCTCCTTTTTTTTGCCTGATATTCAGGCTTCGTCAGCAGGCTTTTTGCGCTTGAAGCTGACAAAGGCGCCGGTGGCTGTGTAGATCAGTTCCGGGGTCAGGGTTTCAAGGTTGCTGGTGATCCGCTCGAAGCGGCCTTCAATCTGTGCGGCGTCGACGATGCGTAGCTGGCGGTTGAGCAGTTCATCACTTTCGTGCTCGATCTGGATACTCAGTGTTGCACCCCCGAGGCTGGCACGGTTGCCGACTTTCAGGGTGCTGTGTGTTTCGTTCTGGCCCACCTTGAGAGCCAGGGTCGAACCCTGTGTCATGTTCAGGTCGCGTTTGATGCGCCCTTGGTTTTTCAAGGCCGGGTCGAGCACCAGCGTACCGGCAACCTCAAGTTCGTTCACCGTGCCTCCGGCGTAGGTGGCACCCTGTTCAACCGTGACCGTGCCGCCGATGCGGCTCTGGTTGATCAACGTGGCGCCGCTCTGAACCCGACCTCGCTGGTTGGCCTCCAGTGCGCCGGTCAGGGTCCAGGCGCCTGCCGTGACGTCCAGGTGCTGAACCTGGCGGGCGCCGTTGAACATGCCGCCCTCGATATCATCCAGGATGACCTGGTTGGTACCGCTGCCGCCGTCCACCTCGCCCCTGAATCGGGCCTGGCCGCGCACAGTCAGCACGTCGTCGCCACCGCCCATGTTCAGGGCAACGCCGTTGCCACCGCTGATCAGGCCGTTATTAATGACCCTGTCGTTGAAATTCCCGACCAGGTTTACCCCATAGCCATTGCGACCTCTGATACTGCCGTTGTTGACCAGCAACGTGCTGCCAAAGGCAGGCCCTGCGTTCCCGTTGTCGACCAGCACGCCATGATGCGCACCGCTGATGAGGCCGTGGTTATAGATGTCGGCACCCCCTATGGCGATGCCTTCACTGGTATTGGGCGCGCCGTGCTTGTCACTGCCATTGGCCCCCGTGCCCTCGATGATCCCGTAGTTGTGTATGCGCCCGAATTTGTCGATATCCAGGCCATCACCGTCGCCGTCGTTCTGCCGGGCACGCTGGGTATCTGCGCCGGTGATGACGCCATAATTGACCACCTCTGCATTGCCCTTGGATTTCAAACCGGCGCCTTTCTGGCCGGTGATCGCTCCTGTATTGGTCAGTACTACAGCGTCCTTGGCCTTGATGCCATTGCTGCCACCCATCACTGCCCCATGGTTGACGACTGTTACGTCTGCGCCGTTCACGCTTATGCCACTGTACGATTCTTCGAAGCGTGTTGAGGGGCCGGTGGATATATGCCCGTTATTTGTGAGGTGGCCTCCGGTGGTGAGTTCGATGGCGCTGCCGGCCTCGACATGCACAGCGGCCGAGTTCGAATAGAACGTTTGAGGGGAGCAGGCTGCAAGCTGTGTGGATACGCTCGACATTGGATTTCGACCTCACGTGTGCTGGAGGTCGAAAAACTACCGCAGGTAAATGCCTGTAGCTGTCGGCGGGTGGCATTGAGCGTTGTAAGAGGGCTCGTTATTGGAATAGCGCCTTAGTACGCTTGGTTAAAAGCTCATGGTCCACTGCCCCTTCACGCCCTGATTGCGGCTATGCGTGCCCGCCTGGCCGCTGTAAGTCAGGCCCAGTGTGTGTTGCTTGGAGAGTGCGACGTCCAGACCGGCTTGCACGTCCAGGCTGTTGCGATCCAGTGCCGTACCGGTGATGGTGAAGCCGTCCAGCACCACTGGAACGTTGCGATAGGATTGGTGCACCTGGCTGTCGACTGCGCCGTAGAGGTGTTTCCAGCCGGTGCTGAGGTGGGGTGTAAGGCTGATCTGATTATCGAACCGGTACACCGTCGCCAGGCGCAGACCAACCGTGCTGCTCAGGTTCTGCTGGGTCTGCGCGCCGACGTTGAGTGCGCTCAGGCCACCGCTTTCCTTGAAACTGTCGCGGTGATAACGCTGGTAGCCAATGCCGGCGAAAGGCTCGACGCGCAAGTTCTGGCTGCCCAATTGATAGCCCAGTTCCGAGAACAGCGTTTGGCTTTGGGCATCGTAACGAGACTTGAGCTGATCTTTGTAATCGAGCAGATTGACGTTGCGCCTGTTGGTCCCGGCGTGGCTGCTGTAGATCGCACCCAGGCGCAGGGCCAGCGGGCCGTCCTGTCGCACGGCATAGGCTCCCAGATGCAAGCTGTCCAGCTCGGCGGAAAAGCGCTGGGCGCCAAGATTGCTCGCGGATTTGGCACTCATCACCCCCACGCGCCAGGCTTGGTCCACCGCCCAGTCGACGCCCAGCAACAGCCCGCGGGTACCGTGTTTCAGGCCGGCGCTGCCGCTTCGTGAATCGAGGTTGCCATCGTTGCCCAGGCCCTGCACCCAAAAGTGACTATTCTCGTCGGCGGGCAAGGCGCGCAGGGTCGAGAGTAATTGGTTGCTGATTTGGCTGGTGACGGCGTGGGTGGCGGTGGCCAGGTTAGCGTTTTGGCTGCCGGCCAATTGTTCAAGGGCTGCGCCGATTCCGCCGGGCTGTCCGGCAAGTGCTTCATCTACCTTTTGCAGCTTCTTTATCTGTTCCGAGGTCAGCTCACCGGCGTTCAGCAGTTCAAGCAGCGCGGGCTCCAGCACCTTGGCGACCTGCACGCCGTTGTAGGTAGTGGCTTGTCCAATGAGGTACCCGGCGTAGGGCGGCGGGGAAGGCGGCGTACCGAGCTTGGGTTCGATGGCCCACTCAGTGTCGATTGAATCATAGGGGTGATGAAAAAACGGCCTGTATTCAATATCGCCGCGTGCTTGCGCGGGTTGAACACTGATGGCCACTGCAAGGCTGATGAACGCAGCGATTCTGGAGGGTATGAAAGACATGAATTCCCGACCTCTGATGAATGAGGCCGGGAATGTAGCGAGGTCGTCGAGGGATAACTGTCAGGCCACTGACCGCTGGTTTGCGGGAGTTGTCGTTAATGGCGTGCGGCTCAAAGCTCATCTGCCTAGGGGTTCTGAACTTCAACCGCGGCGCACATAACCTTTGCCGAAATGCCGCTCCATGCGCGCCTGGATCAGCTCCAGCCCGAGAGACATCACCCAGTAAATGATCGCCGCCGTGGTGAGCATCTCGATATAGCGATAGCTCGAGCGGCCATAGGACTGCGCCAGGAACATCACTTCCCAAACGCCCATCACCGAGATCAGCGACGAGTCCTTGAGCATCGAGATGAACTGGTTGGTGGCCGGCGGAATGATGGTGCGCATGGCCTGGGGCAGGGTGACATGCCAGAAGATCGCCCGGTCACGCATGCCCAGGGCCAATGCGGCTTCCCGTTGGCCATGGGGCACGCCGAGGATACCGGCGCGAAAGATCTCGCTCAGATAGGCACCATAGTTCAGCGACAGCGCGATGATCCCGGCGACGATGGCGCCCGGTACCAGGCCCAGTTGCGGAAAACCCAGGTAAATCAGCAGGATCTGGATCAGCAACGGCGTGCCGCGAAAGAACGAGGCGTAGAAACTGGCAATGCCGAACGCCACCGCGCTTTTCGACAGGCGCCCCAGGGCGGTGACAAAACCCAGTACCGACGACGCAACGATGGCGCACAGGCATAAAAACAGCGTCAGCGCCGCACCTTGCAGGAAGCCATTGGGCGCCAGGTGCAGGCCGACCAGGTTGGGCAGCTTGTCGAGGATGATCGAGAACTTCAGGTCAAAGCTCAGGAAGAAACTGGCAAACAAGGCGAACAGCGCCGCCCAGGTCAGGTAAAGCCGTATACGAAAACTCATCGGCTGATATCGGCGCCGATCCATTTTTGCGACAGCTTGCTCAAGGTGCCGTCCTGTTTGAGCTGGGCGAAGACCTCACGCACTTTGCTGTCCCACTGCGCGTCGCCTTTCTCGATGGCCACCGAGTTGGGCTCCGAATACAACGGCTCGCCTGCGAGCTTGAAACGCTTGTCCTGGGTCAGGCGCGGCTGCGCGGTGACCAGGTTGGTGAGGATTGCATCCAGGCGCACGCCCGCGCCCAGGCCGAGGTCCTGGAATGCCACGTTGTCGGTGTCGTACGGGGCAATCTGCACATCCTCGAACGGGTACTGCAACTGTGTGTCTTCGGCGCCTTCGATCACCAGGTTCTTGTTCAGGTAGCTTTCATAGCTGGAGGCGCTGGTGAGGCCGACTTTCTTGCCGCTCAGGTCTTTGGCTGTATGGATGCGATCATCCTTGGCATTGACCACGATGACGGCGGGCGAGGCGTAGTACTCCACCGGGAAGTCGAACACCTCGGCGCGTGCCTTGCTCGGGGTCATGGAGCAGATGCAAATATCGTAGCGCCCGCTCCAGCGGCCGGCGGCAATGACGTCCCATGAAGGCGTTTCCAGGCGCAACTTGACCCCAAGCTTTTGCGCCACGGCCTTGGCCACATCCACGTCGAAGCCGTCGAGTTGGTTTTGATCGTTGAGGAATGAAAACGGCGGGTAGCTTTCCATCAGCACACCGACCAGCTCTTTCTTCTGTTCGATACGGTCCAGCGTGGCGCCGCCAAAGGCTTGGGTTGAAGCGGCCAATATGGTCAGGCCCAGGGCCAACAGCGGTCGTAATTTCAAAATCGAGCACCCGAATAAAAAAGAGGTTGTTATTAACCGAACGGTACGCATTAAATAGTTATAAGAACGACTCTCATAGTGAGTTATTTTCATAAGCATATGAGTAAAAAGCATATGGGCACAGCAAGTACAGTAATTCTCGATGGCGGCATGGGCCGTGAACTGCAACGCCGTGGCGCGCCGTTCCGCCAGCCGGAATGGTCGGCGCTGGCCCTGAGCGAAGCGCCGCAAGCGGTAGAGGCGGTGCACGCAGCTTATATCGACAGTGGTGCCAACGTGATTACCAGCAACAGTTACGCGGTGGTGCCGTTTCATATCGGCGAAGCGCGGTTCGCGCAAGAGGCCCAGGTGCTGGCCGCGCTGGCCGGTGAGTTGGCGCGACGGGCGGTGAAGGCATCCGGCAAACCGGTGCGCGTCGCCGGTTCATTGCCGCCGTTGTTTGGCTCATACCGGCCCGACCTGTTCCTGCCGGAGCGGGTCAGCGAATTGCTGACACCGCTGGTGCAGGGCCTGGCGCCTCACGTTGACCTGTGGCTGGCGGAAACCCAAAGCTCCATCGTTGAAGCACAAGCGATTCATGCCGGCCTGCCGCAGGATGGCAAGCCGTTCTGGCTGTCGTTTACCTTGAAAGATGAAGACACTGATGACGTGCCGCGCCTGCGTTCCGGTGAGCCAGTGGCGGAGGCGGCCGAGGCGGCGGCGCAGTTGGGCGTGCAGGTGTTGCTGTTCAACTGCAGCCAGCCGGAAGTGATCGGCGCGGCGATCGATGCGGCGCGGGCAACCTTCGAGCGATTGGGCGTCGCGATTCAGATCGGCGCCTACGCCAATGCCTTCCCACCGCAACCCAAAGAAGCCACGGCCAACGATGGCCTGGACCCATTGCGCGACGATCTCGACCCGCCGGGTTACCTGCAGTGGGCGGCTGATTGGAAAGCGCGTGGCGCCAGCCATTTGGGCGGTTGCTGCGGCATCGGGCCGGAGCATATTGCGGTGTTGGCCGAGCGCCTTACCAACTGATTCACCGCAGATCAAAATTGTGGGAGGGGGCTTGCCCCCGATAGCAGAGTGTCAGTCTCAGCCTGTTTGACTGATAAACCGCCATCGGGGGCAAGCCCCCTCCCACATGGGTTTTGTTTTGCGGGTGAGGTTCAGGTTCGGCATTCGGCCAGTGTTCTGAGCTGACCGGAACCGGCCTGGTTCTCCTCCGACAACCACGCCTCAAACCCCGCGCCAATCTTCGGCCATTCCGAATCCAGCATCGAATACCACGCCGTATCCCGGTTCTGCCCCTTGACCACCATATGCTGGCGGAACACGCCTTCAAAACTGAACCCCAGGCGCTCGGCTGCATACCGGGAGCGCGCATTGCCGTTGTTGCACTTCCATTCCAGGCGGCGGTAGCCCTGTTCGAACGCGTACTTGGCCAGCAGGTACACCGCTTCGGTACTTTTTGGCGAACGCTGCATCGGTGCGCCAAAGGTGACGTGGCCGATTTCAATACGCCCGTGAGCGGGGACGATGGACATCAGGCTGAGGATGCCCTGGACCTGGCCGCTTGCGCGGTCGACCACGCTGAAGAAATACGGGTCGCTGCTGGCAGCATGGTTGTTCAGCCAGGCATCGAAGGCGCTGCGCTCAGCAAAAGGCCCGTAGGGCAAATAGTCCCACAACGTCGGGTCGGCACCGGGGCCTTCGAGGGCTTGCCACAGTTGCTCGGCGTGGCGCGCCGGGTCGAGCTTTTCCAGGCGAATAAAGCGCCCTTCAAGCAGTTGCGCGGCAGGCGCGGGGGCGCCTTTCCAGTCGGCGGGGGAAGTGACCATGCTGCGCTCCTTAAAGACCTTTGCGAAATTGGATGAAACCTGGGCGTTCAGCGATGCGTTCGTACAGTTGAATCGCGGTGGCGTTGGTCTCGTGGGTCAACCAGTGCACCTTGCAGCAGCCATCGGCCTTGGCGGTGGCGTAGACGAATTCGATCAGCTTGCGGCCCACGCCAGTGCCACGCTGGGCGGGGTCCACCAGCAAGTCCTGCAGGTAGCAGGAGTTCTCGATGCTCCAGTTGGAACGATGGTAGATGAAGTTGACCATGCCCACTGCCTTGCCGTCCTGCCAGGCGAGTGCCGAATGAGTCGGCTCGCGGGCGTCGATCAGGCGTTGCCAGGTGCTTTGGCTGACGGCGTCCGGCAGTTCGGTGTTGTAGAACTTCAAATACGCCTGCCACAACGGCAGCCAGGTGGTGTGGTCGGCGGCGGTGACTTGGCGAATGTCGATCCGGGTCATTGTGTAACTCCTTGGGGAATAAAGCGGGCGAGGGTCTGGTCGCGCACATCGGTACTGGCGGCCAGGCCTTCGCGCACGCCTGCCATGTCGGCCGCGCTGCGGTTCTGACTGAGTTTGTGTTTGCCGATCACACGCTCGATGGGCAGGGCGAAGCCGACGATCGCCTTGAGCATGCCGTCGATGTAATCCGCCGGCGCGTCGCTGACTGCCCAGGGCTGGGCGCGGCCGCTTTCATGGCGCTCGGTGAGGGCGGTGACCACCTTGAGCAATCGCTCGGCGTCGCTGAACACCTCGGCCTTGCCATAGGCGTGCACGGCGATGTAGTTCCAGGTCGGTACCACTTTGCCGTGTTCGGCTTTGGCCGGGTAAAACGCCGGGCTGATATAGGCGTCGGCACCCGCAAAGATCACCAGCGCCTCACTGCCATTTTGCAGCTCGCGCCATTGCGGGTTGGCCTTGGCCAGGTGCCCGTAAAGCGTGCCGTTGGGACCTTCATCGGGGTTGAGCAGCAGTGGCAGATGACTGGCTTGCAGGCCATCTTCTCCCACGGTCACCAACTGCGCCAGACGGGTGTGCTGGATCAGTTGCTGGATTTGGGGCAAGTCATCGAGGGCAAAGGCGCGGGGTGTGTACATGGAAATTTTCCTTGGCGAATGCCTGCATCGTAGGCAGGCTATTGGTTCGTTGTAAGAGCCATCTAGCGCTATTTCCATAGGTCCAATATGCCGCTCCTTTCGCCGCCGTTGTCCTTCAACCCTGCCGGTATCGAACTGGACCGCCGCCAGGGCCTGACGCGCCAACTCTATGAAGCCCTGCGCCAGCGGGTGCTGGATGGACGGCTGGTCAGTGGTACACGGTTACCTGCTACTCGTGATCTGGCGGCGGCATTGTCGATTTCCCGAAACAGCGTCGTGCGCGCCTACGATCAGCTGTATGCGGAGGGGTTTATCGAGAGTCGGGTGGGAGATGGCACCTATGTAGCCCAATTGCCCAGGCCAAAAAAACTATCCACAAAAGTATCCACAGGGTTTTCAACAGGCTTATCCCCAGCCTTATCCACAAAATGGGCGAATTTGCCTGAGGATCTGGACGATCAAGTTATCCACAGCACGGGCCTGGCGCGGGTAAAAAACCACCACCTGCCTCAGCCTCCCATGGGGCCACCGCGGGCATTTCGGGTGGGCGTACCGGCCTTTGATCTGTTTCCATTTGAGGTATGGGCCAAGCTGAACGGGGCGTTCTGGCGCAAACCTGACCTGGAACAGCTCTGCTATGGCGATCCAGCAGGTGACGGCCGCCTGCGTGGTTTGATTGCCGCCTACCTGCGCAGCTCACGGGGTATGCAGTGCACGGCTGAACAAATTGTGATCACCAGTGGGGCACAGCAGGCGATCAGCCTTTGTGCACAGTTGCTGGTTGAGCCGGGTGATGGGGTGGCGGTGGAAAATCCGGGTTACCGTGCGGCAGGCCATGCATTCGCCCTGGCTGGTGGACGATTGCAGGGCGTGCCGGTTGACAGCGAGGGCCTGGATTGCCAGGTGCTCAACGCTCTGCATGAGTGCCGTGTGGCCTATGTCACACCTTCCCATCAGTATCCGTTGGGCGTGGTGATGAGCCTGGCCCGGCGTCTGGAGTTGCTGGCCTGGGCCGAGCGTTCGGGCGGTTGGATCGTGGAGGACGATTATGACGGTGAGTACCGCTACACCGGCGCGCCGCTGTCGCCGTTGGCGGCGCTGGACCGCAGTGGTCGCGTGTTATACGTGGGCACTTTCGGCAAAGTGGCGTTCCCGGCGTTGCGCCTGGGTTACCTGGTGCTGCCACCGGGCCTGGTGCAAGCCTTCACTCGGCGCCGCGCCGTGGACATGCGCCATTCGGAAGTCAGCACCCAGGCGGTAATGGCTGAGTTCATGGCGGCGGGGCACTTCCAACGCCACATTCGCCGAATGCGTCGCGCTGCGTTGAGCCGTCGCAATGCCTTGCTGGCCGGTTGGCCCGGTGGGTTGCCCGGCGTCGGCGCCTTGCCCAGCGTTGCGGCCGGGCTGCACCTGACAGTGCGAGTGGACAGCCTGGCCCGCGAGCAGGCGTTGCTCGCGCAGGCCCGTGCGGTAGAGGTTGAGATCAACGGTTTGAGTAGCATTGGCTGGCTGGCACAAGCCCACCACCGGACCAGCGCGCGGGCCTGGTGATGGGGTTTGCCGCCGTGCCCGAGGCGGCCATCGCGCAGGCTCTGGCCCGTTTGCGCCAGGTATGGCAGGCATAAAAAGGTGATCAGCTGTTGAGGAACAGCGACTTGGCCAGTTGATCACCGATGCTGCTGCGGTGGATTTCTATCATTTCCCAGTCACTGGGTCCGGTGCGTTGGCGAGAGCCACCCAGGCGCTGTTGTTCACGCGTCTTGAGGTGGGCCTTATCGAATCTCTCAAGGGCGGCGCCTTTCGTTGCATAGTGGAAGTGCGCGTACCACAGCACGGCGTTGGTTTCTTTATCACGTACCTCGTACTCGTCCAGGTAGCCCTTTGGAGGCCCTTTGACGGCGCGGCGGCTGAAGGTTTTGCTGATACTTATCAGCCCTTGGCTACGCAGCCACTCCACCCGCGCCGCCGTGGGCGGCTGCTGTTTGATCATGTCGATGTAGGTTGTTCTACCCAGGCGATAAAGCCGCTGTGCTGCGTCGTTGAGGTTGCGCTTGGTCGACGCGGCGGAAGTATGGTCGCTTTCGGTGAGATTGCGCCGGGTCAGCGCTTGCTCGATGTCGTTTGACACATCCTCCAGTTTTTTGGCGTAGGCCTCGTACATATCTTGGATATCCTGGGGCGCGTGCCAGGGTTTACGTGAGAAGCCCTGATACTTGCGGGTTTCAGCCTGCTCGGCATCCAACAGCGTTTGTCCGGTGTTGATGCTGGTATCCAGGTCCACCGTGGCAGGCGGTGGCGGTGGCGGGGTGACCTTTTGCCGCTTGACCCAGACGCCTGGGGTTTTTTCATGAAACGTAGCGAGTACCTTGCCCGTCACGGACGTCCTGACATCGACCAGCGTACTGTCGGACTCTTGGGGCTGGGCTATTAGAATGCCATCGTAGCGTGTCGTGATCACCTTGCGCCGTGGCGCGCGCGTGGCCTTTGAGCTGCCGGGCTTGGGTTCCAGGGCTTTTTTCTCGCGCAGCAGATGCGCCAGGTCGTGAACGGCCCGCCGGCTGAACTCGCCAATTTGCTGTCGAAAGCTTTCCAGGCGAGTTTTCAGCAGAAACTGCGGGTGGTCGGCATGCATGTCCAGCAGACGTTGGTCTGCGCTGGAAAATTGCTCGACCAGGCTGTTGAGCACGTCAATGCGCTCATCCAGCGATGTGTCGCTACCCCGTTCCATGATTTCAGTGAAACTCTCGACGTTAAGTTCGGCTGTATCGACGCACTGGTTCATCTGCTCTCGCAGCGTGGCAGGGATCTGGCTTTGCTCTTCATCGATACACAAGTAGCGACCCAAGCCGATCTCCAGGGATTTGAGCTCAGCGAGGGTGAACGGGGGCAACTCGCTCATGGTTTTTTGAATGACCGCTGCGCCTTCATCTCCCAGCATTTTGAGATCGCTGAAACGGTTGTTGATGAACTCCAGGCGCTTGATGATTGCCAGGTTCAAGGTGGACAGGGTTTGTGCGCTTCGCGCCTGGTTTTTATAGTCAATGCCTGTTTCGGCGTCGAGGATGGGGGACGAAGCCTTCAAGGCCTCGCTATAGCCCACCAATTGTTGCTCCACGACTATCTGAGACAGTTGTATTTGCTGTTTCAGGTATTCACTCATGTTGCGCTGGTAGGTGGGCACGGCATCGATGATGCTCAAGGATTTCAGCTGACTGATCGCTTCATCGTACGCCGTCAGCCGGTTGTCGGCTTTACCTATGAACGCTGTACGCAGCAGGTCCGTGGAAGGGCCGGGGGCGGCGTCCAGTGCAGGCTTTGACTCAAGCACGTCCAGCTGTTGTCTGGCGGCGACCGCATCAAAGGCGTTGAGCTGGGTCATGAGTGCCGCAATGCGCTCAGGCTGGTTGACCTTGACCGCACGCTGACGGTTCCGAAGGCCGCCGCCGCGCAGTCGTAAGCGGATGTCAACGTACCACTGGCCCGCCAGATTGCCGATCAGCGGCGGGCCTGTACGCAACGGTGCCTTCGGGTCGATGATGATGACAATGTCGTTGTCATCCACCCTCACCTCGAACCAACGCGCGGCAACCGGTGCATACCACTTGTCTGCAAGTGGATACAGATTCAAGTGGCGCCCAGGCGTTTTGTTTTGCTCGCCAAGCTTATCGGGTTTGGCGATATTGAAACTGTCGAGTGTCTTGGCCAGGCCCAAGCGGCTATGGCTCAGGGCCCCCAGGATGTGTACGGCGCCTTGGTGCTTGGCGGGCAGTTGGCTGTCGGGAATATTGGCTTGTTGCACAGCTTTATATTTTTTCTTGGTAACCGGTGGTTTACCGGCGGTTTCGATCGTTTTTGACTCGGATCGAGTTTTGCCCTTCGGCGCATCGAACTGTTCCAGCGGGCGAGGATGGCGTAGGGCGATGTGCAGGGTCAAAGCCATGCCCAGGTTGAGGAATACATCCACTAACGCTGTCCACGAGGCTTGTTGATCCCCCTTGTCCACGGCTTCCTCGGTGGCTTGCAGGTCGTCCATGATTTGCCAGACCCAGGCGGCTATTCCGACGGTACGGCCCATGAATGGCAGGGCCGCGTTGAATATTTGCCAGCCGGTGTGTCGAAACGTCGCCCAACGCTTCTGTACAGTGGACACCGACTGGCGGTCCGCCAATTCGACCATCGCGGTGGCGTTGGCCTTGAACAGCGTTGCCAGGGCGTCATTGCCCACTTCTTGATCGGCCAGGGCCACGGGGCCGCTCATGTACAGCAGGGTGAGGGGCTCGACCAGGGCTCGCACCACCGTCCAGGGCGAGGGGAAGGTGTCGGGGAACACGTATTGGGCGTAGTTGAAGCTTTGCGCTTGCGGCAGCCAGGCCAGCACCGATTCGCGCAAGGGGCGGTTATGTTTGATCGCGTACAGCAGGTTTTGCCGTGACGGGTATTGCACCAGCACCGGTTCCAGCAACGGGCGATAAAGCAGGCACGGACCGGCGTTGGCGTCCCTTGGACCGATCACGAACATATTGGCGACCACGTCGCGCTCATTGCCGGGCCGCAATGTGGGCACGAAGGCCAGGGCGCGGATAACAATGAGCTGCCCGTCTACGTGGCGGTCGTATTCATCGGTGTGCATCGCGGCGGCAACGTAGCGGTAGCCGCGCTCATCGATTGCGCCCTGTCTGCGGATTTTCATTTGCAGGGCCAGCAGCGGCAGTTGCAGGCGTAGATGGCTGATATACAGCTGTTGGCGGTGACTGGATTGCACCGGGTCATCGAGCAGTTTCTGTTTGATCAGTGCGGGGTAGTGTTCGCCGATATCAATGTCTTCGATCAGGTCTTTCAAATAGCTGAAGGTCAGCCAGCTGGGGACGCCATTGTTATCGTCGTTGTGGTGCACCGTGGTGTTGCCGGTGGGCAGGCCGGTGAGGTTGTCCAACGTCAGATCGATCAGGCCGCGACGTGTGATGTCCACGCTGCCCGGCACGACGAAGGTGCCCCATACCACCGGGCTTTCGATCACCACCTCGATTTTGTCCAGGTTCAGGCGTGCACCGCCTTTATGCGCCTGGATGCGGCTTTGCAGTTGCGTACGGGCATAGTCCCGAATGGGCGCAATGCCGTCCTGGAATGTTTCGCCGCGATAGTGGGCATGCAGTTGGGCCAGGTCGATCATGTAGCGGCTATAGGCGGCGGTGTCCGAGTCCGACGCCGAGGCCAGCCAGTCGGGCAGTTGTTGATGAACCTCGCGGATACTCGAGAGTTGGTGATCGCTCATCTCTTCGATGCTGGGCACAATGCGGGCGACGGTGGTAGGGCTTGGCTGGTCCTCTGCCGGCTCATCGACCGCGGCTTGGCTGTAACTGCCGATGGCGCGGATTTGCAGCGCGATCAGGGTGCAGGCCAGTGTGTCGAAAAAGTTGCCGGCGGGCTCATACAGGCGCCATTGCAACGTGATATCACGCTGTGGCGCACTGAGCCGGGCTGGCAATGAGGCGCCGAACGCTTCAAGTGACTCGAAGGTTTCATAGCCACTGACCAGCGAGTGCGTCAGGACCAATTGGCGCTCGTCGTGCTCGCCAACCAGTACGGCGATGTCCAGGAAACTGATGTGGGTGGACTCGCCGTCCCACAGTAGGTCGACGTCAACCAGGTAGGCGTGACTCTTGTAGCGATCATTGAGCGAGCGCCTGCCCCGGTCCGGTTCCTGGAACACTTCACGGGCCATGGCCGCATGGTGCTCATCCAGGCCTTGCTCTTCGGTGACATTCCACACTTTCCTCAGCGAATTGGAAAACGTCTGCCAGCGTGGCCTGCTGCTGTCGTCGGAGGCGTTCCAGAAGTTAAGTTGCTGTTCCTGAAAAGCGATGAACAGCAAGTCGGATAACTCGTTGATCAAGCGTGCGATGGCATCGATCTTCACCGCAAGGTGCACAGGCGCCGCCGCGTTCGGCTGCAGCGTGAGGAAGTGCTCGCCATCGATGTAAGTGACCCGCTCGCTGGTCAGCGTTTGATGAGCCAGTACCGAGGTCAGGGACTGGATAACGGCTGGCGCCGGTTCGACAGCGCTGCCCATGACATGCCAGCGCGGGCTGACCACCATCGCCAGGTCGGGATCGATATTAAGGGTGGGGTAGAGTTCTCTGAGTGCCGAGCGCAACGTGGCGGCCGCGACCTCGTGGGTGGTGGGCCCGGTGGTTAACTGGGTGAGCAGTTCATAGGTGCTGGGGGGGCGATGATTGTTGTCAAGTCGGTCGTTGGGCATGTGTTGCTCCTCTGCAATCGCTGGCCTGGACGGGCGTTGAGGCTGTGCAAGGTAGCGATGGCCAGGGAAACTTTTCATAACCCTTGAGCAGCAGCGGGGTCGCAGTCTCCCTGAACGACGCGCCGCTAGAGCGCTGCGTGAGCAGCGCTATCGGTGCATTCGGACGCGGTGTGTGGGTGGGCGTGGTAGTTGAAGCGGCGGCGTTCATGGTGAGGCTTCCCTGTCTGGCCGTTTGGTGGAACTAGCCTGAGGTAAAGGCTAGGCGTTCCATGCTAGGGCGCGGCCACACAGAGAGGCGGTGCTTAGATAGGCCCACCTTCACGAGCGCACTGGAAGGCGCCCGTCAAATCAAGGTGTTTCAGGTGCCGGATTTGATCTTGGTCCAGGCCCTTGTCCTGGCGCGTTCGGCTTTGCTGTCCAGGGGCTTTAGGGTATAGAGCGTCGTCATGGCCGCGTCGGTCG
Source organism: Pseudomonas sp. 37 R 15 (assembly GCF_900004865.1). NCBI lineage: Bacteria > Pseudomonadati > Pseudomonadota > Gammaproteobacteria > Pseudomonadales > Pseudomonadaceae > Pseudomonas > Pseudomonas sp. 37 R 15. The sequence continues at coordinate 125,314 of NZ_CVTV01000061.1, read as the reverse complement.
GGTACAAGTTGGGGTTGTTGCGTATCGCCGGGTCGACCCACTCGGTAGCGTCCTTGTTCGGGTTGGGATAGCCGACAAAGTCGCTGACCGGTGCGATGACGTTGGGTTGCAACAGATAATTGATGAACGTGTGGGCGTCGCCCGGGTTTTTAGCACCCTTGGGGATGGCGAGCATATCGAACCAGATCGGCGCGCCTTCCTTGGGCAGGCGCATATCCACGGTCACGCCGTTCTTGGCTTCCTTGGCGCGGTTGGCGGCCTGGGAAAAACTGCCGGAATAACCCACCGCCACACAGATGTCGCCGTTGGCGATATCGGCCATGTATTTGGAGGAGTGAAAGTAGGTGATGTACGGACGGATTTTCATCAGCAGTGCTTCGGCCTTGATGTAGTCCTTGGGGTTGCTGCTGTTGGGGTCCAGGCCCAGATGCTGCAAGGCCAGCGGCAGGATCTCCGAGGGCGAATCCAGCAGCGCGACGCCACATTGCTTGAGCTTGCTGATGTTTTCTTCCTTGAAGATCAGGTCCCAGCTGTCCACTGGCGCGTTGTCGCCCAGGGCCGCCTTGACCTTGGCCGGGTTGAAGCCGATCAGGATGGTGCCGTACATGTAGGGCACGGCGTACTGATTGCCGGGGTCGTTGGCTTCGATCAGCTTCATCAGCTTGGGGTCCAGGTGCTTCCAGTTGGGCAACTGGCTACGGTCCAGGGGTTGGAACACGCCGGCTTCGATCTGCTTGGCCAGGAACACGTTGGACGGCACGACCACGTCATAGCCGGAGTTGCCGGTGAGCAGCTTGGCTTCCAGCGCCTCGTTGGTGTCGAAGATGTCGTACACCAGCTTGATCGACGGGTTCTGCGCCTTGAAGTCCTCCAGGGCCTTGGGGGTGATGTAGTCGAACCAGTTGTAGACCTTCAGGGTTTTCTCTTCGGCCTGTGCCGCGCCGCTGGCGACAGCGACGCACAGGACGAGCGATTTGAGTATGTTCATTGGGCTGCTTCCTCGAAACCTTCAAGCACGTTGACGGCGTTGATACCGATTTCTTCTACGGCGTAGCCGCCTTCCATCACAAACAGTGTCGGCTTGCCGAGCTGCGCGATGCGACGACCCATGACCAGGTAGTCCGGGCTGTCCAGCTTGAATTGCGAAATGGGGTCGTCCTTGAAGGTGTCCACGCCCAGGGAGACAACGATGACATCGGCACCGTAGCGCGCGATCTCGGCACAGGCTTGTTCAAGCGCGGCGCTCCAGGTTTCCCAGCCGACGCCGGCCGGTAACGGATAGTTGAAGTTGAACCCTTCTCCCGTGCCCTCGCCGAGCTCATCGGCATACCCGAGAAAGAAGGGGAACTCTGCCTCCGGATGGCCATGGATCGAGGTGAAGAGCACATCGCTACGCGGGTAGAAAATCGACTGCGTGCCGTTGCCGTGGTGGTAATCCACATCGAGGATGGCGACCTTTTTGCAGCCCTGATCGAGGAACGCCTGGGCGGCGATGGCCGCGTTATTGAGGTAGCAATAACCGCCCATCAGGTCGCTGGCGGCGTGATGCCCTGGCGGGCGGCACAGCGCAAAGGCACTGTGGGCGCCTTGCACGATGGCGGCCTGGGCGGTGAGGGCGACTTGCGCCGCGCTGTAAGCCGCTTGCCAGGTGCCGGCGGTGATCGGCGCGCCTCCATCGAAACTGTAATAGCCCAGCTGGCCGTGCAGGCTGGCGGGAATCACGCGGCGCAACGTGCGAGCGGGCCAGGTGTAGGGCAACAGGTCGCCGTCCTGGCCGTACTCGGTCCAGCGTTGCCAGGCGCCTTTGAAGAAGTCCAGATAGTCGCTGCTGTGAATACGTTGCAGCGGCGCCAGACCGAAGTCCTGCGGGGCCTGCACGGGCCCCAGGTCACGGTCCTTGACGCGTTGCAGCACGTGGTTGGCGCGCGAGGGCATTTCAAAGCAGGGCATCAGTTGCCCGTCCATCAATTCACAACGGCCGTGGTGCAGGTGGTGATCGTCCGAGTAGATCGTCAGCATTTATTGTTCTCCGCAGGCGGTATCGGTGCCTGCAGTCTTGCGGCGGACGCGGTTTATGAGAATGGCAGGAGCGGCCAAAAGGGGATAAATATGGCCAACTTATGTGTCCGCAATTGGCCCCTGATTGGGGCGTCATGCGCGAAATTGGCTCGGCGCTACGCCGCTCCAGCGTACGAACGCGTGCCTGAAGCTGGCCGTCTCACTGAACCCCAGCGTCTCGGCAATCCGGTGGATTGGCCACAGGCCGTCAGCCAATAGCTGTTTGGCGCGTTCAAAGCGCAACTCATCGAGCAGCTCCTGATAGCTGCAGCCCAGGTCGTGCAAGTGTCGACGCAGGGTGCGTGCGGAGCAGTTCATTTGCCGGGCCAGGCCATCCAGCCCGGGTGCGGCATGCAGTTGCGCGGCCAGCAACTGACGGATCCGCCCCAGCCATGCCTCGCGTCCGGTGAATTCGGTGTTCTGTTTCCGGCAACGCTCGACCATGGCCTGGTGGGTCACGGTGTCGGCCAGTGGCAGAGGCTGGGCAAGCCAGCGTTTATCAAAGGCGAATGCATTGGCCGTGGCCTGGAACTGCAGTGGGCAATCGAAGCTCTCGACGTAACGCGCTTGATAATCCGGCGCGTCGTACTCGAAACGAGCGCCCAACAAGGGCAGTGGATGGCCAAGCAGGTCGTCACAGATCACCTTCAGCGACCCCAGGCACAACTCGACATTGAAGGCCGTCAGTGCAGGGCTCTCGCGGTAATCGCCAGCGGTGAACCAGACACGTTCACCGTCCTCCTCCAGGCTCAGTTCGAAGAGTGTTCCCAGCAGCGCCGGATAACGCAGGGCCAGGCGCAAAGCGTCACCGAAAGTGGCACTGGTGAGCAGGGCATAGCCGAGCATGCCGTAGGAGGAAACATGCATACGCCGCCCCACGATCAGGCCGATATCGCGCTGCAGGGCCACGGCGTTGGCGCACACTTGCATCTCCTGGTGCGTGGCGATACGCGTGTCGGCGCGGCGCAAGTCCGCTGCGCGGATGCCGCTGCCGGCCAATAACGCTTCATGGGGCAAGCCTTCGGCCTCGAAGGTACTGAGCACCAGGGACACGGCATTGAGGGTGGTGAGATGGGAGTGCAGCATGGGGACTTCCAGCCTTGGGTAGGCTGGAAGTGGAGCAAATTACATGCCGGTCAGTTCAGTTCGCCGCACAGGTCCAGTTCCACCAGGCGCCGGATCTCGCTGGTTTGCAATCCGGCCCCGAGCAGGGCGTTGAGCTTGCCGAATACCGCCTCGCGGGTCATGCCGCCACCGGACAGCACGCCCACACCGCGCAGGCGGCTGCCGGCTTCGTAGACGTCCAGTTCCACGCCGCCTTCATGGCATTGGGTGATCGCAACCACCACTACATCCTGATCCTGCGCACGTTGCAGGCTGGCCAGGAAGGCCGGGTTGTCACTTGGGCCGGTGCCGCTACCGAAGCATTCGAGCACCAGCGCCTGGATGCCGCTGTCGAGCAGCGCATCCAACAGGTCGGCGGCGATGCCCGGCACCAACGGCAGGACGCCGACCCTGGCGACGGACTTGGGTTGGCGGTAATGCAGGGCAGCAGGGATCATGTCGGCTTGGGAGACGCCGCCGTTACGTTGCAAGGCTGCGAACGGATGGCGACCAAAGCTGCGGATCTTCGCGCACCGGGTTGGCGCCATGAGTGCGCCGTGGAAATACAATTGCACGCCAGGTGCCAGGCCTTCCCCCAGTGCCGTCAGCGCACCGCTGACGTTTTCCCAGGCATCACTGTCGGGCACGCCTGCCGGCAACATCGAGCCGGTGAACAGTACGGGTGCCGGCAGACCGAGGAGTTGAAAACTCATGGCCGCCGCGCTGTAGGCCAGGGTGTCGGTGCCGTGCAGGATCAGCACGGCGTCGCAGCCGTCGTCCACGGCCTCGACGACGGCGCTGCGCAGGTGCTGCCAGTAGGCAGGGGTCATATTGGCGCTGTCGATCAGCGGCGACATCTCCCGGAAGCGCCACGTGGGCACGGGTGCGTCGGCCAGTTGCTCGCGCATACGCGCCTCAAAACCGGAAGCGGGTGCCAGGCCATTGGCACTGGCCTGCATACCGATGGTGCCGCCGGTGTAGAGCACCATGACGTTGTTGGCTGGTTGCATGAAAAATCTCCTGAACGAAAAACGCCGCCGGGCCCAGAGCATGCCCAAGGCCGGGCGGCGTGTCATCTAGCGGTGATTAACGTTGCGCCTGGGCGCTCAGTTCAGGCGACGGCGCTGCTTCGGATTTTACCGGGTTGGCCGGCCAGGCCTTGCGGTCCAGATCCAGGTCAGGGAACTGGCTGGAGTCGAACACCGGGGTCTTGATGCCCGCTGCGCGCTGGTTGTCGTAGTCGTTGAGGATGCGCATGGCGATCTTGAACAGGAACGCCAGGGCGAACAGGTTGACGAACGCGAGCATGGTCATGGTGATGTCGGCGAAGGCGAACACGGTGCTCAGGTTCTCGATCGAACCCCAGAAAATCAGCACCAGCACCAAGGCGCGATAGCCCATCAGCACCTTGCGGTTGTTGCCGACCAGGAAGCGCAGGTTGCTCTCGCCCAGGTAGTAGTTGTACATGATCGAGGTGAACACGAACAACGCCAGGGCGACCGAGATGAACATGCGGCCCCAGTCACCGACCACGGCGGCCAGGGAGTTCTGGGTCAGGGCAATGCCGTCGCCTTCAAAGCCCGGGGTGTAGAAACCGGACAGCAGGATCAGCAACGCGGTGCAGGTGCAGATCACGAACGTGTCGAGGAACACGCTGAATGCCTGCACCACACCTTGGGCAATCGGGTGTTCTACCGAAGCGACAGCCGCCACGTTAGGCGCGCTGCCTAAACCTGCTTCGTTGGCGAACACGCCGCGTTTCACGCCCATGATGATCGCGCTGCCCACCAGGCCACCGAAGGCCTGGTCGAGGCCGAAGGCGCTCTTGACGATGGTCGCGAGCATGGCCGGCACGTGGTCGAATTGCAGCACGATCACGTACAGGGTCACTGCGATGTAGACCAGCGTCTTGACCGGCACCAGCAGGTCGGCAATCGACGCAATACGCTTGATCCCGCCGATGAATACCAGGCCCAGCAACACCGCCAGCGCGAGGCCGGTATAGGTGGTGTCGAGACCGAAGGCGTTATTGAGCGAGTGAGTCACGGCGTGGGCTTGCAGGCCGTTGAAGGCAAAGCCGAAGGTCACCAGCAGCAGGAACGCCATGACCATCCCCAGCCAGCGTTTGTGCAGGCCGTGCTGGATGTAATAGGCCGGGCCGCCACGGTAGGTACCTTCCGCATCGGTGCGCTTGTACAGCTGACCCAGGGAGCACTCGATAAAGCTTGAGGACATGCCCACCAACGCAGTGACCCACATCCAGAACACCGCACCCGGGCCGCCCAGGGTCACGGCAATGCCGACGCCGGCAATGTTACCGGCACCGACGCGGCCCGCCAGGCTGAGCATCAGTGCCTGGAACGAGCTGAGTTGACCGGAGCTGCTTTTCAGGCTGTCTTTAAACACCGAGAACATGTGGAAAAAGTGACGCAGTTGAACGAAACGCGAGCGGATCGTGAAATAACCGCCGAGCCCGACAATGAGCACGATCAGTACTTTCCCTGAGAGGAAGTCGTTGATGACTTCGAGCATGGAGTGTTCCTCGCTGATTTTTCTAATGGCAAACGCAGGACGGTCCGATACATCGCTCGGCACCAGGCAGTGCACGACGCTTCGATCCCGATCCTTTTGCGGGTGTTGTTATTCATGCGCTTTCGCGTGGTATCCGGGCCTCGTTACCGATTGCCGCAGACGCGAAGAGGGGCGGCACTATACCTAGGCGAGCGTGATCCGTCTGCACGGCCTGATTAAAGGTTTCAGCGAAGCGGTGACAGGGGAGGTGGGTAAGCGGTGCGATATTGGATTTTTTATAAGCGTCATGAGCAACCTCAAGGCAAAAAAAAGGGCCTGAAGAACGAGCCTTCAGGCCCTCAAAAGGTGAGAGGTGTCTAGTCCCTCAACCTGGTGAGCGGTGCAACAAACACTTAGGCCTTCAGTGGGACCAAGCGTGGAGCGATCATGTTTTCGGGGCGCAGGATGTCGTCGAGCATGGCGTCGTCGAGCAAGCCTTCTTCACGCACCAGTTCCAGCACGCCGCGACCGCTTTCAAGGGCGATACGCGCAATGCGGGTGGCGTTTTCATAGCCGATGTAGGGGTTCAGCGCGGTGACCAGGCCGATAGAGTGCTCCACCAGCTCGCGGCAGCGCGCTTCGTTGGCGGTGATACCGACGATGCAGTGCTCGCGCAGCATGTCCATGGCGCGTTGCAGCAGGCGGATCGAGTCGAAGATCTTGAAGGCGATCAGCGGCTCCATCACGTTCAGTTGCAGTTGGCCGCCTTCGGCCGCCATGGTCAGCGCCAGGTCGTTGCCGATCACCTGGAAGGCCACCTGGTTGACGGCTTCCGGGATCACCGGGTTGACCTTGCCGGGCATGATCGAGCTGCCCGGCTGGCGTGCCGGCAGGTTGATCTCGTTGATGCCGGTGCGTGGGCCGCTGGACAGCAGGCGCAAGTCGTTGCAGATCTTCGACAGCTTCACGGCGGTACGCTTGAGCATGCCGGAGAACAGCACGAAGGCACCCATGTCGGAGGTGGCTTCGATCAGGTCGGCCGCCGGTACCAGCGGCTGGCCGCTGATGGTGGCCAGGCGCTGTACGGCCAGGGCCTGGTAGCGTGGGTCGGCGTTGATGCCGGTGCCGATGGCGGTGCCGCCCAGGTTCACTTCGGTGAGCAGCTCCGGCGCCAGGGTTTTCAGGCGGGCCAGGTCTTCGCTCAGGGTGGTGGCGAAGGCACGGAATTCCTGGCCGAGGGTCATCGGCACGGCGTCTTGCAGTTGGGTGCGGCCCATTTTCAACACATGCCCGAACTCGACACCTTTGGCGGCGAAGGCCTGGATCAGGCTGTCGAGGCTGGCCAGCAACGCGTCATGGCCCAGCAGCAGACCCAAGCGGATCGCGGTCGGGTAGGCGTCGTTGGTCGACTGCGCCATGTTCACGTCGTTGTTGGGGTGCAGGTACTGGTATTCGCCCTTCTGGTGGCCCATGGCCTCCAGCGCGATGTTGGCGATCACTTCGTTGGCATTCATGTTGGTTGAAGTGCCGGCGCCGCCTTGAATCATGTCCACCACGAACTCTTCGTGGAAGTCGCCACGGATCAGCCGGGCACAGGCTTCGCTGATGGCAGCGTGCTTGGCTTCGCTGAGCTGACCCAGTTCGCGGTTGGCGTCCGCCGCTGCTTGCTTGACCATTGCCAGGCCGACCACCAATTTCGGGTAATGCGAAATCGGAACGCCCGAGAGGCGGAAGTTGTTCACCGCTCGCAGGGTCTGGATGCCGTAATACGCTTGAGCCGGTACTTCGAGTACGCCAAGCAGGTCTTTTTCTGTACGGAAAGATGCAGCAGAGGACATGACGGAAATCATCTCGATAGGGACCCGGAACTGGCCGGAACGCTGCGAATGCTAGGCTTGTAGAACTTTTTGGGCCAATGCTGTTAAACACTGGCCTATGCACAAACGGCATAATGTGGATGTGACCCGGTTACCATGACGGGCGTGTGTGCCAAAATGGTGCATTCCCGTGGGAGGCAGTGATGAACCTTGAGAGCAAATGGCTGGAAGACTTCAGCGCCCTGGCGGCAACGCGCAGCTTTTCCCAGGCGGCGGAGCGGCGCTTTGTCACCCAGCCGGCGTTCAGTCGACGTATTCGCAGCCTGGAAGCGGCGCTGGGGTTGACCCTGGTCAATCGCACACGCACGCCGGTGGAACTGACGGCGGCGGGGCAATTGTTCCTGGTCACCGCGCGCACGGTGGTCGAACAACTCGGTGAAGTGCTGCGCCATTTGCATCATCTGGAAGGCGGGCAGGGCGAGGTCATGCAGGTGGCGGCGGCTCACTCCCTGGCATTGGGTTTTTTCCCGCGCTGGATCGCCCAGCTGCGCAACGAAGGTTTGAACATCGCCACGCGGCTGGTCGCCACCAACGTGGGTGACGCCGTGCACGCCCTGCGCGAAGGCGGCTGCGACCTGATGCTGGCGTTCTACGACCCGGATGCCGCCATGCAGATGGACGCCGAGATCTTCCCCTCCCTGCACCTGGGCAACACCGAAATGCTCCCGGTGTGCGCCGCCGATGCCGACGGCAAGCCGCTGTTCGATCTTGAAGGCGAGGGCAGTGTGCCGCTGCTTGCCTACAGTGCCGGTGCCTTTCTCGGGCGCTCGGTGAACCTGCTGCTGCGCCAGCGTGCCCTGCGTTTTACCACCATCTATGAAACCGCCATGGCCGACAGCCTCAAAAGCATGGCCCTTGAAGGCTTGGGGATCGCCTGGGTGCCGCAATTGAGCGTGCGGGCGGAACTGGCTCGAGGCGAACTGGTGGTGTGTGGCGGGTCGCAATGGCATGTGCCGCTGGAGATTCGGCTGTATCGCTGTGCGCTGGTGCGCAAGGCCAATGTGCGGTTGTTGTGGCGCAAGCTCGAGAGTGGCATCGCAGTGAGTTCCTCCGCATGAGCGGAGGAAGGCCAGTGATCGAATCGATGGGCGTAAAACGGTAAAAGAGGTGTTGGTATTAATCTTTGCTGGCCAGGTAATTCTTGATATTTTGCCGATTGGCGGGGCTGAACGTGTAAGTGGTGGAACTGCTACTGCGGGGTGCCATATAGGTATACGTCTTGATGTCCTCGTACCAGGTTCCGAATACCCAAGCTTCTAGAAGTTTAAGGCCGCTGGCCCAGCGGCGCTTTAAATGAACTTCAGAGTCGTCATGTCTGGCCCCTAATAAATGACCGATCTCATGGGCGATAACTTCTGGCGAGACCAATGATGCGATGGCGAATGTTCCGCCCTGGGTTTCCCCATGCGTGCTCGCGAGGCCTAAAACCGTATTATTTAATTTGTCGTTGGTGACGAGAACGACTTTGGTCAGATCATTGGTTTCCAGGCCCTCTTGTGTCATGTCGTCGAGAAGTTGAGTGCCGAGAGTTTGCCAGCGTGTTGCCGCGTCCTCAATATCGTCGCCTTTGTATTCCATGTTGCTGTGGGGCTCGCCCTGGGTGAAGACGACATTGATTTTCCGCTCTGCGAAGCTTTCCAGTTCTTTTACGAGTGCGTGAAAAAAATCAGCGTAAATGGTCTTTCGTTTTGCCGGCGTCACGTCATCATGCAGGACGGCGATAATAGTAATGTGTTTGCTAGGTGTGCCTTCGGTTGTCGACGTCATCTTTCAAACCTTTCAAGGAGTTCCAGGTTATTGATAGTGAATCAGGGTCCGGCGAGTTTATTAAATGAAGGTATTGCCCCAGGTGGTAATTAATTCTCGACGGTAATGCGGTCTGGCGAGTGGGCATGAGCGTGGTGTTTTGGCGTGCGCCAGTGACTGACCTGAGAGTCAATAAATCGCTCGGTGGCAACGGATGACAGATGGTCGTGACAGGGGCTGTTTATCTGGATTATTACGGTATACTGCGCGGCCTTCGGCCGGTCCAACCGGCCTGATTTCGTACACCAAGCCACGCCGGATTTCCCGCGTGGCTTGTTGTTTTTTGACGCGCCTGCGGGCGCCCAGAGAGAAGAGGCACGACGATGAGTGCATTGGTTGGCGTGATCATGGGCTCCAAGTCCGATTGGTCCACCCTTAGCCACACCGCCGATATGCTGGAAAAACTCGGCATTCCGTACGAAGTGAAGGTGGTCTCCGCCCACCGCACCCCGGACTTGCTGTTCCAGTATGCCGATGAAGCAGAATCCCGTGGCATCGAGGTGATCATCGCCGGTGCCGGCGGTGCGGCGCATTTGCCAGGCATGTGTGCAGCCAAGACTCACCTGCCCGTGCTGGGTGTACCGGTGCAGTCGTCGATGCTCTCGGGCGTGGATTCGCTGTTGTCCATCGTGCAGATGCCGGCCGGCATCCCGGTGGCGACCCTGGCGATCGGCAAGGCCGGCGCGATCAACGCCGCGTTGCTGTCCGCCAGTATCCTGGGCGCCAAGCACCCGCAGTTCCATGCGGTGCTGAAAAAATTCCGTGCTGAGCAGACAGACAGCGTGCTGGACAATCCAGACCCACGCATCGCCTGAGGGTGTTGATTGATGAAAATCGGTGTAATCGGTGGCGGCCAACTGGGCCGCATGCTGGCTCTGGCGGGAACCCCGCTGGGGATGGATTTCGCTTTTCTGGACCCGGCGCCGGACGCTTGCGCGGCCGCCCTGGGTGAACACCTGCGCGCGGACTACAGCGACCCTGATCACCTGCGCCAACTGGCCGACGAAGTTGACCTGGTGACCTTCGAGTTCGAAAGCGTACCGGCCGAAACCGTGGCTTTCCTGTCGCAGTTCGTGCCGGTGTACCCGAGCGCTGAAGCCCTGCGCATCGCGCGCGACCGCTGGTTCGAGAAAAGCATGTTCAAGGACCTGGGCATCCCGACCCCGGCCTTCGCCGATATCCAGTCCCAGGCAGACCTGGACGCCGCCGTCGCCAGCATCGGCCTGCCGGCCGTGCTGAAAACCCGCACCCTGGGGTATGACGGCAAGGGCCAGAAAGTGCTGCGCACCGCTGCCGATGTGGCCGGTACCTTCGCCGAACTGGGCAGCGTCGCCTGCCTGCTGGAAGGCTTCGTGCCGTTCACCGGCGAAGTCTCGCTGATCGCAGTGCGCGCCCGTGATGGTGAAACCCGCTTCTATCCGTTGGTGCACAACACCCACGACAGCGGCATTCTCAAGCTGTCCGTGGCCAGTACCGACCACCCGCTGCAGGCCCTGGCCGAAGATTATTCCAGCCGTGTGCTCAAGCAGCTGGATTACGTCGGCGTGATGGCATTCGAATTCTTTGAAGTCGATGGCGGTCTCAAGGCCAACGAGATCGCCCCGCGCGTGCACAACTCCGGGCACTGGACCACCGAAGGCGCCGAGTGCAGCCAGTTCGAGAACCACCTGCGGGCGGTGGCGGGCTTGCCGTTGGGCTCCACGGCCAAGGTTGGCGAGAGCGCCATGCTCAACTTCATTGGCGTGGTGCCGCCGGTTGAGCGAGTCATGGCGATCGACGATTGCCATGTGCATCACTACGGCAAGGCCTTCAAGGCAGGGCGCAAGGTGGGTCACGCCAACCTGCGCTGCAAGGACCGCGCGACCCTGCAGGCGCAGATCCTCAAGGTCGAAGCACTGATCGCCGAACAATAAGCTGCGTCGCCGTGGGAACCATTAAGGCTCGGCGTCCCTCTGATTGCAGGATGCCAAAGTCTGACTAGGCTTTGGCATGACTCACACCAATCAGAGGGAAATGCCATGGGTATCATCGGAACCATTTTTATCGGCTTGATCGTCGGCCTGCTGGCGCGTTTCCTCAAGCCTGGCGACGACAGCATGGGCTGGATCATGACCATTCTGCTGGGTATCGCCGGCTCCCTGGCTGCAACCTACGGTGGCCAGGCCCTGGGGATCTACCAGGCCGGTCAAGGCGCGGGCTTTATCGGTGCGCTGGTCGGCGCGATCGTGCTGCTGGTGATCTACGGCCTGATCAAAAGAAAGTAATCAGCCGACAAAGTCCTCTGCGCTGCGCAGGCGCAGAGGGCTAGAATGCTCGCCACTTGTACTTGCCGAGCCTCTCCATGCGCCGTCTTCTGTTGACTCTCCTCTTGCTGGCCCCAGGCCTGGCCCACGCTGGCGAACTGCCGGAAACCGACTGGCTCGAGCTGATGCCGCTGTCGGATCAGAAAGCCCTCGAAGCCATGCCCGAGATCGATCACAACTCGCCCGAAGCCCAAGGCACCTTTACCGACAAGGGCGGCCTGAAACAGAGCAAAGGCTTGCCGGCGGTGATGTATTCCACCAAGACCGTGCCGGCCATGAACGGCAAGCACATCCGTATCGGCGGCTACCCAGTGCCGTTGGAAACCGATGCCAAGGGCCGCAGCACGCTGTTCTTTCTCGTGCCATACCCCGGCGCGTGCATCCATGTGCCGCCACCGCCGCCCAACCAACTGGTGTTGGTGCGCTATCCCAAGGGCTTGAAGCTGGATGATATCTACACGCCGCTGTGGGTCACCGGAACCTTGAAGGTGGAGAAGGTGAATAACGACCTGGCGGATGCGGCGTATGCGCTGGACGCAGGGAAGGTGCGGGTAGTGAAGGAGTCCGATCTCTAAAAGCCAACACATAACAATGTGGGAGGGGGCTTGCTCCCGATTGCGGCATGCCAGTCAAACATGTTCTGACTGAACCACCGCTATCGGGAGCAAGCCCCCTCCCACATTTTGAACTTCGCCTACAGGGCGACAGCGGCGATGCTCACGCCCAGGGTGTGGCTTTCACCGGGCGCCAACGCCACCACATCATCCAGCACATTCGCCGTCTCGACGCATAACATCCCCTGCCAGCCATCGTCGGCCATGTCATCGAAGGCCTTGGCGCGTTCGGTCCACGGGTTCCAGATCACGGTCGATTTCGAACCTTCGCTGGTGAGCTGGATGCGGCGCTGCCAGTCCTTGTCGACGATGCTCAGATGGGCAGGCGTGTCGAGATAGATACGGTCAGTCTCGGCCGTGAAGTGCAGCAGGCCCGATTGCGTCTTCTCGGCCCAGCCATCGGCGGTATCGATATAGGCCGCCCCGTCCAGGCCTTCGACCTGCACCTTGCGCACATCGCTGACGGCGAAGTAGGTGTGCAGTGCCTGGCTGAGGGTCACGGTGTCAGTGCCGCGGTTATGGCTGGTCAGGTGGATATGCAACTGGTCGTCCAGCACCAGGCTCAACGTCAAGTCGACCTGATGAGGCCAGCCAGGAAAGCCGCCTGCCGGTACGGGCAGCGCAAGATCCACCCGCAACGCCTGGCCTTCAAGCTCGGTTGCGGCTAATTCCCACAACGCCGTACGCACAAAACCGTGGGCACCGGCCGGCTGATCGCTCTGGCGCATTGCCTTGACGCTCTGCGGGTTGCGGTCGAACACACCAAACCAGGGCCAGCACACCGGGACGCCGGTACGAATGCCTTTGCCCTGCTTGAACACCGCTTCGGGGTTCGGCCAGATCAGCGGCTGCTCGCCGTCGCGCTGATAACTGAAGATATGCGCGCCCTGTTGGGCCACCCTCAACTCGGCGCCGTTGTGGCGGATGCGCCAGCAGTCCAGCGCGTCGATTTTCACGGTTTCAACGTGGGGCGTCGGCATAACAAAGCTCTCTCAATGGCAGGCAATGGGCAATGGCAGGCAATGGGGCAATTGACCGTGAAAACCCGATGAGGTTTAACGCGCGCGCGACGGAACCGAGCGCGTGCGGCCGCTGCCGTCGATGGCGACGAACACGAATACCGCCTCGGTGACCTTGCGCCATTCGCTGGACAGCGGGTCGTCGCTCCACACTTCGACCATCATCTGGATCGAGCTGCGGCCGATTTCCAGAGCCTGGGTATAGAAGGACAACTGCGCGCCCACCGCGACCGGTACCAGGAATGCCATGCGATCAATGGCCACCGTGGCTACGCGCCCGCCGGCCACCTTGCTGGCCATTGCCGTACCGGCCAGGTCCATCTGCGCGACCAGCCAGCCACCGAAGATATCGCCAAAACCGTTGGTTTCACGCGGCAGCGCAGTGATTTGCAGGGCGAGATCGCCTTGCGGGATAGGATCTTCTTGTTCGAGTTCGATCATGCCGAAGGTGCCTCTGACCCGTGACGCTTCATGGGTATTTCAAGTGGATAGCCGTCTTCTGGAAAAACGTTTCAGCACCAACATACACCGCTCGATGCGTTTCTCGTAAGGCGAACTAAAGGGAAACTCTGCCAAATCGGCTGGATGGCGCCCAACAACGTTTTGGCACAGCAGCCCGTCAAGACTGGGGTTCCTGCGCTTGCACGGGCGAGTATATCGGGACGCTGGCGCGACGACGACCACCTGAGGCTCATTTGGTCGGTTAATAGGCGCTGTATCGGGGCTTTTGCGCGCAACTGTTTTCACAGCGCTGTGCTTTTTCAAGCGATTTGCTATCTTGCCAAACCCGCCGCAAGTCACGGGCGTGCAGTCCTTTACGATGATTACTATAAGAGAAGCCTTGCCATGTCCTCCGTGCCCGCAAGCAGCGCGCAACCGTCGCGCCCGCTGACCCGCAACGACTACAAAACCCTGTCGCTGTCTGCCTTGGGCGGGGCGCTGGAGTTCTACGACTTCATCATTTTCGTATTTTTCGCCACCGTGGTCGGGAAACTGTTCTTCCCCGTCGACATGCCCGAATGGCTGCGCATGATGCAGACCTTCGGCATCTTCGCCGCCGGCTACCTCGCCCGCCCGCTGGGCGGCATCATCATGGCGCACTTCGGCGACCTGCTGGGCCGCAAGAAAATGTTCACCCTGAGCATCTTCATGATGGCCGTGCCGACCTTGATCATGGGCCTGTTGCCGACCTACGCGCAGATCGGCTTGTGGGCGCCGCTCCTGTTGCTGCTGATGCGCGTGATCCAGGGTGCGGCGATTGGCGGCGAGGTACCGGGCGCCTGGGTATTCGTCTCCGAACACGTCCCGCCACGCCACATCGGCTACGCCTGCGGTACCCTGACCAGCGGCCTCACCGCCGGTATTCTGCTGGGCTCGTTGGTCGCCACCGCCATTAATACGGTCTATACCCCGGAGCAGGTCTCCGATTACGCCTGGCGGATCCCATTCCTGCTCGGCGGTGTATTCGGCCTGCTGTCGGTGTACCTGCGCCGCTGGCTGCATGAAACACCTATTTTCGCCGAGATGCAGCAACGCAAGACCCTGGCCGCCGAGCTGCCGTTGCGCGCGGTATTGCGCGACCACCGTGGCGCCATCGTGTTGTCGATGCTGCTGACCTGGCTGCTCTCGGCCGGCGTCGTGGTGGTCATCCTCATGACGCCGACCGTGCTGCAGACCGTCTACCACTTCAGCCCCACGGTTGCGTTGCAGGCCAACAGCCTGGCCATCGTGACCCTGAGCCTGGGTTGCATTGCCTCGGGTGCCCTGGCCGATCGTTTTGGTGCCGGTCGTGTACTGGTCACCGGTTGCGCATTGTTGCTGGCCACTTCCTGGACGCTGTATCACAGTCTCATGGCCCACCCGGACTGGCTGTTCCCGCTGTACGCCTTGACTGGCCTGTTTGTCGGCACCATCGGCGTGGTGCCTTACGTGATGGTCAAGGCATTTCCGCCGGTGGTGCGTTTCAGTGGCTTGTCGTTCTCCTACAACGTGGCCTACGCCGTGTTCGGTGGGCTGACGCCGCTGGCGGTGTCGCTGCTGATGAAGGAAAGCCCGATGGGGCCGGCCTACTATGTTGCTGCCTTGTGCTTGATGGGGATGGTGGTGGGTGGGTATCTGTGGAAGCGTTCCCGCTGACACTGCCCTGATCTCCTGTGGCGAGCGAGCAAGCTCCCTCGCCACAGTGAAGGTGTTCATTGACCGTTTTACGTTCCCAAGCCTGCGCTTTCGATAGTGGCCTTTCATCTAACTGTCACATTGCAGACATAGAGTGTTCACACGGCCTCTCGATACTTGGCCCCGATCCAACTATCCCTATCTGCTAGGAGCAAGGCATGAAACTGAAACGTTTGATGGCGGCAATGACGTTTGTCGCTGCTGGCGTCGCGACCGCCAACGCGGTGGCTGCTGGCGTTGACCCGGCGATCCCGGCTTACGTCAAGACCACTGGTGTGTCGGGCAACCTGTCCAGCGTCGGTTCCGATACCCTGGCAAACCTGATGACCCTGTGGGCCGAGGGTTACAAAAAGGAATACCCGAACGTCAACATCCAGATTCAAGCGGCCGGCTCCGCCACCGCGCCACCTGCGCTGACTGAAGGCACCTCCAACCTGGGCCCGATGAGCCGCAAGATGAAGGACACCGAACTGGCGGCCTTCGAGCAGAAGTACGGCTACAAGCCAACCGCTATCCCGGTAGCCGTGGATGCCCTGGCGGTATTTGTGCACAAGGACAACCCGATTCAGCACCTGACCATGGAACAGGTTGACGCGATCTTCTCTTCGACGCGCTTGTGTGGCGCCAAAGCCGACGTGAAAACCTGGGGTGACCTGGGTGTGACCGGCGACCTGGCCAACAAGCCGGTTCAGCTGTTTGGCCGTAACTCGGTGTCCGGCACCTACGGCTACTTCAAGGAAGAAGCCCTGTGCAAAGGCGACTACAAGCCTAACGTGAACGAACAACCTGGTTCGGCTTCGGTCGTACAGTCGATCAGCTCCTCGCTGAACGGCATCGGTTACTCGGGCATCGGCTACAAGACGGCCAGCGTGAAGACCGTGGCCCTGGCCAAGAAAGGCAGCACTGACTTCATCGAAGACAGCGAAGAAAACGCCCTGAACGGCAAATACCCGCTGTCGCGTTTCCTCTACGTTTACGTCAACAAAGCCCCGAACAAGCCTCTGGCTCCGCTGGAAGCTGAGTTCGTGAAACTGGTGCTGTCCAAGCAGGGCCAGGAAGTGGTAGTGAAAGACGGTTACATCCCGCTGCCAGCCAAAGTTGCCGCCAAGGCCCTGGCTGACCTGGGTCTGAAAGAAGGCAACTGATTGCCTCTGCGGGCGCCGGTACGCCGGTTCCCGCATCACTCATTTTCAATCCGCTGCCAGCCCTGCTTCGCGGCGGATTTCCTGCGTCACTGCACTGTCATCTTTCTGTCATACAGGACCGCTAGGGTGTGCGCATGAATGATCTGGCCAATTCCACCATGACGACGACTTCTCCCCCCAAGCGCATTGATTTCAATACGCCTGAGCTGCAACGCAAGCGCCGCATTCGCGCGCTCAAGGATCGTTTCACCCGCTGGTACGTATTGGTCGGCGGCCTCGCCGTGCTGGGTGCCATTACCCTGATTTTCTTCTTTCTCGCCTATGTGGTCGCGCCGCTGTTTCAAGGCGCCTCGCTGACCAAGGAAGACGCGCTGACGCCTGCCTGGATGCAGGACGCCGGCAAGCCATTGCTGATCTCGCTGGAAGAACAGAACCAGGTTGCCATGCGGGTTTCCGACAAGGGCCAGGCGCTGTTCTTTGCAGTCGACACCGGCACCGAGCTCAAGCGCGTTGACCTGCCGCTGCCGGCCGGTACAAGCGTTGCGTCTATCGGCGAAGACCAGCCGGGCAGCCCGCTGGTGATCCTGGGTTTGTCCAACGGCCAGTCCATGGTGTTCCGCCACACTTATAAAGTGTCTTACCCGGACGGCAAGAAAACCATCACGCCGGCAATCGAATACCCTTATGGCGAGACGCCGATCGTGCTGGATGAGGCCGGCCGCCCGTTGGAGCACGTCGCGCTCAATGCCACCGATACTTCCCTGGTGGTGGCAGGCTCGGCCGGTTCGCACTTGAACGTGCTGACCCTGAGCCGCGAAGAAAACATGATGACCGGTGAAGTCACCAGCGAGCAGAAGCGTGTCGAGCTGCCGCAAATGACCGAGCCGGTGAAGGCGATCTTCATCGACCCGCGCCAGCAATGGTTGTATGTGATCAACGGTCGTGCCCTGGCCGACGTGTTCAGCCTGCGCGACAAGAGCCTCAACGGTCGCTACAAGCTGCTTGAAGACGGCACTGCCGACGTCACCGCCAGCACTCAGCTGGTGGGCGGCATCTCGCTGATCGTCGGTAACTCCAAGGGCGGCCTGGCCCAGTGGTTCATGGCCCGCGATCCGGATGGCGAGCAGCGCCTCAAGCAAATCCGTACCTTCCAGATGGGCACTGCGCCCATCGTGGAAATCACCGCTGAAGAACGTCGCAAGGGTTTCACTGCCCTCGACGCCTCCGGTCAGTTCGGCGTGTTCCACAGCACCGCGCACCGCACCTTGCTGGTCGATCCGGTGGTCGACGGCCCAGGCGTGTTCGGTTTGTCGCCACGGGCCAACCACGTGATCGTCGAGGCCGGTGGCAAGCTGCAACCGTTGCTGCTCGACAACCCGCACCCGGAAGTGTCCTGGAGCGCGCTGTGGAGCAAGGTCTGGTACGAGAACTACGACGAGCCTAAATACGTCTGGCAGTCGACTGCCGCCAACACCGACTTCGAGCCCAAGATGAGCCTGGCGCCGCTGACCTTCGGTACGTTGAAAGCCGCGTTCTACGCGATGTTGCTCGCCGCGCCGCTGGCCGTAGCCGCCGCGATCTACACCGCTTACTTCATGGCCCCGAGCCTGCGCCGCAAGGTCAAGCCGGTGATCGAGTTGATGGAAGCGATGCCCACGGTGATCCTCGGCTTCTTCGCCGGCCTGTTCCTGGCGCCTTATGTGGAAGGGCATCTGCCGGGGATTTTCAGCCTGCTGATGCTGTTGCCGATTGGCATCCTGGTGGCCGGCTTTGTATTCAGCCGGTTGCCTGAGTCGATCCGCCTGCGGGTGCCGGATGGCTGGGAAAGCGCGATCCTGATCCCGGTGATCCTGTTCGTGGGCTGGCTCTCGCTGTACATGAGCCCGTACCTGGAAACCTGGTTCTTCGGCGGCGACATGCGCATGTGGATTTCCCATGACCTGGGCATCACCTACGACCAGCGCAACGCCCTGGTGGTCGGCCTGGCCATGGGGTTCGCGGTGATCCCGAACATCTACTCCATCGCCGAAGACGCGGTGTTCAGCGTGCCGCGTGGCCTGACCCTGGGCTCCCTGGCCCTCGGCGCCACGCCCTGGCAGACCATGACCCGCGTAGTGATCCTGACCGCCAGCCCGGGCATTTTCTCGGCATTGATGATCGGCATGGGCCGCGCCGTCGGCGAGACCATGATCGTGCTGATGGCCACCGGTAACACGCCGGTGATGGAGATGAACCTGTTCGAAGGCCTGCGCACCCTGGCGGCCAACGTCGCGGTGGAAATGCCCGAGTCGGAAGTGGGCGGCAGTCACTACCGCGTGCTGTTCCTCTCGGCGCTGGTGCTGCTGCTGTTCACGTTCATCATGAACACCCTCGCCGAGCTGATCCGTCAGCGTCTGCGCAAGAAATACTCGTCGCTTTAAGAAAGGTAGAAGTCTGTGAAACAGAACTCCCTGAATGGATGGTTCAAGAGCGGCGCCCCCGGCGTCTGGATCAGCGGTGGCGCGGTGTCCATCGCGGTCATCATGACCATTGGTTTGCTGGCGGTGATTGCGGTGCGCGGTCTGGGCCATTTCTGGCCGGCCGACCTGATCCAGGCCAACTACAGCGTGCCGGGCCAGGCCAACCATATCGTCATCGGCGAAGTGGTGCAGAAGGAAGAAGTCCCACGCGAGCGCCTGAAAAGCGCTGGCCTGCCGGTGCCCGATGAGGGCCCGGAGTTCATGACTCGCGAGCTGATCAAGGTCGGCAACCGCGACTTGAACGGCAATGACTTCACCTGGATCGTCGGCGAATGGTTGAAGGACCAGACCACGCCGGTGCAGTTGATGACCATTGAGCGGCGTGAATGGGGCAACTTCTACGGCACCCTGGTCAACGTCAAGCAGGATGGCAAGATCATCGCCGAAGGCGAGGCCGCGTGGCCGGAGTTGCAAGCCCGTGTGGACCGCGTCAACACGCTCGCCGCCCAGCTCAAGAGCCTGGAAAAAACCGATATCGGTGCGATCAATGCCGGGCTGGAGCGCGTCCGCCTGCACGGTCGCAAGCTGGAGCTGGAAGGCAAGCTCGACGCCGCCGCCCAGGCCGACATGGACGCCGACCGCGCCGAACTGAACGCCCGCTACCAGGACATCGAAGCGCGCCTGGCCGACCTGCACGCCCAGTTCAACCGCGACGCGCTGACGGCCCGGGACGGCAACGGCAAGGAAATCGAAATCGGTATCGGCAAAGTGGTACACGCCTACCAGCCGAACGCCATGGGCACCCTGACCAAGATCGGCTTCTACTTCAGCAAGGTCTGGGAGTTTCTGAGCGACGATCCACGGGAAGCCAACACCGAAGGCGGGATCTTCCCGGCGATCTTCGGCACCGTGATGATGACCCTGATCATGGCGATGATTGTCACGCCATTCGGCGTGCTGGCGGCGGTGTACCTGCGTGAGTACGCCAAGCAGAACACCCTGACGCGGATTATCCGCATCGCGGTCAACAACCTGGCGGGCGTACCGGCCATCGTCTACGGCGTGTTTGGCCTGGGCTTTTTCGTGTATGTGCTGGGTGGCTCGGTGGACCGGCTGTTCTTCGCCGAAGCCCTGCCGGCGCCGACCTTCGGCACGCCGGGCCTGCTCTGGGCCTCGCTGACCCTGGCGCTGCTGGCGGTGCCGGTGGTGATCGTGGCCACCGAAGAAGGCCTGGCGCGGATTCCTCGCACCGTGCGTGAAGGTTCCCTGGCGCTCGGCGCGACCAAGGCGGAAACGCTGTGGAAGATCGTGCTGCCGATGGCCAGCCCGGCGATGATGACCGGCATGATCCTCGCCGTGGCCCGGGCCGCCGGTGAAGTGGCGCCGCTGATGCTGGTCGGCGTGGTGAAGCTGGCCCCGTCGCTGCCGTTGGACGGTAACTACCCGTACCTGCACCTTGACCAGAAGATCATGCACCTGGGCTTCCATATCTATGACGTCGGCTTCCAGAGCCCCAACGTCGAAGCGGCGCGGCCGCTGGTCTACGCCACAGCCCTGCTGCTGGTGCTGGTGATCGCCACGCTCAACCTGTCGGCGGTGTGGATTCGTAACCACCTGCGCGAGAAGTACAAGGCGTTGGACAGTTGACAGCTAAAGCTAAGTCACAAGCGGCAAGCCTCAAGCTACAAGCCGCTTTTGCTCAAATCTTGCAGCTTGCAGCTAAAAGCTTGCAGCTACGAACGGAGTGAGACCATGCAACACGAAACCCATTCCCACGGCATCAACATGTCTGCCCTGGGACGCGACAAGCAAAGCCTGAGCCTGGCCCAGGAAACCGTGGCCATCGAAGTGCCGGGCCTGAGCCTCTACTACGGCGACAAGCAGGCGCTGTTCGACGTCAGCATGAACATCCCCAAGCAGCGCGTGACTGCCTTCATCGGCCCGTCCGGCTGCGGCAAGTCCACGTTGCTGCGCACCTTCAACCGCATGAACGACCTGGTGGACGGTTGCCGCGTGGAAGGCGCCATCAACCTCTACGGCACCAACATCTACCGCAAGGGCGAAGACGTGGCCGAGCTGCGCCGCCGCGTGGGCATGGTGTTCCAGAAGCCCAACCCGTTCCCCAAGACCATCTATGAAAACGTGGTTTATGGCCTGCGCATCCAAGGCATCAACAAAAAACGCATTCTCGATGAAGCGGTTGAATGGGCACTCAAGGGCGCAGCGCTGTGGGACGAGGTCAAAGACCGCCTGCACGAGTCGGCCCTCGGTTTGTCCGGTGGCCAGCAACAGCGTCTGGTCATTGCCCGCACCATCGCCGTGGAACCTGAAGTGCTGCTGCTCGACGAACCGTGCTCGGCCCTCGACCCGATTTCGACGCTCAAGGTTGAAGAGCTGATCTACGAGCTCAAGTCCAAGTTCACCATCGTCATCGTGACCCACAACATGCAGCAAGCCGCGCGGGTGTCCGACTACACCGCGTTCATGTACATGGGCAAGCTGGTGGAGTTCGGCGATACCGATACCTTGTTCACCAATCCGGCGAAAAAGCAGACCGAAGACTATATTACGGGGCGGTATGGTTAGCCCCGGCTGCAAGCCGCAAGTTTGAAGCGGCAAGTAAAAGCAGTTTGATTAACGACACACATCAGCTTGCAGCTTGTAGCTTGCGGCTTACAGCTTTTGCGGAGCAAAACCATGATTTCAAAGGAAGGCCTTACCCACCACATCTCCGCGCAGTTCAACGCCGAGCTTGAGGAAGTGCGCAGCCACCTCCTGGCGATGGGCGGGCTGGTGGAGAAGCAAGTCAACGATGCGGTCACCGCGCTGATCGAGGCCGACTCGGGCCTGGCCCAGCAAGTGCGTGAGATCGATGACCAGATCAACCAGATGGAACGCAACATCGACGAAGAATGCCTGCGCATCCTGGCCCGTCGCCAGCCCGCAGCTTCCGACCTGCGTTTGATCATCAGCATCTCCAAATCGGTGATCGACCTCGAGCGTATCGGCGACGAAGCCACCAAGATCGCCCGCCGCGCCATCCAGCTGTGCGAAGAAGGCGAAGCGCCGCGTGGTTACGTGGAAGTGCGGCATATCGGCGACCAGGTGCGCAACATGGTGCGCGATGCCCTTGACGCATTTGCGCGGTTCGATGCGGACCTGGCGCTGTCGGTGGCCCAGTACGACAAGGTCATCGATCGCGAATACAAGACTGCCTTGCGTGAGCTGGCCACCTACATGATGGAAGACCCGCGCTCTATCTCGCGCGTCTTGAGCATCATCTGGGTGCTGCGCTCGCTGGAACGCATCGGCGACCACGCGCGCAATATCTCGGAATTGGTGATTTATCTGGTACGCGGCACCGACGTTCGGCACATGGGCCTCAAACGCATGAAAGCCGAAGTTGAAGGCAACGCTGATCTTATCCCTAATGTTCCGGGCGAATCTGACGATAAGTAAGGTTGCCCGAGAAATTAACGCCCGGCCATTGGTCGGGCGTTTTCGTTTGTGGCGAGCGGAATTTATTGCGGACGGGGCGTAATAAGTCCTAACGTGACTGCAGAGTTTTGGCAAACTGCCATCAGTCAGGCGTACTGCCAGCCAAGGTTTTATAGGATGAAGGGTCGATGAGTAAAGTCAGTGTGTTGGTGGTGGATGACGCCTCGTTTATTCGCGACCTGGTGAAGAAGTGCCTGCGCAACTACTTCCCGGGGATCAAGATCGAAGATGCGGTGAACGGCAAGAAGGCGCAATCCATTCTGATGCGCGAGACCTTCGACCTGGTGCTGTGCGACTGGGAAATGCCGGAGATGTCCGGGCTTGAGCTGTTGACCTGGTGCCGCGAGCAAGCCCATCTGAAGGCCATGCCGTTCGTGATGGTGACCAGCCGGGGTGACAAGGAAAACGTGGTGCAGGCCATTCAGGCCGGCGTGTCCGGTTACGTCAGCAAGCCGTTCACCAATGAGCAGTTGTTGAACAAGGTCAAGCAGGCCCTGCACAAGATCGGCCGCCTCGACGCGTTGATTGCCAGCGCGCCGACCAAGATGAACTCGGCCTTCGGCAACGACTCCCTGAGCGCGCTGACCGGTGGCAAGCCCGAAGCTGTCAAACCGGCGCCGGTGTCGGTGGCGGCAGCCCCGAGCAGAGGCCTGCTCAATAGCGCGCCTGTCGCCGCCGCCCCGACCGCTTCGCCTGCCGGCGGCCGTGGCCAGGGCCAGTTGCGGCTGTCCAGCGGAACGCAGCAGTGCGTGATCAAGGCGCTGAGCATCAAGGAGGCGTTGTTGGTGGTGCGTCGCGGTGAGGTCCTGCCCCAGGTACTGGAAAGCGCCGTGCTCGACCTCGAACAGGGCGAGAACGCTGAAGTGGCACGCCTCAACGGCTACCTGCACGCCATCGTTGCCTACGAGCCCAGGCCCGACAGTGACTGGCTGCAACTGACCTTCCGGTTTATCGACCAGGATGCGCAGAAGCTGGACTACATCTCCCGGCTGATCGCACGTGGTACCGCGCAGAAGCATTTTGTGCCGGGTGCGTAATTCAAAGGATGACCACTCACCAATGTGGGAGGGGGCTTGCCCCCGATTGCGGTCTATCAGTTAAAAATATGCTGACTGAACCACCGCTATCGGGGGCAAGCCCCCTCCCACATTGGGTAGTCAATCCAGCATCAACACCTTGGCCAGCACGATCTTCGGTCCTTTCATCTTCTTGATGATGATCCGCAAGCCCTCAACCTCCAGCACTTCTTCCTCTTCAGGCACCCGTTTCAAGGTGTCGTAGATCAGGCCGGCCAGGGTTTCGGCTTCGATGTGGTCCAGGTCGATGCCGAGCAGGCGTTCTACCTTGAACAGCGGGGTGTCGCCACGCACCAGCAGCTTGCCCGGCTGGTAGGCGAGGATGCCGCGTTCGGCCTTGCGGTGTTCGTCCTGGATATCGCCCACCAGCACTTCCAGCACGTCTTCCATGGTCAGGTAGCCAATGATCTTGCCGTCGGCTTCTTCCACCAGGGCGAAGTGCGCGCCGCCTTTGCGGAACTGCTCCAGCAACTGCGACAACGGCATGTGCCGCGACACGCGCTCCAGCGGGCGGGTCAGTTCGGCCAGGTTGAACGACTCGGGGATATGGTCCAGGGCCGCCAATTCAAGCAGCAGGTCCTTGATGTGCAGCAGGCCCACGAACTCGTTGCGCACGGCGTCATACACCGGGTAACGGCTGAATTTGTGGCGACGGAACAGCGCCAGGATTTCCTTGAGTGGGGCGTTGAAATCCAGGGTGACCAGGTCCTCCCGGGAGTTGGCCCAGTCCACCACTTCCAGTTCGCCCATTTCCACGGCGGAGGCGAGTACGCGCATGCCTTGGTCGCTCGGGTCCTGGCCACGGCTGGAGTGCAGGATCAGCTTGAGCTCTTCGCGGCTGTAATGGTGCTCGTGATGCGGGCCGGGCTCGCCCTGGCCGGCGATGCGCAGGATGGCGTTGGCGCTGGCGTTGAGTAGGTAGATCGCCGGGTACATGGCCCAGTAGAACAGGTACAGCGGCACGGCGGTCCACAGCGACAGCAATTCGGGTTTGCGGATGGCCCAGGATTTGGGGGCCAGCTCGCCGACCACAATGTGCAGGTAGGAAATCACGAAGAAGGCGGCAAAGAACGAAACGCCCTTGATCACCTCCGGCGACTCCACGCCTGCGGCGCCCAGCAAAGGCTCGAGGATGTGCGCAAAAGCCGGTTCGCCGACCCAGCCCAGGCCCAGGGAGGCGAGGGTGATACCCAGCTGGCAGGCCGACAGGTAGGCGTCGAGCTGGCTGTGCACGGTGCGCAGGATCTGCCCGCGCCAGCCGTTGGTGTGGGCGATGGCCTCGACCCGGGTCGAGCGCAGTTTGACCATGGCAAATTCCGCCGCAACGAAGAAGCCGTTGAGCAGTACCAGGACCAGTGCAAAAAGAATCATGCCGAAATCGGCGAAAAGTGTCGCGAGGGTGATACCAGGGGAAGGGTCCATGATGGGGTTTTGCAGGTTCCGTCTGTTCAATAGGGGGAAGGCTGGCCTGAAAGGCAGGCGCAAGTCGGCCAATGTAGCGGCTGATGGGGCGCTTGCCTAGTGGTTGCTGCCGGGCGGGGCCTGGAATGCATTCCCCAGATTCATGCACAACCACTGTGGGAGGGGGCTTGTCCCCGATAGCAGGGTGTCGGTCAGCACATCTGGTACTGATACACCGCTATCGGGAGCAAGCCCCCTCCCACAGTGGGTGTTGTGCTGTGTTTGAGTTATTCGTCATTTCCGACGAGCCGCGAACGGGTCACCTGCGTTGTCGGAAAGTGGCAGGTAAATGTACTGCCATGCCCCAGCACGCTGCTGATCTCCAGGCGTGCCCGATGGCGCAGCAGCACATGCTTGACGATCGCCAGGCCCAGCCCGGTGCCGCCGGTATTGGAGTTGCGGCTGGAATCGACGCGGTAGAAGCGCTCGGTCAGGCGTGGCAGATGCTTGGCGTCGATACCGATGCCGGAGTCCTGCACGCTCAGGTGCGCCCCCTGTTCGTCGGCCCACCAGCGGATGCGGATATTGCCCTTGTCCTGGGTGTACTTCACCGCGTTGAACACCAAGTTGGAGAACGCACTGCGCAGCTCGCCCTCGCTGCCCTTGAGCAGCACCGTCGGGTCGGCTTCCAGGGTGATCTGCTGGCCGCGTTCGCCGGAGAGCGCCTGGGCGTCGTTCTTGATGGTTTGCAGCAGGCTTTGCACCGCCACTGGGTGGTTATCGGAGGGGTAATCGGTGGCCTCAAGCTTGGCCAGCAGCAGCAAGTCATTAAGCAGGGTCTGCATGCGTGAGCCTTGCTGCTGCATCTGCTGCAGGGCGCGGCTCCAGCGCGGATTGATCTCGTCGACATTGTCCAGCAGCGTCTCCAGGTAGCCGCAGATCACCGTCAACGGCGTGCGCAGCTCGTGGGAAACGTTGGCAACGAAGTCCTTGCGCATCTGTTCCAACTGATGGATGCGGGTCACGTCGCGCACCAGCATCAAGTGCTCGTTGTTGCCGTAGCGCGTCAGGTACAGCTGGATACGCATGCGATCATTGGTGGGCGAGGGGATTTCCAGGGCTTCTTCGTAGTTGTCCTGCTCGAAGTATTCCTTGAAGCGCGGGTGGCGTACCAGGTTGGTCACCGGCTGGCCGCTGTCCTGGGGGGTCTTGAGGCCCAGCAGGGTCTCGGCGGCGCGGTTCCACCATTCCAGGTTGCCGTCGCTGTCGAGCATGATCACCGCGTCCTTGAGCGCGGCGGTGGATTCCTGTACCCGATCGATCACCGCCTGCAGGCGCCCGCGCACCCGTTGGTCGCGGCGCTGCAAGTGGTAAATGCTGTCGAACACTTCACCCCACAGGCCGTAGCCATCGGGGGGAGCTTCGTCGGGTTTGTGCTGGCGCAGCCATTCATGCAGGCGCAGCAGTTGCTTGAGGGTCCAGCCTAGGTACAGCGCGATGCCGATGGCCAGGCTCCAGCCGTAATAGCCACTGATCAGCCCGACCAGCAGGCAACCGGTGACCAGCAGGAGCATGTGGCGAATCAGGGTGCCATGCCAGTTTTGGTTCATGGAGCGTCCTTCGGAGCAGCTTCAAGTTTCAAGCTGCAAGCTTCAAGTCAGAGCGAGGCGGCTTTTCTCTTGCCGCTTGTAGCTGATCACTTGCAGCCAGGTTTCAACCTTTGGTTGAAAACCGGTAGCCCGTGCCGCGCACGGTTTGTACCAGATTCTCATAGGCATCGCCCAAGGCTTTGCGCAGGCGGCGGATATGCACGTCCACGGTGCGCTCCTCCACGTACACATTGCCGCCCCACACCTGGTCCAGCAGTTGGCCACGGGTGTAGGCGCGCTCCTGGTGGGTCATGAAAAACTGCAACAGACGGTATTCGGTCGGGCCCATCTCAGCCGGCTTGCCGTCGATGGTCACGCGGTGGCTGATCGGGTCCAGGATCAGGCCGTCGACTTCGATGGGGGCTTCGCCGTCGGTCGGGCCGGCTCGGCGCAGTACGGCTTTGAGGCGAGCTACCAACTCTCGCGGAGAGAAAGGCTTGGTGATGTAGTCATCGGCGCCGACTTCCAGGCCCTGGATCTTGTTGTCCTCTTCGCCCTTGGCGGTGAGCATGATGATCGGGATATCCCCGGTCAGCTCGTCACGCTTGAGGCGCCGGGCCAGCTCGATACCGGAAGTGCCGGGCAACATCCAGTCGAGCAGGATCAGATCCGGCTTGCGGTCGACGATAATGGCATGGGCCTGCTGGGAGTTCTCCGCCTCCAGGCAGTCGTAGCCGGCCATTTCCAACGCAACGGCGATCATCTCGCGAATGGGCGCTTCGTCGTCAACAATCAGAATGCTCCTGCCAACCATGCTCAAAAATCCTCTTTGTCATTTAACTGTCTTGCGCCGCATTAGATAACGGAATTATTGCAGTCGTGTGACAGTAATTTAGACCCTTGGGCAATTCACGGCACTCTGGACTACCCTTTGGGTCCGAATCCTGACAACCACAAAAGGAAGGTTCCGATGACTTACAGCACGATTTCCTGGAAAGCCCTGCTGGTAACGGCCGCGTTGACGCTGCCGGGCCTGGCTTTGGCCGCAGAACCTGCGATGACGAAAGACGGGATGCTGGTTGATCACAAAGGCCTGACGCTCTACACCTTCGACAAGGACGCCGACGGCAAGTCCGTGTGCAAGGACCAGTGCGCGACCAATTGGCCGCCGCTGAAGGCCGAGTCTACCGATACCAAGGCTGGCGACTGGACAGTGATTACCCGCGACGATCAGACCAGTCAATGGGCCCACAAAGGCAAGCCGGTCTACACCTACAAGGATGACAAGAAAGCCGGTGACAAGACCGGGGATGGCAAGGGTGGGGCTTGGCATATCATCAAGCCTTGACTGCGCGGCGCTGCTGAAATCATCGGGGGCAAGCCCCCTCCCACATTTGAAGGTGTTAACCCATCAACTGTGGGAGGGGGCTTGCCCCCGATGGCGTCGGAACAGCCACCGCAAACCTCTCAGCGAACCGCGTAATCCACCACAATCCCCACAAAAATAGCCAACCCGGCCCAGTGGTTGTGCAAGAACGCCTTGAAGCACTTCATACGGTCCCGGTCTCGGGTGTACCAGAATTCCCAGGCAAAACAGCCTGCCGCCGCCAGCAGACCCAAGTGAAACCAGCCGCCCAGCTCGAACCGGGCCCCGGCGAGCAACAGGCACACCAGCGCCAGGCCCTGCAGGGTGAGAATGATCACGCGGTCAGCATCACCGAACAGGATTGCAGTGGATTTCACGCCGATCTTCAAATCGTCGTCGCGGTCGGTCATCGCGTAATAGGTGTCGTAACCCACCGTCCACAACAGGTTGGCGATGTACAGCAGCCAGGCCTCGGCTGGCAGATGGCCGGTCTCGGCCGTGAATGCCATCGGCATGCCCCAGGAGAACGCCGCGCCCAGCACCACCTGCGGGTAATAGGTGTAACGCTTCATGAATGGATAGCTTGCCGCCAGCGCCAGCCCGCCAAGGGACAGCAGGATGGTGCTGGCGTTGGTCAGCAGCACCAGCAGGAAACTGATGCCCATCAGCAGCGCAAAAAACACCAGTGCCTCTTTCGAACTGATCTTGCCGCTGACCAGCGGACGTTGCTCGGTGCGTTTCACATGCCCGTCGACCTTGCGGTCGGCCCAGTCATTGATCACGCAGCCACCGGCACGGGTCAGCACCACACCCAGCACGAAAATCACGATATTGAGCAGCGACGGCGAGCCCTTGCCGGCGATCCACAGCGCCCATAGCGTCGGCCACAGCAGCAGGTAGATACCGATAGGCTTGTCCATGCGCGTCAGTTGAATGAAATCCCAGGCCCTGGGGTTCAGGCGATTCAAGGATTTGAGCACACGTTGGTACATCAGCGGTTCTCCGGATGGTCATGCAGCACCTGCCAGACACTCGGCAGGAAGACTTCCGCCACCAGCACGCTCAGCGCCCCGCGATCGAAACGCGAGCGGCGCGCCCACAGCCCGTCGACCTGATCCGCAGCGGGTAGCCAAGGTGCCGGGTAATGGCACACCTCGATCGGCTGGCGGGTAAAGGCGCGGTCGCAGAACAACAACTCGCCCAGCGAGCGGCTGCCCAACTCATCCATCTGCAAGCCGTCGCCCTGCAATGCCCCGCGTGACGCGACACTGCGGGCAAACACCCAGGGTTGGTCATGCCCGCGCAAATACACCTCGCGTACCCAGCCGACAGTGCCCGGGGGCAGGGCCAGCGCCGTACATTCATCGTCGCGCAACGGTTGCCAGCCTTCGAGCAGCGGCGTCACGCTGAAGTCGTTGCCGGACAGCCCTGTCAGCCGCCGCGTCAGCGAGCCTTCATCGAACAGCCAATCGAGGGTCAAGGGCGCAGGCATCGGGCTCAGAAGGCTCTGGGGCAGCCATCGGCAAGCATCGGAAGGGGCGATTGAGTGCGGCACGGCAAGTCAATATTGGCGGCAAAAGAGGCGGCGAGCTTACCATGGCGTCCTGAACTTTTGCCGGGCTGACCCGACGTTTAAGCCAATCCTACTTGCATCTGCCGGCTGCGATCAGTACAAACGCCCTGAGCCGAGCGGCAGCGCTGGTCTATCGACCGTCGGCCAAGATGCCTGGACCCTGAGGAAGTACGTAATGAAAAAGTGGCAATGTATCGTCTGTGGCCTGATTTACAACGAAGCGGATGGTTGGCCGGATGACGGAATTGTGCCCGGCACCCGTTGGGAAGATGTTCCGGAAGACTGGCTGTGCCCGGACTGCGGCGTAGGCAAAATGGATTTCGAAATGATCGAAATCGGCTAATTTGAAGTTTTACGAAACGTACTACAAGGAGAAAGGAATGAACTCACCTGTCGTGATCATCGGCACAGGATTGGCCGGTTACAACGTAGCCCGGGAGTTTCGCAAGCTCGACAGCGACACCCCATTGCTGCTGATCACCGCGGATGATGGGCGCTCCTACTCCAAGCCCATGCTCTCCACCGGTTTTGGCAAGAACAAGGAAGCCGATGGCCTGAGCATGGCCGAACCTGGCGCCATGGCCGAGCAACTCAAGGCCCAGGTACGCACCCACACCCGTATCAGCGGCATTGACCCGGGCCACAAGCGCTTGTGGATCGGCGAGGAGTCAGTGACCTACCGCGACCTGATCCTGGCCTGGGGTGCCGAGACCGTGCGTGTTCCGGTCGAGGGTGACGCCGCCGAGCTGATTTTCCCGATCAACGATCTTGAAGACTACGCGCGCTTTCGCGCCGCCGCTGCCGGCAAACGCCGCGTGCTGTTGCTCGGCGCCGGCCTGATCGGCTGCGAATTTGCCAACGACCTGATCCTTGGCGGCTATGAAGTCGATCTGGTCGCGCCGTGCGAACAAGTCATGCCGACCCTGCTGCATCCGGCGGCTGCGGCTGCGGTGCAAGCCGGGCTGGAAGGCATTGGCGCGCGTTTCCACCTGGGGCCGGTACTCAACCGCCTGCAACGCAACGCCGATGGCCTGGAAGCCCATCTGTCGGACGGCGAAGTGATCCAGTGCGACCTGGTGGTCTGCGCCATCGGCCTGCGCCCACGCATAGACCTGGCGGCGGCGGCCGGCCTGCAGATCAACCGCGGCATCATGGTGGATCGCCACCTCAAGACCTCCCACGCCAATATCTACGCCCTGGGCGACTGTGCCGAGGTCGATGGCTTGAACCTGCTGTACGTCATGCCCCTGATGACCTGCGCCCGCGCCCTGGCCCAGACCCTGGCCGGCAACGCTACCGCCGTGAGCTACGGGCCGATGCCGATCACCGTGAAAACCCCGGTCTGCCCGCTGGTGGTCTCGCCGCCTCCACGCGGTAGCGAAGGCGTATGGAGTGTCGAAGGCGAGGGCGCCGACATCAAGGCCCTGTGCCGCGACGCCAGCGGTCGCCTGCTGGGCTACGCGCTGACGGGCACCGCCGTCATGGAAAAACTGGCATTGAATAAAGAACTTCCGCCGCTGCTGGCGTAAATGTCGGTCGTTCTGTCGGAATCAGCCTCTTCTTACCCGTAGAAAGGTCGCGGCGAGGCTGGCGGAGCGTGCGAGGGCATGCCATCCTCACTCCCGTCTGCCGCAGAGTAGAGCCTGCGGCGCCTTGGCGCTGCTCCACCAGAGAGCAGCACGGACATAACAACAAAAAACCGTCAAAGAGGCTTCACATATGCGTAAACCAGAACTCGCCGCCGCCATCGCTGAAAAGGCCGATCTCACCAAGGAGCAGGCCAACCGCGTCCTCAACGCCGTTCTCGAAGAAATCACCGGCGCCCTGCACCGCAAGGACAGCGTCACCCTGGTCGGCTTCGGCACTTTCCTGCAACGCCACCGTGGCGCCCGCACCGGCAAAAACCCGCAGACCGGTGAGCCGGTGAAGATCAAGGCCAGCAATACTGTTGCGTTCAAGCCGGGCAAGTCGCTTAAAGACAGCGTCAATCCGTAAAAGCGGTACCGCCTGAAGGGAAGCGGGTTGGTATGAAAAATGGGCACGCCGACGGGGTTGGGTGCCCATTTTTGTTGGATAGGAATCAGCCTTCCATGAAGTCGTCGTATTCCCGATAGTGATTGATTGCTCGGATCAAAATATCATTATCTGGCGCGTTAACCTTCTTTTGAATGACTTCAAATATGGCTTGTAGAGTTTGCACATCCAACCAAGTTTCGACGTTTTCTTTTTCCAGGGACTTGGGGATAAGCTCGCCGGCAGAATTCTCGACTGTTTTATCGTCTTCCTCGAGATCGTCAATTTCCTCCTCGGAAATGAGGTAGAAAATTGCATTCCTTGGTTCTTCTTCCCATTTATCCAAGTTGGTATAGACCCAGTCGTTATCGGTATGGGAGTTGACGGTGCTGAACAGGTTGGTGATGCCTTGCATCTTTTTCATCAGTGACTCCTCATTTTCTACAAGATGACCCGCCACCCCAGGTTTTTCTGCCGCCTACTCGTTTACCGTTACGGCCTTTCGGGTGGTAGTCGCCGTGACGGTTTTTATGGTCCTCGTGACTGACCAACTGCAAATTGCCACCTACTACAGGGTGGTGATGCCAGGTCGAGCCTTTCATTGCTGTTGTTCTGAACGTGCCATTTTTCTTCGGCGCAACCCATTTTGAGATGCCTGGGTGTTTTGCTTCGACAGTAGCTTGCAATGCGGGATCGTTCTTCATTGCGTAATGCAGTTGTCTGTTGGATTCGGCGAAATGTACGGAGTCCTTTGAGAAGGGAGAAGGGGACGGATTTATTTTCGCAATTGCTTGGCTAGGAGATCTTTAAATAAATCTTTCCCTTTTTCTACTTTTCTATAAAAACTTGATAGCCTTGCTGCCGTGGAGCTGCACACCGCGAACTCCAAGATAGCCTTGAATTTTGTTGGTTGAGTAAGGGATTTCATTATCAAAGAGCGATTTCAAAAACCACTTTGCCGAGACGATTTTTGATTTTATAAGCAGAGTCATTGATTTCCGCAGTTTTGAATAAGTCGCTCCGGTCAATAAAGCCGGGCAGCTCATGCATCCAGCTTTTTTTATGTGCCGGGAAGAGCTCTTCACAGTACCAGCCTTCACCGACTGCAGCATTGAGCACTCGATAAACATTTATCTTGGATTTTTTATTTTTGCTGGTTTTTGAGAGTTTTTTGATTTGAGTTTCTAGTTCAAAATTTGTTTTTAATACGCCCTCAGCGGTTGAGTTGATAACATCAACAATGGCTTGATTGTCTTCTTTTTTCGTTGCAATAAGAGTGAGTGATTGACGCAACGTTTCCAATAATTTTTCATCCTGGCTACGGCGGTTCAGAGAGAGAAACTGTTTGAAGTCGAAATTTTCAACGAAGATATTGGTCACGCCTAAGACATTATCAAATACATCTTCGTCTCCGCGAGGTCCCAACGAAACAACTATTTTGCTACTACCGTTTAGCTCGACCTTGGGCAGCAACGTCATGAATATCTGGGTAACGTGATGGCTCAGTTGACGTACACGAACGCCATCTCTCAGAGCAGATGCGTCACTTTCTTGCAAAGTCAGTAGATTTAGATTCATTGCAGTATTCACTTCGAAAAACTAACCGATAAAGGGGTCGGATTTATTTATAGTCCCTATCCGGATTAAATAGGTCCGTCCCCTTTATTGTTCCCTTTATTGTTGTTTATTGTTCAGTCCCCTTTATTGTTCAGACTTGGATACCTTTGGAACAGTCTACGAATCGAAGACCTTTAAGCTGGGATGCTTCGCATTGCTGCTTGAACTGCTGGGAAACAAAGATGCGTTGTGAACTTTCCTTAGCTCTCACGATATGGTGATTGCCTAAGGTAGCAGGTGGCAGACTTTGAAGAGTGGTGAATCTCAGAGGGCCATCCGGCATAAAGCTGAACATGGGACCATATTGAGAGTTATTCAAATCAATACAAGGAAGTATCTGGATCACATTGAATACATAGTAACCTTCCAGCTTTTCTTCTTTTAGATAAACGTTGGCAGGAAAAAGCTGAACGTCTGTCGGGAATTTGCGCAGTACGTTGGCCATTGCCTCGCTTACAAATTCAAGCGTGTCACTTTGAAGAAGATCGAAGGACATTAGGCGAGATGCGCTGATCTTATTTTTATTTCTAAAGGTTGGAGTGGTAGCAATTGATGATTGCTCTTCTCCACTAATAAACAATAGGTGGTCGGGAGATTTTTTCTGGTCGTATTTGAACCAGTAAATTTCTGAATAATTTTCACTGATTTCTAATAGGTACATATTATTTCCCGCAGCGACCTGCTTGAGTTGAGTTTTTATTCAACCGAGTACGCCCATTGCGTAATCCCGACCTTTCAGAGCTGACAACCTCCCTCACTGCCTGCGCGTACTGGGCTTTTTTCCATTTTCCAGCCTTGCCCGCGAGGGATATTTCATTGAGTTGTGCCCGAACAGCTTTGTTGTAACCCGGATGTGAGCCTTTGTGAATAGTGCGATATTTGTGCTTGCCCTCTTCACTAGGCAAGTAAATGATGTTGGAAGTTTTGTGTATGTCGAATCCAGCCTTCTTCAGAGCAGGGTGATCAGCCAGCGATTGAGGAATAATATGGTGTTTCTGGAATCCATCGATTCCAGGCATATTTTTATAGTTCCAATTAAACAGGCCCCATGGATCAACCCATGTAATTGGATTTGGCGCATATTGGTACAGGTTTATGCCGCCCAGTAAACTGATCGGATCTGGAGTCGTGAATCTCCCTATTTCGGGGTCGTAGAACCTGAGAGTGTTGTAGTGTAGCCCCGTCTCCCGATCCAGGTACTGCCCCTGGAACCGCAGGTTCTGCTCCTCGATGTAATAAGGCTCCCGCACCTCTTCCAGCGTGTTGCCCCACACCCGATAAGTCGCCTGCCAGACGCTGTGACCATCGGCTTCGGTCAGTTGCTCGGGCAAGCCGTTCAGGTCGTTGTGGTAGTAACGAATCTTCTGCAACGGACCAATGCCGTCCACGCGAGCCAAGGGCTCGTAACCGCTTTCATCTTCGTAAACATAAAGACTGGTCTGGCTATGTTTATGCTCCTGCAACAACCGCAAACCATCCCACGTAAACCGGGTTTCCCCCAGCGGATACCCATCGCTGCCATGCTCGGTTTTTTCAATCCGGCGCCCCAGCGGGTCATACGCCATTCTGACCACGCTGCCGTTCTCATTGCGCACTTCGATCAACCGACTTTCAGCGTCATACGCAAACCGCTGCACGCCGCGTTTGGCACTGCGCTTTTCAATCATCCGCCCAAACGCGTCATAGCGATAACGCTTGTCCTGATACGTCAGCAGCTTGTTATGCACCACCAACCCGGCACCCGCCTGCGAGCCGTCAAGCAGGTTGGCGGCGGCATCGTAGGCGAAGGTTTCGCGCTGGCCGTGCAGGCTGTCCTGGCTGGCGATGATGCGGCCGGTGGCGTCGTAGTGCAGCAATTGGCGGTGTTGCGCAGCGGGTTGCTGGTCGAGTTTGCCGATCAGGTTGTCGGCCGGGTCGTACTCGAATTGTTTTTGCACGGCTGCTGGTAGCAGCGACGGTTGGCCTGCCAGTCGACGTTGGCGTGCGCGCAGGCGGCCACTGCGGTCGTATTCGCTGCGCGTGCTGAGTTGGCCCTGGGTACGCAGGACTTCGCGATGCAGACGGTCGCGCTCGAAGTCGCTGATCAC
Source organism: Pseudomonas sp. 37 R 15 (assembly GCF_900004865.1). NCBI lineage: Bacteria > Pseudomonadati > Pseudomonadota > Gammaproteobacteria > Pseudomonadales > Pseudomonadaceae > Pseudomonas > Pseudomonas sp. 37 R 15. The sequence continues at coordinate 90,023 of NZ_CVTV01000061.1, read as the reverse complement.
CTGGCCGTCGAGGTTGATCTGGTGCAGGTGGCCGCTGCCGTAGTACAGGCGGTTGAGCCAACGGCCGTCGGGTAGTTGGGTCTGGATCAAGTTGCCGAGTTCGTCGTAGTGGTGGTGCAGAGTGCCGGCCGCACTCTGTTCGCCAAGCAATTGCCCGAGAGCGTCGTAGGCGAAGCCCAGGGCCTGGGTATTGCCTTGCAGATCGGTGAAAGTCACCGCCGTGAGCTGGTCCACGGCGTCGTAGCTGTACTCGGTGCGGCCATCGTCGGTGGTTTTGGCAACCAGCCGACCGACCGCATCGCGCTCCAGCCGATGAACGATGGGCGCGGGTGGTGCCTCGGGGACCACCGCCAGGCCGTTGCCATAAGGCGCCGCAATGGCGGTTACCGTGGTGATGTTGTCCAGCAGGTCGTAGTCGTAACGCTTGGCGCTGCCGTCCAGGTCCTGCTGCTCGGCCAGGCGGTCGGCGGCGTCCCAGGCAAAGCGATAGCGTTCACCGTTCTCGTTGATCAGCGCTTGCAGGCGCCCGTAGCTGTCGTAGCCGAACTTCACCTGCCGCCCATGGGCGTCGGTGCGCTGGCTGACTTGGCCGCGGCGGTTGTGCTGGTAGAGCGTGGTGTGCCCGGCCGGGTCGGTATACCCCAGCAGTTGACCACTGATGTCGCGCTGGTACTGCTCGATACGGCCATCCGGCAATTGAGTGCTTAGCAAGCGCCCCTGAGCGTCGTAGCTGAATTGCGTGCGCTCACCCAGTGCATCGGTGATGACGTGCAGATAACCGCGCTCGTCGTAGCTGAAGCGCGTCGGGTAACCCGAACAATCGATGTGTTCGACCAATTGCCCGAACGGGTTCCAGCGCAGTTTCTTGCTTTTGCCGGTGGCGTCGATGATCTCCACGACCTGGCCATGGGCGTCATAGCGGTACCGGGTGACGTAGCCCAGCGGATCTGTTTCGCCGATGCAGTTGCCGCGCTGATCGTAGCGATATTGCCAGCTGTTGTCGGCGGCGTCGGTCTCGACCAGCGGCAGTGCCCAATGCTCCAGCCACAAGGTCGAATCGCTGCGGCCCAGTGGGTCGGTTTCGCCGATCAGGTTGCCGGACTCGTCGTAGCTGTATTCGTAGCGCCCACCCTGCGGGTCGGTGGCGCTGAGCAATTGGCGCTCATCGTTCCATTCGAACAGCCAGGTCTGTCCGAGGTTGTCGCTGTAGCGAATGATCTGGTGCTGCGTGTTCCAGTGCCGGGTGCTGACGCGCTGTAATCCGTCGGTGATGCGGGTAAGGCCGGCGTTCAAGTCATAGTCGAATTGATACGCGTCGCCTTCATCCGTCCAGTGCCGCACCACGCGCCATTCCAGGCCTTCAACCAAAGCCCACTCATAGAAACAACGCAACCCGGTCGGCAACTGATGCTCCACCATGCGCCGGTCGCTGTCGTAGGCGAAGCGCCGCCGCACTTGACCGGTGGCATCACGCACCTCGGCCAGGTTGCCGGCGGTGTCGTAGCCATACCCAACAAGCGCCTCACGGCGTTGATCGGGATACACCCGTTCGATGCGACTGACCTGTTCGCCGTCGCGAATCAGCTCAACCTGCACCAGGTCGAAGGTATCGCGCAGCCGTACCAGGCGTCCGGCCTCGTCATAATCAATATGGATGCGGTTGTCGTTGCGGTCCCCCAACTGAGCCAGGCGCAGTCGCGACGGGTTAGTCGTAAGTTCAAAAAGACGGTACAGGCCATCATCGCTCTCAATCAGCAACTGCCCATTGAGGTGCCGCCGCACAGCGAGCCCTTCACCGGCGCTGAACACCGCGCCGCCCAAGGGAATCGAACCCATGTCGATAGGGCGCCCTTGCTCGTCGGTGTATACAAGCGTCTCGCCGCCGTCGGGATGAGGCCGGACTTCGACGCAGACCTCATACGGCACGCTCCAGCCCGCGCCAAACAGACTGCCGGTGCGTTCGTCGCGGCTGTTATAGAAACGTTGCCAGTCAATCGGCAAGATGCCGGGCAGCATGAAATCCAGCTCATCGACATCGCCCAATACCTTCGCGCCAGTCGCCGCATGCACCGGATTCGACGAGCCCATCGCCGCATTCGCTAGGGCCCCCATCGCACTGCTGACCGCCATCGAGGTCGCACCGCCGATCAGCATGCACGGCAACTTACTGAAGAACTTGCCCTTGCCACCCTTGAGCATCAACAACGCCGTCACCGCCAGCCCCACGCCCGGCGTCTTGCCGCTGCGAATCTCGCGCACCACCACGGAGCCACCGCCGATGGTCACGTTGGAGGAAATCAACCCGGACGAAACCACAGTCGCATCGCAGGTACTGCGATCACCGCTGCGCACCGCCGGCTGGCCGTTGATCGTGACCTTGTCCGAACCTTCCGCCAGAAACTGCGGTGGCATCGGCGGGTGCTTCATGCACACCACCAGGTCCAGCGGCTTGGGCACGGCACCGGGCGCAGGCGTGGCGACGGTCGGACGCCACATTTGCGAAAAGAAGCTCTCGGCCATGTCCAGGTAGCTGGCCTCAGGCGTAGGCGCCGGCTCTTCCAGTTCGGTGCCCGCTGGCGCAACGTGAGAGCTGATTGCCCCGGCAGCGCGGGCGGCGGGGATGTTATTGGTGAGCGTGTTGGTGGAACCGGTGAGAATATTGGCCTGCACCGTGGGCGGAAACAGCGCATTGCTGAAGCTGTCGCATAAATTGGTCAGGCCTTTGTCTGCGCCCGTCTTGCTCATGGCCAGACCGACAATCGTGCCCACCACCGCGCCCAACAGGAAGCAGCCGAGGCCACCGGTGGCGACGGTGATACCGGTAGCCGCAACCACGGCAGCTGTTGCCACGGCAGTGATCGCGATATTGGCCGCCACCTCCAGCACACCGCCGAGGATGTCGGCCATCATCGAAGTGTGGGCGAGCGCATCGCCCATCCGGGCCGCCCATAACGCGTCAGACATGCAGGCCGCTCATCAGGAAATAGCGTCGAACGACAGTGAATTTTTTATCAAGGCCCAATGCGCCGCCTCGGCCTCACCCAGCGCGTCCGCCTTCACGTAGCTGAGAGCAAGCATCTTGCGCGTGCCCGGAATCACCAGTGCCAATTGATACTGGAACACCTTGTCATTGCCCTTGTTGAACTGGCTGCGTAATTCGATCCCTGCCACTTCTTGAGCCGCGCCCAAACGCACATCGACACCCGGTTGATAACGTAAATCCTGAACCTGTTTTTCCAGGCGTTGGAGTTGGTCGTTGAAGTTGCTGTGCAGGGTTTCACCTTCGCCCAGCAAGCTGCGGCTGACGATCAGGGAGGTGCCCAGTTCGGGGAACTTGAGAATGTTGATCGTCGCGTCCTGCAACTCGCCGGCAGGCAGTTGAAACTGGAATTCATTGATTCGATACGTCATGGCAAACAGATCTCGTCAGGAGCTTTTAGGCGTGGGGAACGCGGCTTTGATATTGGCGTCGATGCTGGCTTTCACGCCCTGGCCATCCGGTGTGGCGCCCGCGCCGCCACCATTATTCAGGTGTAGGAGGCCGCCGGTATTGAACTCGGCATCGCCGCTGGCGTAGAAGCTGATTTGCACGCCAGTGAGGTTGATCTGCCCGCTGGCGTTCAATTCCAGAATGCTTTCGCCGCAGACCAGGCGCAGGTTTTCGCCCACTTCGATGACGTAGCTCTGGCTGATGCTGTCGGTCTTGCGCTGGCCCACTGAGAGGATGTCTTCCTGCTTGACGATGCGCAGACGGTTATTACCGATGGTCACCACCTCGTCATGTCCAATGCTCTTATTCCGGTCATGCCCCACCGAATGGCTTTCATCCACCTCCACCACGATGTCCTGGTTACGCTCGGCGTGGATGTACAGCTGCTCCAACCCTTTCTTGTCCTCCATGCGGATTTCATTGAAGTTGGCCGGCGTGCCGCCTTTGCTGGATCGACTTTTCATGCCGCTCTGGGTTGCGTTTTCCGGCAGGTCGTAAGGCACGGTCTGCTCAGCGTTGTATACCCGCCCGGTGATGATCGGTCGGTCGGGGTCGCCTTCGAGGAAGCTGACGATCACTTCCTGGCCGATCCGGGGAATCTGCATCGAGCCCCAGTTCTTGCCGGCCCAAGACTGCGACACGCGAATCCAGCATGAGCTGTTTTCGTTGGATTGGTCGTGACGGTCCCAGTAGAAGTGCACCTTCACGCGGCCGTATTGGTCGGTCCAGATTTCCTCGCCTTTGGGGCCGACCACCAGCGCCGTTTGCGGGCCTTTGACCACGGGCCGATGGGTGGTGGGCAGGGTGCGGTAGCTCTGTTGCGCGGGGATACAGGTCAGGCTGCTTTCGAACTGCGCCGAGCCGGATCCGCCGCCACTTTCCAGGCTTTCCTGAACGATGTAGTAGCGACAGCCGACGATCAGGTATTCGCGGTTCTGGTCCTGGCGGCTGAAGCCGGTGAGGCTGAACAGGTGGCCCGAACCCAGGCCGCGGGCATTGCCGGCGAACTCGATCTGTTCATGCAGGGTTTGCAGGGCCTCGATGCGGGTGCGCGCGTAGTGTTCGCCGTCGGCGCTCTGCACGTAGGTGCCGGGGTAGTCGTACAGCGGGTAGTCGCCGGCGGTGTGCGGACGCGGCATGGCCGAGCGCACGTCGATGCTCGCGCTGGGCCGCTGGAAGTCATAGTCGTTGAGCTCCAGCGAGCCGGGCTGCACCTCCTGTGCCAGGTGCCAGTTATGCATGTGGTCGCGTTCGCGCTGCTGCTCGTCCTTGGGGTAGTACGGAATCGAGGCGTAGCCGGGCACCGTGGTGTGGGCGCCATAGGCGTCGGCCAGCACCAGTACATGGCGGTCCTGTTCGTGACGGAAGAAGTAGTAGATACCTTCCTGTTCCATCAAGCGGCTGACGAAATCGAAGCTGGTCTCGCGGTACTGCACGCAGTATTCCCACTCGCGGTACGGCCGGCTCAGGGCGTCTTCGAAGTCGGAAAAGCCCAGGTCGCGGAACACCTGCTTGATGATCTGCGGGATGCTCAGGTTCTGGAAAATCCGGCAATCGGAGGTGCGACTGAGCAGCCACAGCCATGGGCGCAACGTCACCTGGTAGCTGGCGAACTGGCCCTGGTCGATGTTCTGGCTGCAGCGCGCGACGATGCCGTGGAAATGCCGCTCGCCACCGTCGGCCAGTTGCAGGCCCACGCTCATCGGCTTGCCCAGCAACTGGTTGAGGTCGATGTTGGCGTCCAAAGACGTCAGTTGCAGCTCGTAGTTGAACAGCCGTCCCAGCTCTTCGCCGCCGCCCATTTCATTGAGCAACAGCACATCCGGCCCGAGGGGGCTGGTGATCTGGGCCAGGCGTGAGGCTTGGTTGAATAGCATCGGGCGTCTCTTAATGACTAAATGACTGAAGAAACCGGTTCAAAGTGTGGGAGGGGGCTTGCCCCCGATAGCAGCGTGTCAGTTGATGCATTCGGTGACTGATTCACCGCTATCGGGGGCAAGCCCCCTCCCACATTGGATCGAGTTTCGTCAGGTCAATCGTTGAACTGGTAGTGCAGCTCGTTATCCCGACTGCTGATCCGCACCCCCGCCAACGCCTTGCCTTCGAGCATGCGTGTGAGGAATTCACGGCTCATGTCCGGCAGCAGGCTGTTGGTGAGGATAGTGTCGATCATGCGCCCGCCGCTTTCGGTTTCGGTGCAGCGCGAGACGATCAGGTCGACCACCGCGTCGTCGTAGTCGAAGGCGACCTTGTGGGTGTTTTCCACGCGCTTCTTGATGCGGTTCAGTTGCAGGCGAGTGATGGCCTTGAGCATCTCGTCGCTCAGCGGGTAATACGGAATCGTCACCAGGCGACCGAGCAAGGCCGGCGGGAAAATCTCCAGCAGCGGCTGGCGCAGGGCCTTGGCGATTTCCTCGGGCTCGGGAATGTTTGCCGGGTCCTTGCAGACGTGGGAAATCAGCTCGGTGCCGGCATTGGTGGTCAGCAGGATCAACGTATTCTTGAAGTCGATCACTCGGCCTTCGCCGTCTTCCATCACGCCCTTGTCGAACACCTGGAAGAAGATTTCATGCACGTCCGGGTGGGCTTTTTCCACCTCGTCCAGCAGCACCACACTGTAAGGTTTGCGCCGTACCGCTTCGGTCAATACACCGCCTTCGCCGTAGCCGATATAGCCCGGTGGCGCGCCCTTGAGCGTCGACACGGTGTGAGCTTCCTGGAACTCGCTCATGTTGATGGTAATCACGTTCTGTTCACCGCCGTACATGGCTTCAGCCAGGGCCAGGGCGGTTTCGGTCTTGCCCACGCCCGAGGTGCCGGCGAGCATGAACACACCAATCGGCTTGCTCGGGTTATCGAGGCCGGCGCGGGAGGTCTGGATGCGCTTGGCGATCATCTGCAGGGCGTGGTCCTGGCCGATGATGCGTTTCTTCAGGTGCTGGTCGAGGTTGAGCACCGTCTCCAGTTCATTGCGCGCCATGCGGCCCACCGGGATACCGGTCCAGTCGGCGACCACCGAGGCCACGGCCTGGTAATCCACGGTCGGCAGGATCAGCGGGGTTTCGCCCTGCAGTGCGCTGAGGCGCTGCTGCAGGTCGACCAATTGCGTGCGCAATTCATCGCTGCCGCTGTCCACCACGCCGGCTTTCTCACGCAAGGTCGCACGGGTGGCAAGCAGCTCATCCACCAGGGCTTTTTCTTCAGCCCAACGGCTTTCCAATGTGGCCAGGCGCTCACGCTCGGCGCTCAGCAAGGCTTCGCTGTTGGTCTGGCGCGCACCAATGGCGATGCCGATCGCATGCTCGCGGGCGATGATTTGCAGCTCGGTTTCCAGCGCTTCGATACGACGGCGGCTGTCGTCCACTTCGGCCGGCACCGCATGCAGGCTGATGGCGACGCGGGCGCAGGCGGTGTCCAACAGGCTCACGGACTTGTCCGGTAGCTGGCGCGCCGGAATATAGCGGTGGGACAGCTTGACCGAAGCTTCCAGCGCTTCATCGAGGATCTGCACCTGGTGGTGTTTCTCCATGGTCGACGCCACGCCGCGCATCATCAGCAGTGCCTTGTCTTCCGAGGGCTCGGCAACTTGTACCACCTGGAAACGGCGGGTCAGGGCCGGGTCTTTTTCGATGTGCTTCTTGTACTCGGCCCAGGTCGTGGCGGCCACGGTACGCAAGGTGCCACGGGCCAGCGCAGGCTTGAGCAGGTTGGCTGCATCGCCCGTGCCGGCGGCGCCACCGGCACCGACCAGGGTGTGGGCTTCGTCGATAAACAGGATGATTGGCTTGGGCGAGGCCTGCACGTCTTCGATGACCTGGCGCAGACGCTGTTCGAACTCGCCTTTCATGCTGGCGCCGGCTTGCAGCAGGCCCACGTCGAGACTGCGCAGTTCCACGTCCTTGAGCGCAGGCGGTACGTCGCCGGCGACAATGCGCAGGGCGAAACCTTCGACCACGGCGGTCTTGCCCACCCCGGCTTCACCGGTGAGGATCGGGTTGTTCTGGCGGCGCCGCATGAGGATGTCCACCAGTTGGCGGATCTCTTCATCACGGCCCACGATCGGGTCGAGCTTGCCGCTGCGCGCCTGTTCGGTCAGGTCGACGGTGAAACGCTTGAGCGCCTCCTGCTTGCCCATCGCGCTGGGGGCCATGGCGCCGCTGGCTTCGCCTGGCACACCGGCATTGAAGCCATCGCTGGCGCTCAAGGCATTTTCCGGCGAGTCGCCGACGTACTCGTCAAAGCGCTCGCTCAAGGCTTCGGGCTTGATCTTGTCGAACTCGGCAGACAAGCCCAGCAGCGCATGGCGCAGGCTCGGCGTTTTCAGAATGCCCAGCACCAGGTAACCGGTGCGCACCTGGCTCTCACCGAACATCAGGCTGCCATACACCCAGCCGCGCTCCACCGCTTCCTCCACATGGGACGACAGGTCGGTAATCGAGGTCGAACCGCGCGGCAGGCGGTCCAGGGCATCGGTGAGGTCGCGGGCCAGGCGTGCCGGTTCCAGGTTGAACTGGCGGATGATGCGGTGCAGGTCCGAGTCCTGCAGTTGCAGCAACTGATGAAACCAGTGGGCCAGTTCCACATACGGGTTGCCCCGCAGTTTGCAGAACACGGTGGCGGCTTCGATGGCCTTGTAGGCCACGCTGTTGAGTTTGCCGAACAGTGCGGCGCGACTGATTTCACCCATGCTCTGGATTCCTTGAGGTGGTGGCATGATCGGCGTAATGCCGGGCCAGGATTAGGTCGTTGGCGTCATGTGCAGGTTGGCCGAGCCAGGTATTGAAACCCAGGCGGAACCGGCCGTTGAGTTGCAGCGCCGGGACTTCAGGTTGTTGCAGGACCAGGTTCAAGTCCCAGTCCAGTTCATGGCCCAGGTACTCGGCCACCCAGGCCACCAGTTCGTTGAACGGCGGGTGGCCGGGCAGCATGCCCATGTAATCGTCGAGCTTGAGCGGCCCGAGGCGAATACGGAATTTGTGCTGGCGGTCCCACACATGGTTGCCCAGGCAGAAATCCACGCCCAGCCGGTTGGCGCTCACGCCGATGCGGCTGCGTTCGGGTAGTTCCAGCCATTGGCCGACGTATTCCTCGATCGCTACCGGCAAGCCGAAGTACTCGCTGAGGATCGCCTTCAAGCCATCCGGGTAGCGGGTTTGCGCCGACAAGTGGCCGCTGTAATGCAGCTTCGCCGTGTCGGCGATCAAGCCCTGGTTGAGCAAGCTCGGCATGCCGCGGCCACTCAAGGCGGCGAGGCGTGCGGACCAGTAGTCATCGTCTGGCCGGTCGTGGCTGACCGTCGGCCGTGCCTCGGCCCAGGCTCGGTAGAACAAGGTCAACAGGCGATGGTGGAACACGTCCAGAAATTGCTTGCTGGTGCTGTCGGCGTTGTTGCGCTGGCGCTCGCGCACATACTCGGTGATATGCAGCGGCAGCGGGCCGTTGGGGCCGCCGAGGCCGAAAAAGAATTGCTCCAGCCGCGCCGGCTTGCCGTCGCCGCCGGGGTCGACCGACGCCAGGGTGGCCGGGGCGAAGGTGCAATCGGCCTGTTGCCCCAGGCGCAGCGGGTCGTCCGCCAGGCGCAGGGAATGGCCCAGGCGCGGCAGGTCTGGCGATTCGCACTCGATACGCCGCAGCGCCTGGAAGAAGTCATATTCCCAGGGCTCCTGGTGCATCGCGTCCAGGGTACTCACAGGGTCGGACGCCGTCCGGGCTTGGCTTTCCATCGCATGATCTCGCCGCGTTCGGTGGTACGGATCACCGTCTCGGTAAAACTGTTGATCGACACGTAACGTGCCAGGAAGCGTTCCAGCACCGCACCGAGCAGGAACACTCCGGTGCCGCGAAACGCGTTTTCATCGAATTCCAGGGTGATTTCCAGGCCCCGGCCAAACACGATCGGGCCGGGCATCGGCAGGCGTCGGGTCACGGCTTTGCTGCTGACTTCGCGCAAGCCTTCAATCTGCAATTGCAGCGCGGCGTCGTTGCTGTCGCCGTACAGGCGCAGCAGTTCGCGCAAGGCGCCGGCCCCCTGGCCCTGTTCGCTCAAGGAAAGGTAATTGAGCGATAACTGGCTGATCAGGCGCCAGGCCTTGGCGTCGTGGGCATGGCTGGCGCGTGGGCGGCTGGGGCCTGCGACGCAGCGCACAGAGAGCACCGGCGCGCTGTCGGCGAGGGTGAAATCGGTCTTGCCGTTGCCCACGCTCATGAACAACGGCAAGTCACGGTTGGTGCACAGCGCCGTCACGCCGAGCTGGCGCAGGTCATGCCGATACGGCGCCTGGCGGCTGTCCACCAGGCTGACGAAGGTTTCGCTGCCCACATAGGTGGAACGCGGGCCGTTGCGACGCTGGTCACTGGACAGCACGCGGGGTTCGCGGCGTACCGTGTAATAGGCCTGGTCGCGCCCATAGCGGGAAGGATCGCGCACGGCGTAAAACGGCAAAAACGGCTGCTCCGGCCCGGTGCCGTGGCCAGTGATGCCGCTCAGGGAGTGAATCTCGAAATCCATCGGCCGGGTGCGGTCGGCGATCACATGGTGTTCGTTGACCCGATCAGACAAGTGAATACGGTCCACGCGCTTGGGGAACAGGTTGATCGCTGGCGTGCAGAACGGCAGGAACTGCGCCGCGCCGACGCTGCCTTCCAGGCTGGGGTCGTGACGGTCGAACAGCACGATCAACTCCAGCTCCTGGCCGTCGCAACGTTTGACTGCGCGGCTCAGTTCGGCGAATTCGACAAACAGGAAACGGTGGGGCAGGGCGAAGTACTCCTGCAACAACCGATAGCCCTGGAACGCCCGCGCCACCACCGGCATGGCCGCGTCGGCATCGTCGAAACCGCGTGAACGCAAGGCATCCTGAGGCAGGCGCTCAACCCAGTCGCCACCGGGCTTGCGCGCGAACACCGCGCAGGCGTTGCCCAGCAGTTGTTCGTAGAGGCGGAACGGCTGCTCATCGGCGCCGCTGAGGTACAGCGGCAGGTTGTCCAGCTCGAGGCTGTTGAACGGCAATTCGGCGCCGGTGCGCAGGGTCAGGCGCAGACCGGCCTTGGCTTTCGGTTCGCTGGCGGCCAGGCGGCCGAGCACGGCGGACGGGTTGCCGAAGTACTCTGCATGGCTGACCTGCAGCGGCCACAGCGTCACCGGGTGCGCGGTGCGGTACTCGCAGCAGGTCTGGGTTTCACGGCCCAGGGCGGCGCGCAGTACGGTGTCGCGGGGCAGCGGGAAGCCGCCGCCGAGGGAGCCTTCGTCGGGGTCGGTCTGCAGCTGCACCACGGTCATTGACGGCGTCGGTGCCAGGTAGTGCGGGTAGGCGATTTCCAGCAGGTTGTGGGTGAAGGTCGGGTACTCGGCGTCGAGCTTGAGCTGCACGCGGGCCGTGAGGTAGGCAAAGCCTTCGAGCAAGCGTTCGACGTACGGGTCGGCGCAGTCCATACCGGACAGGGTCAGCCGACTGGCGATCTTCGGGTATTCCTTGGCGAACTCGGCGGCGCTTTCGCGCACGTGGTGCAGTTCCTGGTTGTACAGCTCCAGCAGGCGCGGGTTCATGGGCGTCTCCGCTGGTCGGCATTGACCACGCGCACATGCCCGGATTCCAGGTCCAGATCGGTCTGCAGCAACAGGCGCAACGGCACCGGTTGCGCCCACAGGTCGCCTTCGATTTCGAAACTCAGGGCGTTGTGATTCATCTCGCCCTGGCCGACACGGGCTTTGACCCGCAGGGTGTGGCGCAGGATGCGCGGCTCGAAGGTGGCAATGGCCTGGTAGATCAGGGCTTCCAGGGCCTTGATATCCACGCTGGAAACACTGTTGCCCGCCAGCGCCGGCAGGCCGTAATTGACCACCGACGTACCGGCCGGGGTGTGCAGCGTGGCATCGGCATCGAGCAACGACGTGGTGTTGAGCAGCCACGCCAGGTCGCGCAGTACCGAGGCTTTCAATTGGGTCAGGGACAGCACGCGTTTGTCGGCGCTTTCCTTGGGATTGGTTGGGTCGTCGTCGGTCAACCGGTCCAGCAGGGACGGTTGCAGACGGTCGCGGGAAGCGATTTCAGTTACCACCAAAGCAGCTCCACGGACGGGTTGCGGGAGGGACAAAATGTCTGCAGCCGTGACGCAAGGCCACGGCTGCAGGGGCTATCAGCGCTTGGTGTTGGAACGGATGTTCCAGCCAAACTTGATCGCGCCGCCGTCTTTGGTGCCGTCGGCTTTCTGCGGCTGGTAGTCGACCATCACTTGGGCGAAGTTCAGGGTGACGTTTTCGGTCAGGCGGTCATCGGTGCCCGAACCGCCGGTGCTCAGCGAGGTGACCAGCACTTCTTCCAGGTTGATCACCATGTACTCGACCTGGCTTTCGCCACCGGCCTTGCGCACGGTCAGCTTGACCTTGTCGATGTGCTTGCCGCTGGCGCAGTGCATCATCAGGTTCGGCGACGCCTTGTCGACGTATTTGGTCAGCGACAGGTCCTGGATATTCACCTTGCCCGCGCCGCCGCCACCGCCCACATGCATGTTGCCGGACTGGGCCATGCCCCAGCTCCAGTTCAGCACGTCGATTTCGTCCTTGTGGGCCTTGTCCATGGACTCGCCCTTGATGTCGCCGATCTTGATGAAAATATCAACAGCCATGTTTTCTCCCTGTGTGGACTCAGCCACTGAATTTGGTTATGCCCCAAAAGGGCCATTGCTTTTGTGTGGGAGGGGGCTTGCCCCCGATGCAGGCAACTCGGTTTGTGAGGCCGACCGAGGTGATGCTATCGGGGGCAAGCCCCCTCCCACAGAAGAGCGAATTACTTAAGCGCTCTTGGCCGAAGGCAGCTTCGATACCAGGCGCAACGACACCGTCAGCCCTTCAAGCTGGTAGTGCGGGCGCAGGTAGAACTTGGAGTTGTAATACCCCGGGTTGCCTTCGACTTCTTCCACGATCACTTCGGCAGCCGCCAACGGGTGCTGGGCCTTGGTGGTCTCGGTGGAGTGCGCAGGATCGCCATCGACGTAGTTGAGGATCCAGTCCTGCAACCAGCGCTGCATCTCGTCCTTCTCTTTGAAGGAGCCGACCTTGTCGCGCACGATGCACTTCAAGTAGTGGGCGAAACGGCAGGTGGCGAACAGGTACGGCAGGCGCGCGGCCAGGTTGGCGTTGGCGGTGGCGTCCGGGTCGTCGTATTCGGCCGGTTTCTGCAGCGACTGGGCGCCGATGAACGCGGCGAAGTCAGTGTTTTTCTTGTGCAGCAGCGGCATGAAACCGTTCTTCGCCAGCTCCGCTTCACGGCGGTCGCTGATGGCGATTTCGGTCGGGCACTTCATGTCCACGCCACCGTCATCGGTCGGGAACGTGTGGGCCGGCAGGTTTTCCACTTCGCCGCCGGACTCGATGCCACGGATGCGCGAGCACCAGCCGTAGTGCTTGAACGAACGGTTGATGTTCACCGCCATCGCGTATGCGGCGTTGGCCCAGGTGTACTTGGAGCTGTCGGCGCCGTCGGTGTTTTCTTCGAAGGCGAAGGCTTCCACCGGGTCGGTCTTGGCGCCATACGGCAGGCGCGCGAGGAAGCGCGGCATGGTCAGGCCGATGTAGCGCGAATCTTCCGATTCACGCAGCGAGCGCCAGCCGGCGTATTCCGGGGTAGTGAAGATCTTGGTCAGGTCGCGCGGGTTCGACAGTTCCTGCCAGGAGCCCATGCCCATCACGGTCGGCGACGCGGCAGCGATGAACGGCGAGTGCATGGCGGCGCAGACTTTCGACAGCTCGCCCAGCAATTCCACATCGGGCGGCGACTGGTCGAAGTAATAGTCACCCACCAGGCAGCCATAAGGTTCACCGCCGAACTGGCCGTACTCTTCTTCGTACATTTTCTTGAAGATCGGGCTCTGGTCCCACGCCGTACCTTTGAATTTCTTCAGGGTCTTGTGCAGGTCCGGCTTGGAAATGTTGAGCACGCGAATCTTCAGCTGCTCATCGCTCTCGGTGTTGTTGACCAGGTAATGCAGGCCACGCCAGGCGCTTTCCAGCTGCTGGAAATCCTGATGGTGGATGATCTGGTTGACCTGGGCGGTGAGCTTGGCGTCGATCGCGGCGATGATCGACTCGATCGACTTGATCGCGTCGTTGGACACCAGGTCGGTTTGCGCCAGGGCCTGTTCGGCCAGGGTGCGTACGGCGGTCTCCACGGCTTCGCGAGCGCGCTCGGTCTTGGGCTTGAATTCCTGCATCAGCAGCGAGGCGAACTCGCTGGTTTCTTCGGTGGCGCCCAGGTTGGACGCGCCTTCGCGAACGGTATTGTCAGTCATGCTTACTGCTCCCCTGCAGGCTTGGGCGCACTGGCAAGTGCCTGGAGCAGTGCCGGGTCCTTGATCGCCTTCATGATGATTTCTTCAGCGCCGGTCTTGCCGTCCATGTAGGTCAGCAGGTTGGCCAACTGGGTGCGGGCTTCGAGCAGCTGGTTCAACGAGTCGACCTTGCGCGCCACGGCGGCCGGGCTGAAGTCGTCCATGCTTTCGAAGGTGATGTCCAGGCTCAGGTTGCCTTCGCCTGTCAGCTCATTGGGTACGTGGAACGCCACGCGTGGCTGCATGGCCTTGAGGCGCGAGTCGAAGTTGTCGACGTCCACTTCAAGGAACTTGCGGTCGGCCACGGGTGCCAGCGGCTCGGCTGGTTTGCCGGCGAGGTCGGCCATCACGCCCATGACGAAGGGCAGCTGGACCTTTTTCTCGGCGCCGTAAAGCTCGACGTCGTACTCGATCTGCACTCGAGGCGCGCGGTTGCGCGCGATGAATTTCTGAGAACTTTGCTTCGCCACGTTGCTGCTCCTGGTCGCTTGAGCGACGGTGTTGTTACTGCACGGTCCGGCGGCTTACTCGCTGTCCGGGCCGCGCAGGTTTTCAAATTGGGACATGCCGTCGGGAATCAGATTGCGCACGATCGCCGCGAAATCGGCATGCACCAGATTCTTCGCACGGTTCAACAGCACCGGCAGCGGGCTTGAAGGCTCGTGCCGGGTGTAATACGCAAGGATTTTGTCGAGGCTGCGCAGCACATCGTCGCGGCTGGCGATATCGCCGACCGGACGCGGGGCAGCGGGGGCAGCGGCGTAGTCCACCGAGGGGGCATGGTCTTCATTGACCGCCTCGGGTTCGCTGCTGCTGTCGGCGCCGGGCACCGCTTGATTGAGCAATTGCAGGGCTTGCTTGAGCGGCTGCTTCAAGGCGCTGAGGTCCACGCCCTGGGCGGAACCGACCTGTTCGTTGACCTGTTGTTCGATGGCTTCGCAGGCGGCGCGCGCGGCAACCAGCGCATCGCGGGTGGCCTGCAAGTGCTCCGGGTCGCTGTCGAGGAACGCGGCGTTGAGTTGCTGCGCGCCGAGTTGTTCATCGGGGAAGCTCAACAGGCCGCTGGCGTTGAGCGCCGCGCGCAGAGTCACAGGGCCGAAGGTACGTGAGCGCGTGAGGATGCTCTCGCGCAGCAGGCGAATATTGGTGTCGCAGGTCAGGCCGGTGAGGGCGTTGATGCGCACGGTGGGATCGTTATCGTCGTCGGCATCCAGGCGTGGGTGCAGGTCGGCCCAGTAATCGCGCAGCAACGCATCGATCAGCGTCAGCGCTTCGGCCAGTCCGGCCACGCCCTGGAGGGCGAGGGTGCTTTGCAGCAGAAAGTGGGTGATGCGCAGGTCTTTGCTGCGCTGCAACAGGTCGAGGCTCTGTTGCTGGATGCTGCGCCACTCCGGCGGCTCGGCGGGCAGGATCGAGTCGCCCATGCTGCGCTCGGGCTGGCCCTTGGCATCACGTTCCAATTGCAGAAATTGCGCGTCATATTCCATGTCTTCGCCACAGGGCGAAGTCGCGGAAACGGCGGTGAGCAGCAACGGCACATCCACAGAATTCGATCTCCCTATCAGCCCGTTAGATGCCGGGCAATGCATGCATTAGTTGCGCGGTGAACTTTGCATGTTTTCTTGGTCATAGCCTCAGAATGCCACTATCGTGCCATCACTGATGTTCAAGAAGTTGTGCATTTTTGGTGTAGTACTTATGCCTTGTCAAGGTAAGCTATTCGCCCTCTGTGACAGATGTGCGGTGTTTAACAACCTGCGCGACTGATGGGTCGAACGCTGCGCCCGCAGAGGATTTTTGTCATGCAAGCCGGATAAGATCAGCGATCATGCTGGCAAATGCGGATTTGGAAGGTCGGTCCCACGACCTGGCGGCGATATTCAGGCAAGCGTAGGCCAGGTCTCGACTGCGCGCGATGTATCAGCAAGGAGGCAAGATGTCGCTGTGTTTGACTATCACTAGTTATCACAAGATTACCCCAGGGCAGTGCGCCGAAAAGTCCATGAACCAGGGCTCGATGGCGATCGGCCGCAGTTCGGAAAATGACTGGGTATTGCCCGACCCCGAACGCCTTGTCTCCTCGCAACATTGCGTTATTCAGTACAAAGATGGCCGTTATTATTTAACCGACAACAGTACCAACGGTGTGGAGTTGGTCAACGCCGGCATCCGGTTGCGCCGTGGTAACAGCGAGCCGCTGCAGGATGGGGAGTTGATTCGCATCGGCGATTACGAAATCCAGGCGCGCATCGACTTCAATGTGCAGGCCGTCGACAGCCAGCCGTTCGCCGGTGATTCGCCGAACAGCTTTGAGGCGTTGATGGGCGCGGTGGCGAGCCCGCCCGCGCCGACACCGATGATCGCGCCGCAGTTTCATGGCGCTTCGTCGATGGAGACCCTGCCGGACCTGTTCGATTTCCTCAGCCCCGCTGCCGTGCCACCGGCCACCGTGGCAGACCACGTGCCCTCCGAGCAACATGACTTCCGTGCGCCGGCTCCGGTTGCCGTGCCGGTGGCCGAACCCCCGGCGGTGGCCGGTGCGGTCATTCCCGAAGACTGGGACCTGCTTGGCGACGCGCCCGCGCCGCTCGCCCCTGTTGCGCCACCCCCCGCGCCGGTGATTGCGCCGCCGCCTGTGGTCGAGCCGGTTGCGCTCCCCGCTGACGACGCCCAGCCACAAGCCGATCTCTTGCAGGCTTTCCTGCGCGGTGCCGGCCTCGATCAGTTGCGTCTGGACCAGGCCGATGCCTGCGCCCAGATGGAAAGCATCGGCCGCAGTTACCGGCTGATGGTCGAAGGCCTGATCGACGTGTTGCGTGCCCGCGCCAGCCTCAAGGGCGAATTTCGCATGCAGCAGACCATGATCCGCCCCGCCGAAAACAATCCGTTGAAATTCGCTCCGAATGCCGACGAAGCGTTACTGCTGCTGCTTCGTCACGGCAACCCGGCCTTCATGGCGCCGGACGCTGCCGTGCGTGACAGCTTCGACGACCTGCGCGCGCACCAACTGGCCGTGATGGCAGGTGTGGAAGCAGCGCTCAAGCACTTGCTGCTGCGCTTTGAACCGGCGCAGCTGGAGGAACGCATGGGCAAGCCCGGCGGCCTCTCGAGTATTTTCAACGGCTCGCGCCAGGCCCAGTACTGGCAGCAATTCACCGAGCTCTACAACAATATTTCCCGCGAGGCCCAGGAAGATTTCCAGGACCTGTTCGGCCGCGAATTCAGCCGGGCCTACGAAGCGCACAGTGCACGACAGCGACGCTGAGCCGCGTCGCAGTGATGGATAAAACGGATAGCTAAACACGTCATTGAGGACGCAGGATGATTCCCAGGTTTTTACTTGCAGCCGCCACCGCGCTGCTGCTGACGGCGTGTGCCAAGGACGCGGCCAAGCCCGAAGCCGCCGCCGACGCTGAAGCGAACACTGCCGCCGTCGAGCTGCATTTTCATGCGATCGCCGGGCTCAACCCCGGCGCCAACGGCCAGGCCGCCCCGGTGCGGGTGCGTATTTTCGAGCTGAAAAACGCCGCGACGTTCGCGCGCTCCGATTACTTCGCCCTGGCTGACCGTGCGCAATCCACGCTTGGCCTGGACCTGCTGGACCAGGACGAAGTGGTGATCCAGCCCGGCCAACAGCTGAGCGTTCAGCGCGATCTCGACCCGGCCACCCGGCAGATCGGCCTGCTGGTGGGCTATCGCGAGCTGGACCGCGCGCAATGGCGCGCCGTTATCAACGTGCCGCCGCGCCAATACACCGAATATCAGATCAGCCTCGATGTGCGTGCCGTGCGCGCCGACGTCGTGGCTACCCCCTCCAGCCCAGCCCAATAACAAGCAATCGGAGCCCCCATGTCCTGGAACAATCGCGTGGTCTGGTCGGAAGGCATGTTCATCGGAACGCAGCACTTCCAGCAGCATGACCGTTACCTGGAAAACCTGATCGACGCCCGCAGCCGCCCGTTGTCTGCAGGTGCCTGGGGCTTTTCCGAGTTGCTGATCGACCAGGGCCTGCTCGCCCAGGGCAAGCTGGCAATCGTGTCGGCCCGTGGCCTGCTGCCTGACGGTACGCCGTTCAATATCCCCCAGGACGATCTGGCGCCGAGTCCGCTGAATATCGACGACAACCTGCGCGACGGTCTGGTGTACCTGGCCCTGCCGCTCAAGCGTGCCGGTGCGCGTGACACGGTGGACGAAGGTGAAGCCCTGGAGGCCGCGCGTTATGTGAGCCAGGTGCGTGAAGTGCGCGACGACAACGCGCCCTTCGAAAACCGCGCGCCGGTGGCTGTGGGCTCCAGGGCGTTGCGTTTGCTGACCGCCCAGGACGGCATCAGCGATTACGCCGCCATCGGGCTGGTGCGCATCAAGGAAAAGCGCGCCGACCGCGCACTGGTGCTCGACGACACGTACATCCCGCCGGTATTGGACGTGGTCGCGAGCAAGCCGCTGACGGCCTTTCGCAGCGAGCTGCTCGGCCTGCTGCACCAGCGTGGCGAAGCCCTGGCTGGCCGTGTGGTGGCGTCGGGCGCTGGCGGCGCATCGGAAATCGCCGACTTCATGCTGCTGCAACTGGTCAACCGCGCCCAGCCGTTGATTCAGCATTTGAGCCAGTTGAGCCCGCTGCACCCGGAGCGTTTCTTCAGTGAGCTGGTGAGCCTGGCCGGTGAGTTTTCGACATTCTCGACCTCTGGCCGCCGCCCCCAGGAATACCCGCAGTACCAGCACGACGACCTGGCCCTGAGCTTCGCCCCGGTGATGGCCGCCCTGCGTGAGGCGCTGTCGATGCTGATCGACAGCAAGGCCACGCCGATCCCGATTGTGGAGAAGGCCTACGGTATCCACGTGGCGATGCTGGCCGACAAGACCCTGCTCGACAATGCCAGCTTCATCCTCGTGGTACGTGCCGACGTGCCCGGCGAAACCCTGCGCGCGCGCTTCGGCCAGCAGAGCAAAGTCGGCTCGGTGGAGCACATCCGTGACATGGTCAACCTGCAATTGCCGGGCATCGGCCTGCTGCCATTGCCGGTGGCGCCACGCCAATTGCCCTACCACGCAGGCAGTACCTATTACGAGCTGGACCGGGGCAGCGAACACTGGCAGCAGTTGAGCAATTCCGGCGGTTTCGCCTTCCACATCGCCGGGCAGTTCCCGGGCTTGAACCTGGCCTTCTGGGCGATCCGAGGATAATCCGCGATGCATCCCAATGATGATGACCGCACACAGTTCATGCCGCGCCCGGGCGGCCGAGCACCCGAACCTGCGCGCGCGGAACCTGCACCTTTGTCGATGCCGGCCGCGCCGATGCTCACCGGCAAAAGCCAGGGCCTCAACCCGCTGGAAAGCGCCGCCGGCCCGTTGCTGGCCTTGCTGACGCGGTTGCGTAACACCCTTGCACACCCGGCGCCGGCCAGCCTGCGCGCGCAGTTATTGGCCTATCTGCGCCAGTTTGAAGAGCGCGCCGAAGCCGCCGGCGTGGCGCGCAACGAAGTGCTGCTGGCCCGTTACGCGCTGTGCACTGCCCTGGACGAAGCCGTGCTGAGTACGCCCTGGGGCAGCACCAGCGATTGGGGCAAACAGAGCTTGCTGATCACCGTGCACAACGAAGCCTGGGGCGGTGAAAAGGTCTTCCAGTTGCTCGACCACTGCCTGCAAAGCCCACGGGAGCGCCTGTACCTGCTGGAGCTGCTGTACCTGTGCATGTGCCTGGGTTTTGAAGGCCGCTACCGCGTGATGACCGACGGGCGCAGTCAATTGGAAGCCTTGCGCGAGCGCACTGCCGCGGCGATTCGCAATGCCCGTGGCGAACACGAGCGTGAGCTGTCGCCGCACTGGCGCGGCGTGACCGTGGCGCGCGATCGCCTGGCGCAATTCATGCCGCCGTGGATTGCGCTGGCGATCGGCCTGGCGCTGCTGCTGGCGTTGCTGTTTGGCCTGCGCATGAAGCTGGCCTCGGATGCCGAGCCGGTGTTCAAGAATATCCATGCCCTGGGCGAGATTCCGGTGCAAGCCATCGACCGTCCGGTGGCGCAACCGAAAGTGATCGAGCGGCCACGCCTGGCCGGCTTCCTGGCCGAAGACATCAAGGCCGGCCGCGTAGCCGTGGAAGACAAGGTGGACCGCTCTGTGGTGACGATTCGTGGCGATGAACTGTTTGCGTCCGCCAGTTCCAGCATCGTCGACGACTACCAGCCGTTGATGCTGCGCATTGCTGACGCCATCCGCAAGGTCAAGGGTCAGGTGCGTGTCACCGGCCACAGCGACAACCGCCCGATTGCCACCCTGCGCTTTCCGTCGAACTGGGCGCTGTCCGAAGCGCGGGCCAAGTCGGTGCTGGAGATCCTCGCGGCCAAGACCGGCCAGGCCGAGCGCTTCAGCGCCGAAGGCCGCAGCGACACCGAGCCGTTGGCCACCAACAGTACTGCCGAAGGCCGTGCCCGCAATCGTCGGGTTGAAATCACCGTATTGGCGGAGGGCGTCGAGTGAAGGCGTTTTTCAGTTTCATGATTCGCTGGGTGATCCCCGTGCTGGGGTTGATCGCCCTGAGCCTGATCATCTGGTTTGTCGGGCCGTTGCTCGACGTGCTGGTGCCCGAGGGACGCCGCTGGGCGCTGATCATCCTGGTGTTTGCACTGTGGATGGCCTACCGCGTGTTGCGCATCATCCAGGCGCGCCGCCAGGCCGCCGAAGTGATGCGCAGCCTGGCCGCCGAAACCCCGGCCGACCCCGATAGCGTCGCGACCGCCGAAGAGCTGTCGACCCTGCGCCAGCGCATGGACGAAGCCCTCACGCTGCTCAAGAAAGCCAAGCTCGGTGGCGACGAACGCCGCAATCTGTATGAGCTGCCGTGGTACGTGATCATCGGCCCGCCGGGTTCGGGCAAGACCACCGCACTGGTCAATTCCGGGCTGCACTTCCCCCTGGCTGCGCAATTGGGCGCGGGGGCGGTGCGCGGCGTCGGCGGCACGCGCAACTGCGACTGGTGGTTTACCGACCAGGCCGTACTGCTCGACACCGCCGGTCGCTACACCACCCAGGACAGCAACTCGACGGTGGATAAAGCCGCGTGGCTGGGCTTTCTCGACCTGCTGAAAAAGCAGCGCTCACGTCGGCCCATCGACGGTGCCTTCATTGCCATCAGCCTGTCGGACCTGCTGCTGGGCACCGATGCCGAGCGCGCCGCCCATGCCGCCGCGATTCGCCTGCGTATCCAGGAGCTGTACACCCAATTGGGCGTGCGTTTCCCGATCTACCTGATGCTGACCAAGCTCGACCTGGTGCCGGGCTTCATGGAGTTCTTCGACAACCTGAGCAAGGAAGAGCGCGCCCAGGTGTGGGGCATGACCTTTGCCCTGGACGACGGCAAGCATAGCGACAGCCCGTTGGCGCATCTGCAAAGCGAATTCGCCGGTCTGGAACAGCGTCTTAACGAACGCCTGGTGGAACGCCTGCAACAGGAACGCGACCCGGCGCGGCGCGACCTGATCTACGGTTTCCCGCAGCAGTTCGGCGCATTGAAGGACTGCCTGCAGAGCTTCCTCGAGGGCGTGTTCAAACCCAATGCCTTTGAAGAGCGTGCGCTGCTGCGCGGCGTGTACTTCACCAGCGGCACCCAGGAAGGCAGCCCGATTGACCGTCTGATCGGCGCCATGGCCCAGAGCATGAACCTGGACCGCCAACACTTGGCGCGCCAGAGCGGCACCGGGCGCAGTTACTTCATCGAAAAACTCTTCACCGCCGTGGCCTTTGCCGAACGTGGCCTGGTCGGGGTGAACCCGAAAGTCGAGCTCCGTCGCAAGTGGCTCGCCCGGGGTGTCCTCGCGGCCACGGTGGCCTTGGTGGTGGTGGTCAGCAGCCTGTGGTGGGTGAGTTATCGCGCCAACCAGGCGTATATCGCCCAAGTCGATCAGAAAGTCGCTCCCCTGGGCCAGACCGTGCAGAACCTGAGCCCGGCGCAGCGTGACGTATTGGCCGTGCTGCCTTTGCTCAACGCGGTGAAGCACCTGGCCGGCGATTCGCCAAGCTGGTCCGAAGGGCTGGGGCTGTACCAGGGCGACATGCTCGAAGCCGAATCCGCGAGCGTCTATCGCAAGTTGCTGATCGCGGTCTTCGCCCCGCGCCTGGTCACGCGCATCGAAGAACAACTGCACGGCGGCGGCAACTCGGACTTCCTCTACGAAGGCCTCAAGGCCTATCTGATGCTGGCCGACAATGAGCATTACGACCCGGACTTCATCAAGGCCTGGATCGCCCTCGACTGGGACCGCAACCTGCCACGCGACCTGCCGGCCGATCAGCGCCAGGCCTTGACCGGGCACTTGCAGGCACTGTTTGACCGTCACCCACCGACTGCGCGTCTTGACCCACGCCTGATCGACGACCTGCGCCGCCAATTGCAACAATTGCCGGTGGCCCAGCGTGTCTACGACCGGGTCAAGCGCCAGAAACTGCCTGAAGGTATTGCGGACTTTCGCCTCAACGAAGCGGCCGGCCGTGATGCCGCGCTGGTGTTCAGTCGCAAGAGCGGCAAGCCGTTGGGCGAGCCGTTGAGTGGTTTCTTCACCGCCAAGGGCTATCGCCAGGCGTTTTTGTTGAGCAGCCTGAACCAGACTGGCACCCTGGCTGAAGAGCAATGGGTCCTGGGCCAGGAACAGGCCGACCAGCAGAACGTGGTGAGCCTGGCCGCCGATGTGCGCCGCCTGTATTTCCAGGACTATCAGCGCCAGTGGGACGCGTTGCTCGCCGACATCGACTTTGTGCCGATCACCAGCGTGGCCCAGGCCGCCGACGTGCTGCGGGTTATCTCGGGGCCGACCTCACCGCTGAAAAAGCTGCTGGTGGCGGTGGCCAGGGAAACCGACCTGCAGGCCGAAGAGCGTCAACTGGCCGCCAAGGGTGTGCCGGTGGAAGGCGGTGTCGACAAGCTCAAGGAGCGCTTGGGCAGCTTGCTCGGCCAGGAACAACCCACGGCGAATGCGCCGGTGGCTGCGGATGATCCAGTCACCGCGCACTTTGCCGAACTCAACAGCATCGTCAGTAAAAACGAAGGCGAGCCGGCGGCCATCGACAGCCTGCTCTCGGACATGAATGCGCTGTATGTGCAGGTCAGCGCCATGGTGGGTGCCAGCGGCGATGCGCTGCTCGGCGAAGCCAAGAACCAGGCGGCGGCTGCGGCCACGCGGGTCAGCCTGAATGCCGAGCGCCAACCGCCGCTGGTGCAGGGCATGGTCAAGTCGGTGGTCAATTCCACCACCAACAGCATGATGGGCGGGGTGCGTAACCAGTTGAACGCGGCCTGGGTCAGCGAAGTGGTCAACGTGTATCGCCAGTCCCTGGCCGGACGCTATCCGATGTCGCCCGGCAGTGCGCGGGACGCGACCCTGGATGACTTCGGCCAGTTCTTCGGCGTCGGCGGGGTGATGGATAACTACTTCCGTAAGTACCTGCAGCCCTATGTGGATACCTCGGCGCAGACCTGGCGCTGGCAGCCGGGCGCGGCGCAGAAGCTCGGTATCGCGCCGGGCGTGCTGCAGACCTTCCAGCGCGCGGCGGCTATTCGCGATGCGTTCTTCAGGTCCGGGGGCACGCAACCTGTGGTGCGCTTCGAACTCAAGCCGGTGTCGATGGACCCGACCATCACCCAGTTCCTGCTGGACCTCGACGGCCAGCAACTGAGCTATGACCACGGCCCGAGCCGCCCGGTGGCGATGCAATGGCCGAACCCCGGCAGCATTGGCGTGGTGCGTATTTCCATCATGCCGCCCTCGGCCAGCGGGCGTTCCGGTGTGACGCTGGACGGCCCGTGGGCCTGGTTCCGCCTGCTGGAGCAATCGGACCTGACCGCCGGCAACTCGCCGGACCGCTTCAACCTGCGCCTGCGGGTCGACGGCGCGAGCATCGCTTACGAATTGCGCGCCAACAGCGCCTTCAACCCGTTCAAGAGCCGCGTGCTCAGCGGCTTCAGCTTGCCGGAGCGGCTATGACGACGCTGGGTTTCTACGGCAAGTTGGCCAGTCGTGGTGATTTTGTCAGCCGCGCCTTGCCCCAGAGCTTTATCGGCCCCTGGGACAGCTGGCTGGCGGCGGGGCTGCTCGCCAGCCAGAACAGCCTGGGCGGCGGCTGGCTCAACGCTTACCTGGTCAGCCCGCTGTGGCGCTTTGTCTTGGCGCCCGGGGTGTGCGGACCGGATGCGGCGGCGGGTGTGGTGATGCCGAGTATCGATCGGGTCGGGCGGTATTTTCCGCTGGCCGTGGTGGTGTTGCTCGATCACGACACCAACCCCGCCTCCCTGGTGGGCGGGCCGGATGGGTGGTTCGAGCAGGCCGAGGAGCTGCTGCTCGGCACCCTGGACAGCGGCGCAACGTTTGAAGGTTTCAGCGCTGGCCTCGACCGCCTTGGCGTGCCGACGACTGAGCCGCGTGCGCTCGACAGCCGCTTCGCCGGCCTGCAACGCGTGGCCGCCACCGTGCCCCACGGGCGCATGACGGCGCTGGCCGAACAAGCCTGCGAAGGTGCCAGCCTGTGGTGGGGACGCGGTTCGCAGCGTATTTCTCCCGGTTTATTACGGTGTCAGGGCTTGCCTGCCGCCAGCGATTTTGCGCAGTTTCTGCTCGGACAAGAAGGTGTGGTGTAGATGGGGGCGACTTACAAATCCGCGAGCAAAAGCCATGTGGGCATGGTCCGCCAGGTCAACGAAGATGCTTGCCTGGAGCTGCCGGAGAACCGCCTGTGGGTGGTGGCCGATGGCATGGGCGGGCACGCGGCGGGGGATTACGTCAGCAGCCTGATCGTCGACAGCTTGCGCGCTGTACCGGTGGGGCGCTCCCTCGACGAATACGCGGCCGCCTTGCGCAACGACCTGATTCGCATCAACGCGGCGGTACGCGAAGAAACCGCCAACCGTGGCGTGACCATGATGGGCAGCACCGTGGTGGTGCTGGCCGCACGCGGCTTGCGTGGGGTGTGCCTGTGGGCCGGCGACAGTCGCCTGTACCGCCTGCGCGACGGTGAGCTGGAAAGCCTCTCCCGCGATCACAGCTATGTGCAGGACCTGCAAGACAGCGGCCTGCTCAGCGAAGCCGATGCCCGCGTGCACCCACGCGCCAATATCGTCACCCGCGCGGTGGGCGTGGAAGCGCAACTGAACGTGGCCTCGGTGGAGCTGTTGATCGCCCCCGGCGACAGCTACCTGCTGTGCAGCGACGGCCTGACCAAGACCGTCGAGGATCATGAGATTGGCGAAGTGCTCGGCCATGACGCGCCGGATGAAATCGTGCGCAGCCTGGTCCACCTGGGGCTCAATCGCGGCGCGCCGGACAACATCACCACGATCGTCGTGAAGGTCTCGTCATGATCATCGAGATCCCGGGCTATGCCATCGAAGGCGAAATCGGCGAAGGCGCCATGGCCAACGTCTACCTGGCGACCCAGCGCTCGCTGGAACGCAAGGTGGCGTTGAAGGTGATGGCGGCGGCCCTGGCGGCCGACCCGACGTTCTGCGAACGCTTCCTGCGCGAGGGCAAGACCCTGGCGCGCCTGTCGCACCCGCACACGGTGACCATTCATGACATCGGCAATGTCGGTGAAATGTATTACATGGCCATGGAGTACCTGCCCAACGGTACGCTCAAAGAGCGCATTGCCGCCGGGCTGACCCCGGAGCAGGGCGTGACGCTGATCCGCCAGATTGCCTCGGCGCTCGGTTATGCCCATGCACAGGGGCTGGTACACCGCGATGTGAAACCGGCAAACATCCTGTTCCGCGCCGATGGCACGGCGGTGTTGTCGGACTTCGGTATCGCCAAGTCCCTGGACGACCGCACCCAGTTCACCCAGGCCGGCTTCGCCGTGGGCACGCCGAGCTACATGAGCCCGGAACAGGCACGCGGCCAGGAGATCGACGGCCGCGCCGACCTGTATGCGCTGGGCGTGGTGCTGTACGAAATCCTGGTCGGCGAGCTGCCGTACCGCGGAACCGATGCGCTTTCGACGGCGCTCGCGCACCTGACTGAGCCGTTGCCGGAATTGCCGGTGCACCACGGCCGTTACCAGGAGGTGCTGCGCAAGTTGTTGGCCAAGGATCCGGCGGAGCGTTTCGCGGATGCCGACGCATTACTGCTGGCCCTGGACAACCTGCCGGCGGAGTCGCCGGAGGCTACCCTGGTGCGGCCGCTGCCGATTCCACTGAGTTTTGACCTGGCGGGCATGACCCCTGTCACCGTCGACATACCCACCGACAAACCGCAGCCGCAGCCGATAGTGCGCCAACCGGTCGTGACGCCAACGCAGCACAACGCCCCGTCCGAACAGCGCCGTGGGCCGGTGCTGGCATTGGCCGCGGTGGCGGTTGCGGTGGCACTGGCCATCGGTGGTGCCAGCTATTGGTGGCTGAGCGGTAGCGATGAGCCTGCCCAACCGCCGGCTGCCGTGGTTCCCAAGGTGACGCCGCCCGTAGCCGTCGCTGAAGTGGACGGTGGTCAACGACCGTTGCTGATGGCGGGCAAGAAAACGCTGTTCCAGCGCGTGCTCAGCAAGCCCGGCGCCAAGCTTTCCAACGAGGCGGGCAGCGCGCCGGGCGAGGCGCTACCCGCGTTTTCCGTGCTCTACGTGTACCAGCGCAAAGATATCGACGGCAGCCCTTGGGTGCGTGTCGGCGCCGCTACCGACGGGCGCAGCGACGGTTGGTTGCCCGCCTCCCAAGTCAGTGACTGGAAACAAAGCCTGGTGCTCAAGTTCACCGAACGCTCGGGGCGTGCGCCAGTGATGTTCCTGCGTCAGTCCGGCGAGGTGGAAAAACTGTTGGGCGATCCGGCTGCGGCGAAAAGTGCGTTGGCCAAGGCGCAAAGTAACCGTGAGGACAACCAGCAAGTCCTGGCCCTGGAACCCACCGCCAGCGCGGTGCCGCAAGACCAGTTCTACCTGTTGCCGATTTTTGATTCCAAAGAGAGCTTCGACGAAAACGGCCAACCGGTGCAGTTGCTCAACGTGGCGTCCATCGACCCTGGCAGCAGCGCGGTCGCCAAGCCTTCGGCGCCCGCGCTCAGTGCCCATGCCGACGCCTTCCGTACCGCTGTGGTGCTGGTGGTCGACACCACTGTGTCGATGCAGCCCTATATCGATCAAGTGCGCGACGTGGTGCACGAGCTGCAAACCCGCATCGCCGAGCGCGGCGAGCTGGACAGCGTCAGCTTCGGCCTGGTGGGCTTTCGCAACAGCATCAAGAAAACCCCCGGCCTGGAATACGTGGCCAAAACCCTGATCACCCTTGATCAGGGCCGCGATCCGCAGCGTTTCCTCGACATGGCGCGGCAGGTCAAGGCCTCGACGGTGTCCAGCCACTCGTTCAACGAAGACGCGTTTGCCGGCGTGATGCAGGCGGTGGACGGCATGGACTGGTCCGGCTACGGCGGGCGCATCATCCTGCTGGTCTCCGATGCCGGTGCGCTGCGCAAGAACGACCCGTTCGCCGCCACCCAGATGAACGAAGCCGAAGTGCGCCAGGCGGCGCTGGGCAAGCAGATCAAGATCTACGCGTTGCATCTGCGCACCGATGCCGGCAAGAAAACCCATGCCGGCGCCGAGAGTCAGTATCGCGTCCTGACCGCCGACGCCAACCCGCAGATCGGCGACCTGTACACGCCGGTGCCGGGCGGCGATGTACGCAAGCTGGGTGAGCGTGTCGATGAGATCGGCACGGTGTTCGCCAACCTCGTGCATCAGGTGCGCAGCAACACGCCGCAGCCAGTGCCTTTGCTCAGTGCCGCGCCGAGCCTGGCGGACAAATCCGCAGCCGTCGGCTATGCCATGCACATGGACTTCCTCGGCCGTAAAACCGCAAGCCAGGCACCGCAACTGGTCAGCGCCTGGACCGCCGACCGCGACCTGACCAACCCGGCGCTGCCGGCGTTCCAGGTGTGCGTGATGCTGACCAAATTGCAGCTGAACGACTTGCAGCAGTCGCTGAAATTAATCGTCGATGCGGCGCGCAAGACCCAAAGCTCGCCCAAGGACTTCTTCCAGGAAATTGCCAGCGCGTCGGCCTACATGAGCCGTGACCCGCAAGCCCTGCGCAAGGGCGGCAACCTGGCCGACGGCGGCCTGTTGGGCGAGTACCTGGAGGGGCTGCCGTATCGCAGCAAATCGCTGAACATGACCCAGGACCTGTGGTTGTCGTTGAGCGTGGCCGAGCAGGAAGATTTTATCGACGAGCTGGATTCGAAAATCCGTCTCTACGAGACCTTCCACAATGACCTGGCCAACTGGGTGCGGTTCGGCGATGCCGAGCCGGGCGATGCGTTGTACCGCGTGCCGTTGTCGACGTTGCCGTGATGCTGAGCCTGAACGCGGTGCACAAGAGCCGGGGCGTCGGCAGCCAGCGCTACAGCCTGGTGATTCCGGCGCTGCACGTGCGTGCGGGTGAGCAGTTGGCGATTGTCGGGCCCAGCGGCTGCGGCAAAAGCACCTTGCTGGATATGCTCGCACTGGTGCTGGCGCCGGACCGGATCGGGCAGTTCGAACTCAACCAGGTCGACATCGATGGGCTGTGGCGCGCGGACCGGCAGACCGACCTGGCCCGATTGCGCAGCCGGCATCTGGGCTATGTGCTGCAAACCGGCGGGCTGCTCGAATTTCTCGATGTACGCGGCAATATTGCCTTGTCCCGGCAGTTGCTGGGTTTGAAGGACGACGGCAGCGTGGCGCGCCTGGCCGAGCAGCTGCAAATCAGCGATCAACTGGACAAGCGTCCGGCGGCGCTGTCGGTGGGCCAGCGCCAACGCGTGAGCTGCGCCCGCGCCCTGGCCCATGCACCGCAACTGGTGTTGGCCGATGAGCCGACGGCGTCCCTCGACCCGCTCAATGCCGAGCGCGTGATGCAGGCACTGCTGGCCCAGGCCCGTGAACACCGCGCCGCCTGTGTGATCGCCACGCATGATGAACCCTTGGCCCGCGCCAGCGGCTTGCAGGTGCACCGCATCGGTTGCCGACGCGATGCCGACGGCGGTGTCACGGCCACGCTCGGGGAGGCCTGCTGATGCGCATCGGTCTGGTTGCGTCGCTTGCCTGGCAGGACTACCGCAACGATGCGTGGCTGTCGGCCTGCTCGGTGCTGGCACTGGTGGCGGTCATCGCGCCGTTGCTGGTGTTATTTGGCCTGAAATTTGGACTGGTTGGCAGTTTGACCCAACGCCTGGAGACCGACCCCGCTACCCGTGAAATTATTCCGTTGGGCGGCGGTCGATTCAGCAGCGCTTTCGTCGAGCAGCTTGGCCAGCGCAGCGATGTGGCGTTTGCCATACCGCGTACGCGGCAGATTGCGGCGACCGCGCAGGTGGGCGCCTTGGTCCTGGAAATGCTGCCGACCGCGCCGGGCGACCCGCTGCTGGTCGGCTTGCCGATACCTGAGGGTCTGGACCAGATCGTGCTCAGCCATACCGCCGCCGAGAAGCTCGCGGCGCGGCCCGGCGACTGGCTGGAGACGCGCTTTGCGCGGCAACTGGCCGGGCGCGTCGAGGCCCAGCGAGCGCGGTTGCAGGTGCGGGCGGTATTGCCGTTGGAGGCTTTCGCGCGTGACGGGCTGTTTGCGGATCTGGCGTTGCTGGAGGCGGTGGAAGATTATCGCGATGGCCGCGCAGTGCCGGCGTTGGGATGGGAGGGTGACGCCGTGGCGGTGGGCGAGCAGCGGGTGTACCCGGCGTTTCGTTTGTATGCGCGCGGACTCACCGACGTGGAACCGCTGCGCCTCTATTTCGCCGGGCAGAATCTGCCGGTGTCGACCCAGGCACCGACCATCGCCCAGGTGCAGTCGTTGAGTCGCAACCTGTCGATCGTATTCTGGATCATCTGCGGGTTGGCCCTGGCCGGTGCGTTTGCCGCGACCTTCGCCGGCGCGTTGGCTGCGGTGGCGCGTAAGCGACGGGAGTTGTCAGTGTTGCGCCTGCTGGGATTTTCCACCGCGGCGCTGTTGCTGTTCGTGGTGCTGCAGGCGCTGTACAGCGCGAGTATTGCCGCGGTGCTCAGTGCCGGGCTGTATGGGCTGGCCGAAGCGGGTTTGAACCGATTATTCGTGCAGGTGCCGGGCGAATACGCCAGCCATCTGTTGGCGCGTCACTACGGCCTGGCCCTGGCTGCCGTGCTCGGCGTCAGCGCCGTGGCGGCGGCGTGTGGGGGTTGGCGAGTGGCGCGTATCCAGTCTTGCGAAGGAATCAGAGATGTTTAAGTTACTGGGCGCCTGTGTGGCGCTGAGCCTGGCCTCACTGGCCTGGGCCGATGAAGCAAGCGACAAGCTCGACAACCCCAAGCCGTTGCCGGACGACGTGAGCCTGCCGCTGCCGTGCGAAGGCCAGATGGTGTTTCGCTACGCCTACGTGTTGGCCCAGGGCACCCTGGACGACCGCGAAGTCAGCCTCGGCTATCCCTTTGCCGAAGGCGAGGCGGGCTACCAGCAGTCGTTTATTTCCGGCTATCGCCGCGACTTCATCAACGGCCAGTTCACCCTCAAGGATCTGCCGAAAGACTGG
Organism: Pseudomonas sp. 37 R 15; assembly: GCF_900004865.1. Lineage (NCBI taxonomy): Bacteria > Pseudomonadati > Pseudomonadota > Gammaproteobacteria > Pseudomonadales > Pseudomonadaceae > Pseudomonas > Pseudomonas sp. 37 R 15. The sequence continues at coordinate 59,696 of NZ_CVTV01000061.1, read as the reverse complement.
AACAAGATCATCGCGCCGCTGATGCCGAAAACCGACGCCAAAACCCCGCTCAAGCCGATGCTGTACTTCATCGGCAAGTACGAAGTGACGGCCCGCCAGTACGCCCAAGTGATGTCCCAGGCGCAGTCCCTGGCCAGCGGCGAACCGGCTCCGGCCTGCGATGCGCCTGAGGGGATGGCCGGGCGTTTGCCTAAAGTGAAATTGTCGCGTTTCGAGGCCGAGCGTTTCTCGGCGGTGTACAGCGCCTGGCTGATGAAATACCACCGCGAGTTGCTGCCGGTGAGCGGCCGCGGTGCCTCGGCCGAAGACGGCGGCCTGGGCTTTGTGCGCCTGCCCACCGAAGTCGAATGGGAGTACGCCGCGCGCGGTGGCCAGGCGGTGAGTCGTCAGGATTTGGAAGGGCGCCTGTTTCCACGCCGCATCGAGGGCAGTGAAAACGACGGACCCCTGGGCGACTACGCGGTGTTCAATCAAGTTGCGGGAGGCACCGGACAGGCGGCGCGGTTGATGCCCATCGGCACCAAATTGCCCAACCCGATCGGTATGTTCGATGTAATCGGCAACGCTGCGGAAATGGTTCAGGAATCCTTCCAGCTGGTGCACGCAGGGCGCCGCCAGGGCACTTATGGCGGCTTCGTGGTCAAGGGCGGCAATTACCTGGAGGGCGAAGGCACGTTGTTTACCGGCATGCGCCGCGAGTACCCGCTGTTTGGCGCCGATGGCACCGAGCAAAGCAACGAGACCACCGGCTTTCGCGTGGCGATTGGCGCGCTGTCGGCGCCGCGCTCGCGCTACAAGGAACTGTTCGCCCAGTGGCAGAAAGAAGGACGCCTCGCCTCGCTGACCGACGCCATCGACGACGCTCAGGACCCGACCAAGCGCCTGGACAGCATCATCGCCGCCAGCGTTGATCCCAAGCTGCAAGCCGAACTGGGGCTGGTCAACGAAGAACTCAAGCGCAACGTTTCGCTGATCGCCCAGCAACGCGAAGAAGCGGCGGGCAACCTGATCCAGTCTGCAGCGTTGGTGGCCGAGACCATCAGCAACTACAACATCCGCCTGGCCAACCTGCAGAAGAGCCGCCAGCAGGCTGTGGATAACAAGGACACGGCCAGCGCGCAGTTATTCGACATGGCCATTGCCAACGGGCGCAGCGCGCTGGATGGCGCGGTGGCGATTTATATCGATAACCTGGCCACCGGTACGCGCTATACCGATGCGGTGATCCAGGCCCAGTTTCAACGGATCAAGGAAGAGTTGGATCGCAAGCCGGTGCTCGGCAAGAGCCTGGTGACGCGCGCAACACTGTTCGTTCGCCATGTCGGCAACTACCGCAAGCAACAGCGGGCCGACCCGGCAACGATCTTGAAGGAATTGCTCGCAGCGAGCGGTCAGCGGTCTTGATCGTTGGCTGTCCAGCGAGCTTGGAAGGGACTCAGACGGCGGTGGGCCGTGCTGGGCAAGTCAAACTTAATAGAGATCACACCTATGCTTTTTTCCCGTAAGTCGGTTTCCAAGCGTCACCTGCTGCTGATCGCGGCTGGTTTCAGCACCGTGTTGACCGGTTGCGCTACGTCGCCTGCGTCCAAGGTCGCGTCGAGCACCAAAGTCGAGTACTACCCGAACTGCTACGAGCCGGTGCAGCACCTGCGCGCTACCGATTCGAACATGACCAAGTCAGTCGTGAGCGGCGCCGCTATTGGCGCGGCCGGCGGTGCATTGCTCGGCGCCCTGACCGGCGACAAGGAAAAGCGCGGCCGTAACGCGGCTATCGGCGCAGCCGGCGGTGCCCTGGCGGGCGGCGCGGCGGGCTACTACACCGAGCGTCAGAAGCAGATCGCCGATGACAACCAGCGCATTGCTTCCTACTCCACCGACTTCAACAAAAGCGCCTCTGACATCGACCGCAGCACCGCCTATGCCAAGGCTTCGCAGCAGTGCTATCAGAGCGCGTTCACCAAGCTGGTGGCAGACCGCAAGGCCAAGACCGTCAACGATACCGAAGGCCGCAAGCGCCTGGCGGAAATCGTGGCAGGCCTGAAGGAATCCAACGATCTGATCGTTGCGGTCAACGGCAAAGCCAGCGAAGACCTGAACAACTACACCCAGGCCTACGAGAAAGACCTGCAGCAAGTGGGGGTGCAGCGTAATGATGTGGTCACCGTCGCCACTGCCGACACCACACAGGTCGCGCCGCCAGCCAAAGGCAAGAAAGTCGTCAAGCCGCCGAAAAAGAAAGTGCTGCCAGTGGTGCCACAAGAAGCGGTGACCACCGAGAAGAGCATCCAGACCGTGCAGGCCAAGCAGGCTGAAAGCAAGCAGGTCGCCAGCGCCGGCAAGGCTCAGCTTGAGGGCAGCTGCCGTGATCCGAACCTGGCCGACTGGGCGCCGGTGCCTTGCCCTAACGTTTAAGTAACATGTTGCTATAAGCGTTAAACGCCAGCCGATCTCCTGCTAAAGCGCGAGATCGGTGGCGTTCTGCCTGCAAATCGTTACACTGCTGCGGCCACTCAATAATTACACCGAGGCCGTGTGCATGAAATTTCGTCTTCTCCTGTGGGTGCTGGGCCTGATGATGGGCAAAGCCAGCCGCACCAATCCCGCCTTCCAGCAGCAGCTGGGTGACAAAGACCTGGCCTTCCAGTTGCAGACCCTCGACGGCAAGGTTGCCCGTCACTTCATCGTCAAAGACCAGCGCATCACCAGCCGCTCGGGCGTACACCCGGCGCCGGCGTTTGCGATCGCCTTCAAGGATGCCGCCTACGGCTTCGCCACGATGCAGGCGAAGAACAAGCAACTGGCGTTCATGACGGGGATTCAGGACAAGTCGATCCAGATCAAGGGCAACCCGGCGCTGGTGATCTGGTTCCAGGGGTTGACCAAGTATTTGAAGCCGAAGAAAAAGAAGTAGGCTTTCAGGGAGACCGAGCTGGATTCAGCGGGAGCAAGCTCCCTCCCACATTCGGCCACATTCCAACGCTGGAACTCGATCAAATGTGGGAGGGGGCTTGCCCCCGATAGCGGCCTGACAGGCTACACATTCATCCCTGGCTGAACTGTGAAGCCAGCTCCCGCAACAGCACCTCGGCATCCAGCACTTTACCGACCACTTCCTCAGCCTTCTCACGGCTCAAGCCCAGACGCTCAAGCAGCGCATCCGGAATCGCCTCATCCGGCCCGGAACCAATGCCTCGGCTGCGCAACAGGCGCACGGCCAGGCACACCAGGTTCGGGTATTCAGCGTACTGCCCGTCATAGGTGGGGTCGTGTTGGAAGCGCAGAGCGGTGGACAGCTCGTCCGGCATGTCCCAGTAGCGCATCAGCCAGGCACCGATCTGCTCGCGGCTGATACCGAGCAGGTGTTGCTCGACATAGCTGTGGCACACATGCGGGTTGACCTCCAGGTGGCGGCAGATCAGCGAGAAGTGCGGCGGGAAAACGTGGGCCAGCAGCAGGTAGCCGAAGTTATGCAGCAGGCCGGCGAGGTAGGTCAAGCCGGCTTCGGGGCGCTGGGCGCGGGGCATGGCGCGGGTCAGGCCTTCAATCACGGCGGCGGTGTAGATCGATTGGTGCCAGTACGGCGTGGACGGGTGCGGGCGGTCCTTGGGCAGGCTCAGGGTTTTACCCAGGGCCAGGCCCAGCGCCAGGTTGATCACCAGATCGAAGCCCAGTACGCGCACGATGGCGTCTTCCACCGAGCGGATCTTGCCCGGCGAAGCGTAGTAGGGTGACGCCGCCCAGCTCACCACCTGGGCGGCCAGGGCCGGGTCGGTTTCCACCACGCCGGTGATGTCATCGATGGTGGCGTTGGGGTCGACGCGCAGTTTGATGATCTTCTGCGCGGTATCGGCCAGCGGCGGGATCTCGATGGTCGCTTCCAGGCGTTGCTGAATACGGCGGGCGGTGAAGGCCTGCATCGCCTGGGTGATTTCCTCACGGTCATCATTGGGGCGGTCGAGGTTGGGGCGAATCTTGCTCAGCGGCTCGCCAAACTGCGCGGCGCTGGCTTTGGTCAGCATGGTCTTGAAGTGCTCGCTGGCGATTTCCAGCAGCAACCCGGCTTCGCCCGAATGCACCAACAGGCTCGGCTCGTTGAGCAGGCAGCCTTCATACAGGCAAGGCGAACTGGTGAGTGGCGGCAGGCCCGGCAGCAGGTTCAGTTCATGTGTGCCCAATAGTCGCTCAACGCGCTCCGGCGCCACAGCGGTGAGCCGACGCCCGGTGAGTTCGGTAAGGCGGTTGAGGTCGAGCAACTGGCTCTGGGGGAACAGCACCATGAGCGCGCCGACGGCGTCTTCGAGCAGTACCGCCTGGACCTTTCGCGCAGGGTTCAGGCCAGGCTGTTCGATGACTTCCGTGTAGGGAATGGCGAGCTTTGCGAGCAGCGCCCGAATGACCGGCGGGGCGGTCAGTGGGGCTGTAGCGAGGGCAACTTCTGACATGGCCTGATCCAATTTCTTACAGTCGCCGAAGTATAACCAGCTTGTTACACCTGTTGGTTGACTAACTTTGGTTTGTGATCGGGTGCGCGGCCCCTGTAGGAGCGAGCTTGCTCGCGAAAATCGTTAACGATAACGCTGGCATTCTGGATGACCGCGTCGTCAGGGCGGTTTTCGCGAGCAAGCTCGCTCCTACAGGGGGGAGGGGCGTCAGACCTGGCCGTATTGCTGCCCGTGCCGCAGCCAGCGGTTGAGCAACGGGCTGACATGTTCCGGCCAGCGCTCCAGCAGCGCTTGCGCTGCATCGCGCACGGCGGGCAGCAGGTCGGCATCGCGCATCAGGTCGGCGACCTTGAATTGCAGCAGGCCGGTCTGGCGGGTGCCGAGCATTTCGCCGGGACCGCGCAATTCGAGGTCTTTTTCGGCAATGACAAAACCGTCGTTGGTTTCGCGCATGATGCCCAGCCGTTGGCGGCCGATCTGCGACAGCGGCGGGTGATACAGCAGCACGCAATGGCTGGCGGCGCTGCCCCGACCGACGCGGCCGCGCAATTGGTGCAGTTGAGCCAGGCCCAGGCGCTCGGGGTTTTCAATGATCATCAGGCTGGCGTTGGGCACGTCCACACCGACTTCGATCACGGTGGTGGCCACCAGCAATTGCAGGTTGCCGGCCTTGAACTCGGCCATCACCGCGGCTTTTTCGGCCGGTTTCATACGGCCATGGATCAGCCCGACCTTGAGTTCGCCCAGGGCGCTGGTGAGGTCTTCATAGGTGGTTTCGGCGGCCTGGCAGGTCAGCTCTTCGGACTCTTCGATCAGCGTACACACCCAGTACGCCTGGCGGCCTTCGGCGCAGGCGCCGCGCACCCGCTCGATCACTTCGACGCGCCGCGTGTCGGTGACCAGCACGGTGTTGACCGGCGTGCGGCCGGGCGGCAGTTCGTCGAGGATCGAGGTGTCGAGGTCGGCGTATGCACTCATGGCCAGGGTGCGTGGGATCGGCGTGGCGGTCATGATCAACTGGTGCGGGTTCATGCGCCCGCCCACGCCTTTCTGGCGCAGAGCCAGGCGCTGTTGCACGCCGAAGCGGTGCTGTTCGTCGATGATCACCAGCGCCAGGTTCTTGAACTGCACTTCGTCCTGGAACAATGCATGGGTGCCCACCACCATGGGCGCGCCAGCGGCGATTTGCTCGAGGGCGGCTGCACGGTTCTTGCCCTTGAGCTTGCCGGCCAGCCACGCGACTTCCAACCCCAGCGGCTCGAGCCAGCGTTTGAAGGTGATGAAGTGTTGTTCAGCGAGGATTTCCGTCGGTGCCATCAGCGCGACCTGGTACCCGGCTTCCAGGGCCTGCAAGGCTGCGAGGGCGGCGACCACGGTCTTGCCTGCGCCCACATCGCCCTGGATCAGGCGCAGCATCGGTTCCTGCTGGCTGAGGTCGTAGGCAATTTCGTTGCCGACGCGTTGCTGGGCGCCGGTCGGTGCAAAGCCCAGGTTGGCCAGGTATTGCGCGGGCAGGCGCGTGGCCTTGGGCATCGCCGGAGCGCGCAGCGAGCGCATGCTTTCGCGCAAGCGCTGCTGGGACAGTTGATGGGTCAGCAGTTCTTCGAAGGCCAGGCGGTGCTGCGCCCAGTGATGGCCGAGGGCGAGCTCGTCGACATCGGCGTCGGCCGGCGGGTGGTGCAGGTAGCGAATCGCATCGGCCAGCGGTGCCAGTTGATAGTCGCGCGCCAGCTCCAGCGGCAACCAGTCGGGCAGGCTTTGCGGGCCGAGCATCGTCAGGGTCTGCATGCACAACTGGCGCAGGCGCTGCTGGGTGAGGCCTTCGGTCAGCGGGTAGATAGGCGTGAGAGTGGTGTCCACCGGCGGCGGTTCGTCGCCGGTAATGGCGCGGTACTCCGGGTGATAGATCTCCAGGCCCGACGCACCTGGACGCGCTTCGCCGTAGCAGCGCACGCGGGTGCCGCGCTTGAGGCCGTCTTTCTGCGCATTGCTGAAGTGATAGAAGCGCAGGCTCAGGCCACCGGTACCGTCCTGCAGGCGCACCACCAGGCTGCGGCGCTTGCCCATCACCACGTCGGCGCCACTGACAGTGCCTTCGATCACCGCGTCCTGGCCGGGACGCAAATGGCCAATGGGCACGACCCGGGTGCGATCCTGGTAGCGCAGCGGCAGGTGGAACAGCACGTCCTGAAGATTTTCCAGGCCGACCTTGGCCAGTTTCTCGGCCATGGCTTCACCGACACCCTTGAGTGCCGTCACCGGCACCTGCGACAGCTCTGTCATACCGTTACTTAGCTCGCAGCAGGCGGTTTGGCCACCGAGCACAGGCGGATCGAGTCGGCGAGGATCTCAATCGCTTTGGGGCGCGGGAAGCTGGCGCGCCAGGCGATGGCCACGGTGCGGAAGGGCACCGGTGGCGTGAGTGGGCGCACTTCGATCACGCCGGGGGCGTAGTGATGGCTGTCTACCGCCGACAACGGCAGGATCGAAATACCCAGGCCGGAAGCGACCATGTGGCGAATGGTCTCCAGGGAGCTGGATTCCACCGTGGTGTGCTTGGCGCCGTCGTTGCCCTTGGTCAGGGTGGGGCAGGCTTCCAGGACCTGGTCGCGGAAGCAGTGGCCTTCACCGAGCAGCAGCAGGCTCTTGTCGTTGAGCAGGCCGGCGTCGATGCTGTCCTTTTTGGTCCACGGGTGGGAGGCCGGCATCAGCACATAGAACGGCTCATCGTAGAGCGGCAGCGTCAGCACATCCGCCTCATTGAACGGCAGGGCGATGATGATCGCGTCCAGCTCGCCGTTGCGCAGTTTGTCGCGCAGTACGTGGGTGAAGTTTTCTTCGATATACAGCGGCATCTGCGGCGCGACGCGGTGCAGTTGCGGGATCAGGTGCGGGAACAGGTAGGGGCCGACGGTGTAGATGGCGCCGACCTTGAGCGGTGCGGTCAACTGGTTCTTGCCGGCCTGGGCCAGTTCACGAATGCTTTGCGCCTGTTCCAGCACCTTCTGGGCCTGGGCAACAATGCCTTCGCCCACGGGGGTGAGGCGCACGGCGCTCTTGCTGCGCTCGAAAATCAGTACACCGAGTTCGTCTTCAAGCTTCTTCACACCCACCGACAGCGTCGGCTGGCTGACGTGGCAGCGCTCGGCCGCGTGGCCGAAATGCTGTTCCTGGGCGAGGGTCACGATGTAGCGTAATTCTGTAAGAGTCATAGCGGGCGTCCATGAAGTTGCGGGCCAAGCATACCGGCTGCAATCGATAGACGCACGTTATCAGAACTTTGCTGGGGATTGAGCGGGGGCTGTCGGTAATTTTGCTGATTCGCTGAAGCCGACTGTGGGAGGGAGCACGCCCCCTCCCACAGTGCCCGGCTAGCGGCGGCGCTTGTCGATGTTGTAAACGAACGGTGCGACGAGTTCCACACTGCCGTTTTTCAGCAGGTCGGCTGGCGGCTTGGGCAAGGGTTGAGCCTTGCGGATCATGTCCAGCGTCGCGCGGTCCAGGTCGGCGTTGCCGGAGCGGCCCTCCAACTCATAGGACAGCACATTGCCTTCGCCATCCACCACGAAGCGCAGGCGGTTCATGCCTTCCTTGCCACGCTGCTGCGCGCCTGGCGGGTACTTCTTGTACTTCTGCAGGTGTGCCAGCAGGGTACTTTGCCAGGATGCCTGGGCGGCAAGCTGCTGTGCCGATGGGCCGGGGGCGGGCTGCGCGGATTTTTGCGCAGGCGCGTTGCTCGGCGGCGTGTCGCTCGGTGGCTCTTCGGAAGGTTTTTCCTTGGGCGGCTCGGGCTTCTTCTCCACCGGCTTGGGCGGCTGGGGCTTGGGCTTGGGTTTGACCGGCTTGGGCACCTGGATCGTTGGCTTGGGCGCTTCGGCCAACTTCGGCAGAGGCAGCTCTTCGACCGGTGGTGGCGGTGGCGCAACGACCTTGGGCGGTGCCGGAGGCGGCGGTGGCGCCGGCAGGGGCGCGAGGTCGATGACCATCGCGGCCGGCGGCAGCTGAATCGCCTGCGGCGCGGACCATTGGAGCGCGATGATGATCGCAACGGCATGCACGCCCAGCACGACTGCGAGGCTGGTGCCATAACGCGTCAGTTTGTGGCGCGTCGTGATCATTTCTTGGCTGCCGTCTCAAGTCCGACCAGGCCTACCTTGAGGTAGCCGGCTGCCCGCAGGGCATCCATCACGCTCATCAGGTCGCCGTAGTCCACGCCCTTGTCGGCCTGGAAGAAGATCGTCGTGTCTTTCTTGCCCTGGGTCTTGGCGTCGAGCACCGGCCCCAGGGTTTCGGCCTTGACTTCTTCTTCACCCAGGAACAGGCGTTGATCCGCCTTCACGCTGAGGAAAATCGGCTTCTCCGGCCGCGGCGCCGGCTTGGCGCTGGAGGCGGGAAGGTCGACCTTGATATCCACGGTGGCCAACGGTGCGGCCACCATGAAGATGATCAGCAGCACCAGCATCACGTCGATAAACGGCGTGACGTTGATTTCGTGGTTCTCGACGAGTTCGTCGTCGCCTTGATTCAAATGCAGGCCCATGGCCGATTACCCCACTTTCACCATGTGCGGTTGCGAGCTGCGCTCGGGAGGCAGGTGATCGAGGTCGCGGCTGACCAGCAGCAGGACTTCTGCCGACGCATCCGACACCTGGGCCTTGTAGCCGGCAATCGAACGGGCGAAGACGTTGTAGATCACCACCGCAGGAATCGCGGCAACCAGGCCCAGGGCGGTAGCCAGCAGGGCTTCGGCGATGCCGGGGGCGACCACGGCGAGGTTGGTGGTCTGGGTTTTGGCGATGCCGATAAAGCTGTTCATGATGCCCCACACGGTACCGAACAGGCCGACGAAGGGCGCAGTGGAACCGATGGTGGCCAGCACGCCGGTGCCGCTGCTCATGTTACGGCCGCAGGCCGCCACCAGACGCTCCAGGCGGAAGCTGACACGCTCCTTGATGCCTTCTTTTTCGCGGGTGTTGGCCGACAGGCGCATTTCTTCCAGCGCGTCGTGCACCAGGGTATTGGCCAGGGTGCCCTTCTTGGTCGCGGTTTCACTCGCTTCCTTGAGGGTGGTGGCTTTTTTCAGGTGGACGATTTCAGTACGCAGGCGACGCTTGGCGCCCAGCAGCTCGAAGCCTTTGGCGATCCAGATGGTCCAGGTAATGATGGAGGCGATGGCCAGGCCGATCATCACGGCTTTTACCACCACGTCGGCGTTCTGGTACATGCCCCACGGAGACAGGTCGTGTGCCATGCCCAGTGTGTTGTCTTCTTCCAGCACAACGCCGGTTTCGTCGGCAGGCGCTGCAGCCGGGGCCGGGTCGGTGGCGGTTGGCGCGGCGGCTGGGGCAGCCGGGGTGGCGGCATTCTGCTCGGCAGCGGCTGGAGCGGCAGGTGCGGTGGCATCAGCGAAAGCGGCGGTCGGCGCCAGCAGTACGCTGAACAGCATCGCAGCAATCGTACGCCAGGCGCGGGATGGGCTGTGAGGCTTGGTTGGCGAAGCGGGGTTTGTATTACGTGTCATGCTGGCCGGACCTGAGAGAAGATAATGGGTGATCGTCCTGCCAGACCCCTGCGGGCCGAGGACAAATGGGTGGTTATTATTGCAAGTAATTCTTGTTAACTAAAGTGGCACTGTTACTTTATTTCGCTTTTTACTGGCCGTTGATCCTCTCGCGCGGCTAATCTGCGCCTTTGAGAATGGAGTTTTATGATGTCTGCGCCTTCTGTTGTGATTGCCGGTTGCGGCGATGTGGGTAGTCGGCTGGCTAGCCAATTGCTGGCCGGAGGATGGGAGGTGCATGGCCTGCGCCGCGATATTTCACGTCTTCCCGAGGGCGTGATCGGCATCGCCGGCGACCTGTTCAATAAAGACTGCCCCGAGACCTGGCCGATCGGCGGGGTGGATTACCTGGTGTACTGCGCCGCAGCCACCGACCACGACGAGGCCGGCTATCGCGCGGCGTATGTGCAGGGTTTGAAGCATGTGCTGGAGTGGCTGCAGGATTACGGTCAGGCGCCCAGGCACCTGCTGTTCGTGTCCAGCAGCAGTGTGTATGGACAGCAGAATGGCGAGTGGGTCGACGAAACCTCTGAAACCCAGGCCAAAGGTTATTCCGGCCAGGTCATGCTCGAGGCCGAGCAGGTTGCGCTCAACAGCGGCATCCCGGCGAGCGTGGTGCGATTGACCGGCATTTACGGCCCGGGCCGCGAGTGGCTGTTGACCCAGGTTCGCCAGGGCTACCGCGTGGCGATTGACCCGCCTTTATATGGCAACCGGATTCACGCGGATGACGCGGCGGGCTTGCTGGCGTTTTTGCTGCGTCATGTGGAGCAGGGCGGTTCGCTGGACAAGGTCTATATCGGTGTCGACGACGCGCCCGCACCATTGGCCGAAGTGGTGGGTTGGTTGCGTGAGTATCTGGGGGTGACAGAGTGGTCCGAGGACGCCAGTGTGCGGCGTGCCGGCAGCAAGCAATGCAGTAATGCGCGGGCCAAGGCGCTGGGGTGGGCACCGACCTATCCGACTTACCGGGAAGGCTATGCAGCCATCCTCAAGGGTTGAAACACCGTCTGGAATGTGGGAGGGGGCAAGCCCCCTCCCACATTTAGCTGCTTGCCCGGTCGGTTATTGCTTTTCAAGCAGCCATTGGCGAGGGCCTTGGGTGAACTGAGGCACTTCATCCGCTTGCGCCGTGTTGATCGCCTGGAAAATCTCCAGTTGCTTGCCCTTGCGCGCAAAGATCCACGGATTGCCCACGCCATTCAATTGCAGCCAGATGCTGTCATAACCGCCGCTCATCGAGGCGCAATCGCCCGCCAGGCACAGGGAGTAGCGGTCCACCCCAGGCAGGCCGACAATCTTGCCGTCAGCCTGGAACTGTACGGTGGCGCCATTGCCGACCCCGTCGGTGATCTTCCAGTCCCCGCCCATGTAGGCCGCATAGAGCGCCCGCTCGAAGTTGGCGCCCAGTGGCGCGCCCTCCGGAGCCGGATCCTTGGGGCGCATGAACAGTTGCTCAGGCTCATTGTCGTTGGCCACTTGCAGCAGCTTTTTGCCCCTGCGCTTGAGCTCGGTGGCAGCGCTGCCGTAGAAGTCCACGCTCCAGGCGCCTGGCTTGTCCGTCTGCAACTTGCCTTCCGCTACTTCAAAACCGTTGTAGTAGCGTGCCTGCAAGGCCTTGGTGTTGACCTCCCATTCCAGGTTCGGGCCAAAGGTCTGCAAGGCTTCGCGCAAAGGGCCGCCCTTGGCTGCCGCATCGATGGCGGCCTGGTTGATCCAGGTCCCGCTGACATCCAGATTGGCAGGGTTGCTGGCACAGCCGCCGAGCAGCAGGGCGAGCAACGACGAGGCTACAAGCGCTTTGCGCATGACTAAATCCTTCTGAAACGAAGTCGGCGCAGCGATTGAAGCTGCGCCGGGTGTTTTTACTCGATGACCAGAATCGCGTCCATTTCAACCTGCGCGCCCTTTGGCAGGGCAGCAACGCCGATGGCGGCGCGGGCTGGGTACGGCTGTTCGAAGTACTTGCCCATGATCTCGTTGACCTTGGCGAAGTGGCTCAGGTCGGTCAGGAAGATGTTCAGCTTGACGATGTCCTTGAAGGAGCCGCCAGCCGCTTCAGCCACGGACTTGAGGTTTTCGAAGACCTGTACGGTCTGTGCTTCGAAGCCTTCCACCAGTTCCATGGTCTTTGGGTCCAGCGGGATCTGGCCGGACATGTAGACGGTGTTGCCCGCCTTGATCGCCTGGGAATAAGTACCGATGGCGGCCGGGGCTTTGTCGCTGGTGATTACTGTCTTGGTCATGAGTGACTCCTTGTAATGGATCGGTTATGCACGCATGCGGGTGATGCGGATCACACCGGTCAAGGCGCGCAGCTTCTTGATCACGCGAGCCAGGTGCACGCGGTCGTGCACGCTGACCACCAGCTGGACCACGCTGATGCGCCCATCGCGTTCGTCCATGCTGATTTTCTCGATATTGCCGTCGGCCGCGTTGACGCTGCTGGCCAGCAGGGCGATCAAGCCACGCTGGTGCTCCAGCTCCACGCGCAGCTCGACATTGAATTCGCCGGTGACATCCTTGGCCCACGAAAGCTGGATGCATTTTTCCGGGTTGTGACGGATTTCGGTGATGTTGCGGCAGTTGTCCAGGTGCACCACCATGCCTTTGCCCGCCGACAGGTGGCCGACAATCGGGTCGCCCGGGATCGGCGTGCAGCATTTGGCATAGCTGAGCACCAGGCCCTCGGTGCCGCGAATCGCCAGTGGGCCTTCCGGGCTTGGCAACTGTTCGCCTTCGCCGAGCAGGCGGCGCGCGACCACGTAGGCCATGCGGTTGCCCAGGCCGATATCTTCGAGCAGGTCTTCGATGGTTTCCTGGCGGTACTCGTGGAGCATCGCTTGCACGCGCTCCTGCGGGATCTTGTCCAGGGCACTGTCAAAACCGTTGAGCACCTTGTTCAGCAGGCGTTCGCCCAGGCTGATGGACTCGGAACGGCGCTGCAGTTTCAAGGCGTGGCGGATATGCGTGCGCGCCTTGCCGGTAACCACGAAGTTGAGCCAGGCCGGATTCGGCCGCGCGCCCGGTGCACTGACGATCTCCACCGTGGAGCCGCTTTGCAGCGGTTCCGACAGCGGGGCCAGGCGGCGGTTGATGCGACAGGCGATGCAGCTGTTACCCACGTCAGTGTGCACGGCGTAGGCGAAGTCGACTGCCGTGGAGCCCTTGGGCAGCTCCATGATCCGGCCCTTGGGCGTGAACACGTAGACCTCGTCCGGGAACAGGTCGATCTTCACGCTTTCGATGAACTCCAGGGAGTTGCCGGCGCGTTGCTGCATTTCCAGCACGCCCTTGACCCACTGACGGGCGCGGGCGTGGGTGCCCTTGGGCTGCTCATCGCCGCTGGACTTGTACAGCCAGTGGGCGGCGATGCCGTTGTTGGCCATCTCTTCCATTTCGCGGGTGCGGATCTGGATCTCGATCGGTACGCCGTGCATGCCGAACAGCGTGGTATGCAGCGACTGGTAGCCGTTGGCCTTGGGAATCGCGATGTAATCCTTGAAGCGGCCCGGCAGGGGTTTGTACAAATTATGTACAGCGCCCAGCACGCGGTAGCAGGTGTCGACCTTGTCGACGATGATCCGGAACGCATAGACGTCCATGATCTCGTTGAAGGCCCGGCGCTTGCCGCGCATCTTCTTGTAGATGCCGTAGATGTGTTTCTGCCGTCCGCTGACTTCGCCCTCGATCTCGTCGATCGCCAGGCAATGGCTCAGGGACTCTTCGATCTTGTTGACGATTTCCTTGCGGTTGCCCCGGGCGCGCTTGACCGCCTGGAAGATGCGCGCCGAGCGCATCGGGTGCATGGCCTTGAAGCCTAGGTCTTCGAACTCGATACGAATGGCATGCATGCCCAGCCGGTTGGCGATGGGCGCGTAGATTTCCAGGGTTTCCTTGGCGATGCGCCGGCGCTTTTCGCCGGAGAGCACTTCCAGCGTGCGCATGTTGTGCAGCCGGTCGGCCAGCTTGACCAGGATCACGCGGATATCGCGGGCCATGGCCATGGCCATCTTCTGGAAGTTTTCCGCCTGGGCTTCGGCCTTGGTCTCGAAGTTCATCTGGGTCAGTTTGCTGACCCCATCGACCAGTTCGGCCACGGTTTCGCCAAATTGCGCGCTGAGCGCTTCCTTGGCGATGCCGGTGTCTTCGATCACGTCATGCAGCATCGCGGCCATCAGGCTCTGATGGTCCATGTGCATGTCGGCAAGAATGTTTGCCACCGCAAGAGGATGGGTGACATACGCCTCGCCGCTACGACGGCGTTGGCCGTCGTGGGCTTGTTCGGCGTAGAAATACGCTCGGCGGACCAGGTTGACCTGGTCGGGGCCGAGGTAGGCCGATAAGCGATCGGCGAGGGCGTCTATGCTCGGCAAAGTGTGAACTCCTGCCGAAGGCTGTGACCCCGCGCCGTGCTACGTCGACCAGGCATAGGCTTAGACGGCCTCGTTGGACTCGTCCTCGAACGCTGCAAACAGCGGTTCGTCTTCAACGATTTCAGCGTTGGCGATGAACTCGTAGCTCATCAGGCCTTCAGCGATTTCACGCAGGGCCACAACGGTAGGCTTGTCGTTTTCCCACTGGACCAGGGGCTCTTTGCCGCCAGTGGCCAGTTGACGGGCACGCTTGGTAGAGAGCATGACCAGCTCAAAGCGGTTATCCACGTGTTCTAGGCAGTCTTCAACGGTTACGCGGGCCATGGTATTCCTCGGAGCGAATGCAAGATGCGCGCTGCCCGGTTGGGCGAGCGGACTGAGCAGTTTAAAAAATCACCAGCGTTTAGGGAAGCGCTGATTTTTCTCAGGCCCTCGCAAAACCGCTACAAGTGCCAATGTAAAGCCCTTGCAGCCATTTTGGGAAGGGCCAATCAGCCGAGCAGTTCGGCGAGTAACTTGCCGAAACGCTGCTGTTGACGCTTTTGCTGCAGTTGATTGGCGCGGAAAATCGCCTTCAAATCGTCCAGCGCGTGGGCAAAATCGTCATTGATGATCAGGTAGTCGTAGTCGACGTAGTGGCTCATTTCGCTGACGGCTTCACGCATGCGACCTTCGATGATCTCGTCACTGTCCTGGCCGCGGTTGGTCAGGCGCTGGTGCAAGGCTTCAAGCGAGGGCGGCAGGATGAAGATCGAGCGCGCCTTGGGCATCAGCTGGCGTACCTGTTCGGCGCCCTGCCAGTCGATTTCCAGAATCAGGTCATGGCCTTCATCCAGCGTCTGTTGCAGGTGGCTTTGCGAGGTGCCGTAGAGGTTGCCGAACACTTCGGCGCGCTCCAGGAAGTCACCGTGTTCGATCATCCTGACGAACTCGGTACGCTCGACGAAGTGATAGTGCACGCCGTTCACCTCACCCGGGCGCATGGCGCGGGTGGTGTGGGAGACCGAGATGCGGATCTGCTCGTCAGCGTCGGTCAGGGCCTTGACCAGGCTGCTCTTGCCCGCGCCCGAGGGGGCGGAAATGATGTAAAGGGTGCCGGTGCTGTGGGTCATGGAGGTTGCCTTACTCAATATTCTGTACTTGTTCGCGCATCTGCTCGATCAACACCTTGAGGTTGACCGCCGCCGTGGTGCTGCGCGGGTCGAACGCCTTGGAGCCCAGTGTATTGGCTTCGCGGTTGAGTTCCTGCATCAGGAAGTCCAGGCGCCGACCGGCGGCGCCGCCGGACTTGAGCACGCGGCGCACTTCGAGGATGTGGGTGCTCAAGCGATCGAGCTCTTCGGCGACGTCGCTCTTCTGGGCCAGCAGCACCATCTCCTGCTCCAGACGCACGGGGTCGAGGTCGGCCTTCATGTCGGCGAAGCGGTCCAGGACCTTCTGGCGCTGGGTGGCGAGCATCTGCGGTACGAGTTCGCGCAGGGTGACGACGTCTGCCTCGATCGACGTCAGGCGCTCGTTGATCAGGCGGGCCAGTTCGGCGCCTTCGCGTTCACGGCCGGCCTTGAGTTCGTCCAGGCCCTGGGTGAAGAGTGCCAGCGCTTGGGCGTTCAAGGCTTGCGGGTCGGCGGCATCGGCCACCAGCACGCCGGGCCAGGCCAGGACTTCCAGGGGGTTCAGTGCGGCGGGCTGCTTGATCAGGCCGGCAATGGTTTCGGCGGCGGCGACCAGTTGCGCGGCGCGGTCGCGGTCAACC
The DNA here is from genome assembly GCF_900004865.1 of Pseudomonas sp. 37 R 15. Lineage (NCBI taxonomy): Bacteria > Pseudomonadati > Pseudomonadota > Gammaproteobacteria > Pseudomonadales > Pseudomonadaceae > Pseudomonas > Pseudomonas sp. 37 R 15. Next base: position 43,565 of record NZ_CVTV01000061.1, on the reverse strand, counting down.
TGCAGCGGTTTGCCGGTGGTTTCTTCAGTAAAGCGCAGGGTGCATTCGAGCTTGCCGCGGGAAATGCCCTGGCGCAGCGCTTCACGTACGGCGCCTTCGAGGTCGCGGAAAGACTCGGGCAGGCGTAGATGTGGCTCCAGGTAACGGCTGTTGACCGAGCGCAATTCCCAGCTGAGGGTGCCTTGGGCGCCGGCTTTTTCGACACGGGCGAAGGCGGTCATGCTGTGCACCATGGAGGTACCTCGCAATGCAGTCCCGCAGATACGGGCTGATGATGAAATGGGAGCCGACAGGCTGCAAAGGCGCAGGAGTGTAGCGCAGTGAGGCGGGTGCGCCCAGACAATGGGCGATGGACCGCGTATTCGTAACCGGATTTTTAGAAGTGCCCCGAATCCGCTGGCGGCTCTATAATGCTCGGCAGTTTTTCGTCCTCAGTACAGGAATTCCCTATGAAACGTCCAAGTGGTCGCGCTGCCGATCAGCTCCGCTCGATCCGCATCACCCGCAACTACACCAAACACGCCGAGGGGTCCGTACTGGTCGAGTTTGGTGAGACCAAGGTGATCTGCACCGTCAGCGTCGAGAACGGCGTGCCGCGCTTCCTCAAGGGCCAGGGCCAGGGTTGGTTGACCGCCGAGTACGGCATGCTGCCGCGCGCCACCGGCGAGCGTAACCAGCGTGAAGCCAGTCGTGGCAAGCAAGGCGGGCGTACCCTGGAAATCCAGCGCCTGATCGGTCGTTCCCTGCGCGCTGCCCTGGACATGTCCAAGCTGGGCGACGTGACCCTGTACGTCGACTGTGATGTGATCCAGGCCGATGGCGGCACCCGTACCGCGTCGATCACCGGCGCCATGGTGGCTCTGGTCGACGCACTGAAAGTGATCAAGAAGCGCGGTGGCCTCAAAGGCGGTGACCCGCTCAAGCAAATGATCGCCGCCGTCTCGGTCGGCATGTACCAGGGCGAGCCTGTGCTGGACCTGGACTACCTGGAAGACTCGGCCGCCGAGACCGACCTGAACGTTGTCATGACCAGCACCGGTGGCTTCATCGAAGTGCAGGGCACCGCCGAAGGCGCGCCATTCCAGCCGGCCGAGCTGAACGCCATGCTGGCCCTGGCCCAGAAAGGCATGACCGAAATTTTCGAACTGCAAAACGCCGCACTGGCTGACTAAGCCGGTCCTCAGGAGAAGCGCCATGAATGACAGCCAGTTGCCGGTTCCGACACCGTCCGGGGAAGTACGCCAGTTGGCGATGTTGTGTCATTTCGCGGCGTTTGCAGGGTTGGTGTTCCCCTTCGGCAGTTTGTTGGGGCCGTTGATCCTGTGGCAGTTCAAGAAGGACGTGGACCCGTTCATCGATGATCAGGGCAAGGAAGCCTTGAACTTCCAGATCACGGTGGCGATCGCCTGGCTGGTGTGCCTGTTGCTGGGCTTCGTAGTCATCGGCTTTTTGTTGATGACCGTGCTGGTGATTGGAGCGCTGATACTGACGATCATTGCCGGTATCAAGGCGAATAAGGGCATTGCCTACCGTTATCCGTGGACCTGGCGCCTGGTCAAGTAAACAGTTGCCCACAAAAAAACCGACATCGCTGTCGGTTTTTTTGTGTCTGGAGAATGACCTCAGATGGTCAATGTCCAGTCGTAGTCCACGATCAGCGGCGCGTGCTGCGAGAAGCGCGGCTGGCGCGGCAGGCGTGCACTGCGTACGAACCGGCGCAGGCCCGGGGTCAGCAGCTGGTAGTCGAAACGCCAGCCCAGGTTGAGCATTTCGGCCTGTTCGTTATCCGGCCACCAGCTGTACTGGTCGCCTTCACGGCTGACTTCGCGCAGCGCGTCGACATAACCCATGTTGCCGACAATTTCGTCCATCCAGGCCCGTTCCGGCGCCAGGAAACCCGGGGATTGCTGGCTGTCGCGCCAGTTCTTGATATCCAGCTTCTGTTGCGCCACGTACAGCGAGCCACAATAAATGTACTCGCGACGTTTGCGTCGCTGTTTATCCAGATAACGGGCGAAATCGTCCATTAGCTTGAATTTCTGGTTCAAGTCTTCATCGCCGTTCTGCCCCGAAGGAAGCAGCAAGGTCGCGATGCTGACCTTGTCGAAATCGGCTTGCAGGTAACGCCCGTAGCGGTCGGCTGTCTCGAAGCCGAGGCCGCTGATGACCGCCTTGGGTTGCAACCGCGAGTACAAAGCCACACCACCTTGGGTGGGCACTTCGGCATCGCAGGCATAAAGGAAGTAGCCATCCAGTTGGAAGGCTGGGTCGTCCAGTTCAAAGGCGGAGGCACGGGTGTCCTGCAGGCAGATGACGTCGGCATTCTGTGCTTGCAGCCAACTGAGCAAACCACGCTCGACTGCAGCCTGAATACCATTAACGTTCACACTGATGATCCGCATAAATGGCCCCAAAAATCGCGTGCGTGTATGATACACGCCGTCCACCTAATTAGCTAAATCCGTGGTATCTGAGGCTTTTTTCATGCAGGCGTATCAACGCGATTTCATTCGTTTTGCCATCGATCGCGGGGTTTTGCGCTTCGGTGAGTTCACCCTCAAGTCCGGGCGCACCAGCCCGTATTTCTTCAATGCCGGCTTGTTCAACTCGGGCTCGGCCCTGGCTCAGTTGGGGCGTTTCTACGCGGCAGCCATTGTTGAAAGCGGTATTTCCTTCGACGTGCTCTTTGGTCCGGCCTACAAGGGCATTCCCCTGGCCGCTGCGACGGCGGTGGCCCTGGCGGAACATCATGGGCAGGACTTGCCGTGGTGCTTCAACCGCAAGGAAGCCAAGGCTCATGGTGAAGGTGGCAGCCTGGTCGGCGCCCCGTTGACCGGCGATGTGCTGATCATCGACGACGTCATCACCGCAGGCACCGCGATCCGCGAAGTGATGCAGATCATCGCCTCCCAGGACGGCGCCAAGGCCGCCGGTGTGCTGATCGCGCTGAACCGCCAGGAGCGTGGCAACGGTGAGTTGTCGGCGATCCAGGAAGTGGAGCGTGATTTCGGCATTCCGGTGGTGAGCATTGTGTCGTTGAACCAGGTGTTGCAGTTCCTGGAAGATGATCCGCAGCTTAAACAGCATCTACCGGCAGTGCGGGCGTACCGCGAGCAGTTCGGCGTCTGATACAGCAAGTAATGTGGGAGGGGGCTTGCCCCCGATAGCGGTGCATCAGTGCTGGATACTCCAACTGATACGCCGCTATCGGGGGCAAGCCCCCTCCCACATTTGTTTTCAGCGTTTTTAAGGACGCTTGCGATTGCTGATCAGCGTACCCACACCCGTATCGATGAAGATTTCCAGCAGGATCGCGTTCGGAATCCGGCCATCGGCGCTCAGTTCGTCGACTTGTTGCTAAGCCAATTTCCGCCATTTATCGATCAATCGCACGACAAGCCAGGCGTTGAACAGCGCAAACACCAGCAATGCCAGGACCACCAGCACGTACAACGTGCGATCCACGTCGAAGTTCCACAGGTCCAGTCTGCTGCTGTTCATAACGCGGACGGCGGTGGGCAGGTTTACGTAAAACAACGCCATGAAAGTACTGGTCATGGGTAGGGCGCAGGCGAGCAAAATATTGAGGACTTTAGTCCTGCTACGTTTCCTGGCCTGCGCGCCTGATTGGCTCTCATCCAGCGCTAACACGTCATGAACTTTGGGCCACGCCAAGTTGAACATGAAGGTGGCCAGGGTCAGCAGCAGGCCGCTGACCGCGACGATGTCACCCAACGGCATTCAGGCCCAGCGTTTGGCACAACAGCGCGTGTGAGTCTTCGCTGATCTCGAATTGCCCGGCACTGCCCTTGCGTTTAGTGATGGGTTTGAAGGTGGGCTCATTTTGCGTAATGAGCATGTTCAGCTCATCGCGGATGACGTCCGAGCTGATGACCACCAGATACACCGCCTGTGCATGCTCTGCAGACTCGATCACAGTTTGCATACTGTGCTGCAGGATCTCGTCCAATTGATTACGAAAGCGTGAAACCGTGTTTTTCAGCAACGTTTTGCTTTGGCTTTGGGTCAGCTGAAAGATCGTCGAAATCTGCGATTCAGTGGGCAGAGTCTGCCCGAAATAGCTTTGAATCAGATACAGCAAGCGATCCTGTTTCGCCTCATCTGCCCTACTTGGCATGCCACCCTCTACCAGCATTTTCAAATACTCGGTCAGGCTTGCTTTGGCGATGCGTTGTAAGGCACTTGCAATTTCGCTATCGGAAATTTTCAGGGTTTTCTTGACCGGCTCCCTCTGTTCCCGCTGGAAAGTATCGGTATCGATGGTGAACGAGATCTCCATAGTCCAGTCTCCGCCGTTATTGGGAAGGCTGGTTCGGGTACGGATCTTCGACGGCGTCACCTTGGCCGGTGAGGATATGCCAGCCTTTCAGGAGGTGCGTGCCTGGTTTGAAGTCAGGACAAGGTGGGAGTGAAGTCTTCGACTGATTGCTGTAGTGGCGTCCGCAGTCGGCGCACTCATAAGTGCCTGCCGAGACGTCGCTGCCGTAGGGGGTGTGGACTTTTTGCATGGGGAAGATCTCCTGTGGAATTAAGGAAGATCCTAAGCAGATGCATGCCGGCACGATGTCGGATGATTCGATCATTGCGGTAGGGCATTTCCCTCTCGCATTGAAAAGACCGCAGATCTCGTCGATTCCTTCGGAAGTTTCGTACGCAGGTGCGCGTTGCCGAAGGAATCGACGAAAAACTACGGTCTAGGTAAGATTTTCACGTCATTGACGCTTGCGGTTGCTGATCAGCGTACCTACACCCGTATCGGTGAAGATTTCCAGCAGGATCGCGTTCGGAACCCGGCCATCGAGGATCAGCGAGCTGCCGACGCCACCTTGCACCGCTTCCAGCGCGCAGCGGATCTTCGGCAGCATGCCGCCATAGATGGTGCCATCGGCGATCAGCTCGTCGACTTGTTGCGTAGTCAGGCCGGTGAGTACTTTGCCTTCCTTGTCCATCAGGCCGGCGATGTTGGTCAGCAGCATCAGCTTTTCAGCTTTCAGCGCTTCTGCCACTTTACCGGCCACCAGGTCGGCGTTGATGTTGTAGGACTCACCGTTGGCGCCCACGCCGATCGGCGCGATCACCGGGATGAAGTCACCCTTGACCAGCAGGTTGAGCAAATCGGTGTTGATGCCGATCACTTCACCTACCTGGCCGATGTCGATGATTTCCGGCTGGGTCATTTCCGGTGTCTGGCGCGTCACGGTCAGTTTTTTCGCGCGGATCAGTTCCGCGTCCTTGCCGGTCAGGCCAATGGCGCTGCCGCCGTGGCGGTTGATCAGGTTGACGATGTCCTTGTTGACCTGGCCACCGAGCACCATTTCCACCACGTCCATGGTCTGCGCGTCAGTGACGCGCATGCCATCGATGAAATGACTCTCGATCGACAAACGCTTGAGCAGGTCACCGATTTGCGGCCCACCGCCGTGGACGACAACCGGGTTGATCCCCACGGCTTTCATCAGCACGATGTCGCGGGCAAAGCCGGTTTTCAGCTCGTCGCTTTCCATGGCATTGCCGCCGTACTTGATCACCAGCGTCTTGCCGACGTAGCGTCGAATATAGGGCAACGCTTCGGACAGGACCTTGGCGGTGTTGGCAGCGGCTTCGCGTTCGAGGGTCATTCAGGGCTCCGGTAAAAAATCAGAACGGTAATTGGAGATCAGGGGCAACACGTTTCAACTGGACGTGGAACACGTCCTTGATGCGCTGCAACTCAGCCTCGGTATCCGCCTCGAAGCGCAGCACCAGCACCGGCGTGGTGTTGGACGCGCGAACCAGGCCCCAGCCTTTGGCGTAATCGACTCGCACACCATCAATGGTGGTCAGGTTGGCGCCTTCACCCCATTGCGCGTCGTGCAGTGCGTCAATGATGCTGAATTTGCTCTCCTCGGTCACATGGATATTGATCTCTGGCGTAGAAATATCGTTCGGGAAGGTCTGAAACAGCGCTTGCGCGGTGGATTTTTCCTTGCTGAGGATCTCCAGCAGGCGCGCAGCGCTGTAAATGCCATCGTCAAAACCGAACCAGCGTTCCTTGAAGAACACGTGACCGCTCATTTCGCCGGCCAGCAAGGCGCCGGTTTCCTTCATTTTCTTTTTGATCAACGAGTGACCGGTCTTCCACATTAACGGGCGACCGCCGTATTCCTTGATCAGGGGCGTGAGACGACGGGTGCATTTCACGTCGAAGATGATTTCGGCGTTGGCATTGCGCGCCACCACGTCACGGGCGAACAGCATCAGCAGGCGGTCCGGGAACACGATCTCGCCGGTTTCGGTCACTACGCCTACGCGGTCGCCGTCGCCGTCGAAGGCCAGGCCCAGGTCGGCGCCCACTTCCTTGACCTTGGCGATCAGGTCCACCAGGTTTTCAGGCTTGCCGGGGTCCGGGTGATGGTTGGGGAAGTTGCCGTCAACATCGCAGAACAGGGGAATCACTTCACAATTGAGGGCTTCGAGCAATTGCGGAGCGATCACGCCAGCCGCCCCGTTGCCGCAATCCACCACCACTTTGAGGCGGCGGGCGAGCTTGACGTCGCGGGTGATTTCGTCGGAGTAGCGCTGCAGGATGTCGACCTTGGTGACACTGCCAGTGCCGCTGCTCAGGTCGTTGGTTTTCAGGCGAGTGTGCAGAGCCTGGATCTGTTCGTTGGCAAGGGTGTCGCCGGCGATAACAATTTTGAAGCCGTTGTAGTCCGACGGGTTGTGGCTACCGGTCAGCATCACGCCGGACTTGCCGGCCAGGACGTTGGCGGCGTAATACAGCGCAGGCGTGGGCACCAGGCCGACGTCGCTGACATGGCAACCGCTGTCGGCCAGGCCCTGGATCAATTGCTCCACAAGCTGCGGGCCGGACAGGCGGCCGTCACGACCTACCGAAATATTCGGCTCGCCCTGGGCCAGGCTCTGTGAACCGATGGCGCGGCCGATCCAGTAGGCGGTTTCGGCGGTCAGGGTCTTGGGCACCACGCCACGAATGTCATAGGCTCGGAAGATGCTGTCGGGAAAGCTCGGGGCTACGCGGGCTGCAGTACTCATCGCGGGGGGAACTCCATCTGAAAGGGGGCAAGGCTGGCCTGATGTGGCTGGCCGGCAGGCTCAAACTGAAGGGTATGACGACGTTTTCGGCAGAGAGTTCGTGGTGTAAAAGTGCCATCGGCGCTTCGGCCTTGCGCTCATATTTGCGTAACTTCTTGATTTTATTTGATAAAATCCGCTGATAATTTACGCGCATTCTTCATCCTGAAAAACCGGGCGGTGGCGTCTGGCCGGGCAATTGCGCCCGGCCCTGTTCAGCTTAGTCAGTGACTGCCGGAATGCCCAAAACCACCTGCGCCACGCTGGGTTTCGTCGAATTCCTGCACCAGTTCGAACTGCGCCTGGACCACCGGCACCAGCACCAGTTGGGCGATGCGCTCGCCGACCGCGATATTGAATGCGGTCTGGCCGCGGTTCCAGCACGACACCATCAATTCGCCCTGGTAGTCGGAGTCGATCAGGCCCACCAGATTGCCCAGCACGATGCCGTGTTTGTGGCCCAGGCCGGAGCGCGGCAGGATCAGGGCCGCCAGGCCCGGGTCGCCGACGTAGATCGACAGGCCGGTGGGGATCAGGATCGTCTGGCCTGGCTCGAGGACCGTGTCCTGCTTGAGCATGGCGCGCAGGTCCAGGCCGGCGGAACCTGGGGTGGCGTAGGCCGGAAGTGGGAATTCGTTTCCGATGCGTGGGTCGAGGATCTTGGCTTGCAAAGCGTGCATGGACATTAAACCTGGTTCAGCCGTTGGGCGATAAAAGAGATCAGTTGACGGGCAATCTTGCCCTTGCTGGTCTGGGCGAAAACGGTGGCGTGCAACTCGCGGTCGATCACGCTGATGGCATTTTCCTCACTGTTGAAGCCGATGCTCGGGTTGGCGACATCATTGGCAACGATCAGGTCGAGGTTTTTGTCTTTCAATTTGCGCGCGGCGTAGTCCAGCAAATGTTCGGTCTCGGCGGCGAAGCCGACGCTGAACGGACGATCCGCACGTGTGGCGATGGTGGCCAGAATGTCAGGGTTGCGCACCATTTGCAGGAGCAGGCCATCGCCGCTTGTAGGGTCTTTCTTGAGCTTTTGCGGTGCAACGACTTCCGGCCGGTAGTCCGCAACCGCTGCCGAGGCGATGAACAGGTCGCACGGAATGGCCGCTTCACAGGCCGCCAACATGTCCCGGGCGCTGACTACGTCGATTCGGGTGACACGATCGGGCGTCGGTAAATGCACCGGGCCAGTGATCAGGGTGACACGTGCGCCTGCCTCAACCGCTGCTTCAGCCAGGGCAAAGCCCATTTTTCCTGAGCTATGGTTGGTGATGTAGCGCACCGGGTCGATGTTTTCCTGGGTCGGGCCCGCGGTGATCAGTACGTGTTTACCGGTGAGAGCCAGGTGCTGGAAGCACTCGGCGGCACACAGCGCCAGGTCAGTGGCTTCGAGCATGCGGCCCATGCCGACGTCGCCACAGGCCTGGCTGCCGGACGCCGGGCCGAAGACCTTGAGACCACGGCTTTGCAGGAGTTGGGTGTTGGCCTGGGTGGCCGGGTCGCGCCACATGGCCTGGTTCATCGCCGGGGCAATGGCGACGGTGGCGTCGGTGGCCAGTACCAGGGTGGTCAGCAAGTCATCGGCAATGCCCTGGGCCAGGCGCGCGATCAGGTCGGCGGTGGCCGGTGCAATGAGCACCAGGTCGGCCCATTTGGCCAGTTCGATATGGCCCATGGCGGCTTCGGCCGCCGGGTCCAGCAGGTCCAGGTGAACCGGGTGGCCGGACAAGGCCTGCATGGTCAGCGGGGTGATGAACTCACTGCCACCACGGGTCATGACCACGCGCACTTCGGCGCCTTGGTCCAGGAGCCTGCGAACCAGTTCCGCGCTCTTGTAGGCGGCAATGCCGCCGCCGACGCCGAGAACGATGCGTTTCCGATACAGACGCTGCATTGGTTTGCCTTTCCAGTTCAGTGAAGCCAGTTCAGTGACGCCTGCGATGACCCCTCCCCAGGTGAAATCGCATGCAAAAAAGAGGGCCTACGATAACACAGCGTCCGTCCGGCAACAGCGGCGCATACGGCGTACATCATGGAAAGGAGGTGGGATGAGTATTCGCAATTGGCCTGCTGCCGAGCGGCCGCGGGAGAAGCTGTTGGAGTGGGGCGCGGCCAGTCTGTCCGATGCCGAGTTGCTGGCGATTTTCCTGCGCACCGGCGTATCCGGCAGGAGCGCCGTGGACCTGGCGCGCCACCTGTTGGCGCAATTCGGTGGGTTGCGCCCGCTGCTGGAAGCCAGCCAGGCGCTGTTCAATCAGCAGTTGGGCCTGGGGCCGGCGAAGTTTGCCCAATTGCAGGCGGTGCTGGAAATGTCCCGGCGCCACATGGCCGAGCGCCTGCGCAACGATTCGGTGCTGGAAAGCCCGCTGGCCGTGCGCGAATACCTCAAGGCGCTGCTGCGTCATGAGTCTCACGAAGTGTTTGGCTGCCTGTTTCTCGACTCCAAGCATCGGGTGCTGGGTTTCGAGGCGCTCTGCGAAGGCACCATCGATACCGCTCTGGTCTATCCCCGGCAAGTGGTCAAGCGTGCGCTGGCGTACAACGCGGCAGCGTTGATCCTGTGCCACAACCATCCTTCGGGAAGCGTGGACCCCAGCCCGGCTGATCGAAAATTGACCAAGGTTCTACAAAAAGCCCTGGAAATGGTGGACGTGCGGGTGCTGGACCACATCATCGTGGGCGATGGTGATCCGTTGTCGATGGCGGAATACGGATGGATGTAGAAGGCAGCTGCAAGGTTAGAGCTGCAAGCCACAAGTCGGCTTGCAGCTTGCAGCTTAAGGCTTGACGCTGACTTTGGAATAATCCTGGCGACCAAACGGGCTCACCTGGTAGCCACCGATATTCTTGCGCGTCAGGGCAAATGCTGTGGGGTGTGCCAGGGGCAGCCACAAGGCCTGCTGCTGGATCTGCGCCTGGGCCTGCTGGTAGAGCTTGGTGCGCACGCCTTGTTCGCTGGTGGTCTTGCCGGCGCTGATCAGCTTGTCCAGCGCAGGGTCGCAGTAGCGGGCGAAGTTGGTACCGGATTTGACGGCTGCGCAGGAAAATTGCGGGGTCAGGAAGTTATCCGGGTCGCCATTGTCGCCGGCCCAGCCCATGAAGAGCAGGTCGTGTTCGCCAGCTTTGGCGCGGCGAATCAACTCGCCCCACTCGATCACGCGGATGTCGGCCTGGATGCCGACCTTGGCCAGATCGGCCTGCAGCAGTTGAGCGCCAAGATTCGGGTTGGGGTTCAGCAAGCTGCCGGTAGGGCGGGTCCAGAGCGTGGTTTTGAAGCCGTCCTTGAGGCCGGCGCGGTTGAGCAGCGCCTTGGCTTTGGCGAGGTCTTGTGGATAACCCGGCAAGTCCTTGGCATAGCTCCAGGTATTGGGTGGATAAACACCATTGGCCGCTTCGGCGGTGCCTTCGAATACAGCCTTCAGGTAGCTGCCTTTGTCAAAGGCCAGGTTGATCGCCTGGCGTACCTCGGGCTTGTCCAGTGGCGGGTGCTGGCTGTTGATGGCGACGAAGGCAGTCATGAACGCGGCGGTTTTTTCCACCTTCAGGGCCGGGTCTTTTTCAGCTTCGCCCACATCCAGGGGCTTGGGCGACAGGGCGATCTGGCACTCGTCGCGATGCAGTTTCTGCAAGCGCACATTGGCATCCGGCGTGATGGCGAAGATCAGGTTATCCACCGTCGGTTTGCCGGCGAAGTAGTCTGGGTTGGCCTTGTAGCGCACCACCGCATCCTTCTGGAAACGCACGAAAACAAACGGGCCGGTGCCAATGGGCTGGCTGTTGAGCTTCTCGGGGGCGCCGGCCTTGAGCAATTTGTCGGCATATTCGGCCGGATAGATCGAAGCAAAACCCATGCTCAATGCTGCGAGAAATGTGGAGTCGGCGTGATCAAGGGTGAAGCGCACGGTCAGCGGGTCAAGAGCATCGATCTTCTTGATCAGCGCCGGCAATTGCAGGGATTGCGCGTGGGGAAAGCCGCTTTGGGCGATCTTGTGCCACGGGTTGGCCGGGTCGAGCATGCGTTCGAAGCTGAAGCGCACGTCTTCGGCCGTCAGGGTGCGGCTCGGGGTGAAATACTCGGTGCGATGGAATTTTACGTTCGGGTGCAGTTTGAAGGTGTAGGTCAGGCCGTCCGGGGAGACATCCCAGCTGTCTGCCAGGCTCGGCACCAGCTTGCCGGCGGTTGCGTCGTAGTCCACCAGGCGGTTCATCAGCACGTCCGCCGAAGCGTTGGTGGTGGTCAGCGAGTTGTACTGCACCACGTCGAACCCTTCGGGGCTGGCCTCGGTGCAAACGCTCAAATTGGTGGCGGCAGCGGCCGTCGGCGCGATAAAGAGGGGCGCTAGCAACAGCGGTAGGGCAGCGAGGCGCATATTCGGTTTCCTGTGCAGATCGAAGGCCCATCTGCGAGTGCAGTCTGGAAAAGTCCTACCGTAGTGGCCTGTTGATTAAATGACTAGCCTATTTTTGCCTGTGCTTTTGGCCAAAATGCTGTTTTGATGGCGCCTCAGCGCGTTTCAACGTGCAGGTCAGAGTGCTTGCAGGCGCTGAAAATCATTCTGTGCGACGAGCGGTCGGCTGTTACAGCGGCCCCTCCTGGCAACGGTTCAGGCGCCAATAGGCGAGATTTGCTCAGGTAAAAACACACTCGCTGTTGTTGCACCTGGGTCTTTCTGGTATAAAGCAGCGCTCTTTTCTAGGGGCCCGGTTCCTTCGCTTGTAGGTGTAGCCGGTAAGACCCTAAAGAAACGCGGCGCCTGGCGCCAAATGACTGAGAGATTAAGCGGCCAACCCATGCCGGGTTGGGCATGTGGTTTTAGAGGGCTGAGGCATGTCGAGAGTCTGTCAAGTTACCGGTAAGGGTCCGGTGACTGGGAATAACATTTCCCACGCAAATAACAAAACCCGTCGTCGTTTCCTGCCGAACCTGCAGCATCACCGCTTCTGGGTTGAAGAAGAGAAACGTTTTGTTCGCCTGCGTGTATCTGCCAAAGGCATGCGTATCATCGACAAGCGTGGCATCACTGTCGTGCTGGCCGAAATCCGCGCCGCCGGCAAGATCTAAGGAGCTCTATCATGCGTGAATTGATTCGAATGATCTCTAGCGCCGGTACTGGTCACTTCTACACTACCGACAAGAACAAGCGTACTACCCCGGACAAGCTCGAAAAGAAAATGTTCGACCCGCGCGTTCGCAAGCACGTGATCTACAAAGAAGGCAAAATCAAGTAATTGATTTCCTTCCTTGTGAAAAAAAGCCCGTATCTCACGATACGGGCTTTTTTTTGCCTGTGATTCGCTGATCAGGCCTTCTGTTCGAACACCACGTAGATCTTGCGGCACGCTTGCAGCACTTCCCAGGTGCCGCTGAAGCCGGCCGGGATCACAAAGCGGTCGCCGGCGCGCAGGGTTTTGGCATTCCCTTGGGCATCGCGCAGTACGGAAACCCCCTGCACGATCTCGCAGTATTCATGCTCGGTGTAATTAACTGTCCACTGCCCGATTTCGCCTTCCCAGACGCCCGCGTTCATTTGCCCGCATGGGCTGTTGTAGTGGTTGTAGATCGTCTGTTCGGGGTCGCCCTTGAGGATTTTCTCGGCGGCAGGGCGATAGCGGTCGGGGGCGGTATTGGCTTGGCTGAAATCGACGATGTCCTGGATGCTCATGTGCTTATCCCGTCTGGCCTGCAGTTGGAGAGCCCAAAGTCTATGTTTATTAAAATGAACATCGCAAGGGCGTTTGCCGCCGTTATGTCAAATATATTGAAACATCCCCAGCCGCTGGTTTAGGGTGGCAAGTGCCTTGAGCCGAACAGCAGGCTGGCCAGGCAAGCATTCGTGGAGGCGCCGGGATCACTTTTCCAGGCCCTTGTATCCAATAAGAGGAGGAGACTTGCATGACCACCCTGACCCGTGCCGACTGGGAACAACGCGCCAAGGACCTGAAAATCGAAGGCCGCGCTTACATCAATGGCGAATACACCACCGCCGCTTCCGGTGAGACCTTCGAATGCATCAGTCCGGTCGATGGCCGTCTGCTCGCCACTGTGGCCAGCTGTGACGCCGCCGACGCCCAGCGTGCCGTGGAAAACGCCCGTGCCACATTCAATTCCGGGGTCTGGTCACGCCTGGCACCGGCCAAGCGCAAGTCCGTCATGATCCGTTTCGCCGCGCTGCTCAAGGCCAATGCCGAAGAGCTGGCGCTGCTGGAAACCCTGGACATGGGCAAGCCGATCAGCGACGCCCTGAACATTGACGTCCCCGGCGCGGCCAATGCCTTGAGCTGGAGCGGCGAGGCAATCGACAAGATCTACGATGAAGTGGCGGCCACGCCCCATGATCAACTGGGTCTGGTGACCCGTGAGCCCGTCGGCGTAGTCGGTGCGATCGTACCGTGGAACTTCCCGCTGATGATGGCGTGCTGGAAACTCGGCCCGGCGCTGTCGACCGGTAACTCGGTGATTCTCAAACCGTCGGAAAAGTCCCCGTTGACCGCCATCCGCATCGCCGCTCTGGCCGTTGAGGCCGGCATTCCAAAAGGCGTGTTTAACGTGCTGCCGGGCTACGGCCACACCGTGGGTAACGCGCTGGCAGTGCATATGGACGTGGATACCCTGGTGTTTACCGGCTCCACCAAAATTGCCAAGCAACTGTTGATCCGCTCCGGCGAATCGAACATGAAGCGCGTATGGCTGGAAGCTGGCGGCAAGAGCCCGAACATCGTATTTGCCGATGCACCGAACCTGCAAACCGCCGCCGCGTCCGCAGCCAGTGCCATCGCTTTCAACCAGGGCGAAGTCTGCACCGCCGGTTCGCGCCTGTTGGTGGAGCGTTCGATCAAGGACACCTTCCTGCCGCTGGTGATCGAGGCCCTCAAGGGTTGGAAACCCGGTAACCCGCTGGACCCTGCCACGAACGTGGGTGCGCTGGTGGACACCCAGCAGATGAACAATGTGCTCTCGTACATCGAAGCGGGGCATGCCGACGGCGCCAAACTGGTCGCCGGTGGCAAGCGCACCCTGGAAGAAACCGGTGGCACGTACGTCGAACCGACCATTTTCGACGGTGTGACCAACGCCATGAAAATTGCCCAGGAAGAAATCTTCGGTCCGGTACTGTCGGTGATCACGTTCGACAGCGCCGAAGAAGCTGTCGCCATCGCCAATGACACCCAATATGGCCTGGCTGCGGCGGTGTGGACGGCGGACATTTCCAAGGCTCACCTGACTGCCAAGGCCCTGCGTGCCGGTAGCGTGTGGGTCAACCAGTACGACGGCGGCGACATGACCGCTCCGTTCGGTGGCTTCAAGCAGTCGGGTAACGGTCGCGATAAATCGCTGCACGCGTTCGACAAATACACTGAGCTGAAGGCGACCTGGATCAAGCTGTAACCCTGCTGGAAACAGCACAGGGCAACTGTGGGAGGGGGCTTGCCCCCTCCCACATGGGGTATGCCTGATTTCTAGAGCATGCGCTCCAGGCCGACACTGGTGGCGAACCAGGCATTGAACCGGCGCCACCAACTGCCGGGCTCCCGGGTCAGGGTGTGCAACTGGCCGTTATCTTCCGTTACCCACACGATGTGCCCATCCTGCAGTTTCGCCTCGTAGCTCAGTGCTGGCGCCATCCCTTGCAGCGCCAGGTTGCGTACGTGTTCCGCCAGTTCCGGGCTGTCCACCAGTACGCCGACCTCGGTGTTCCACAGCACCGAGCGCGGATCGAAATTGAAGGAGCCGATAAACGATTTTTCCCGATCGAAAATCATCGCCTTGCTGTGCAGGCTGGAGTCGGAGCCGCGAAAGCTGCCGCGACGAAACAGGTGCGGCCCGCTGCTTGCGCTGGGGTCGCCAGGTTGTCGACGCAGCTCATAGAGTTTCACGCCATGCTCCAGCAGCGCCTTGCGATAGGGCGCGTAGCCGCCGTGCACGGCGGGTACATCAGTGGCTTCGAGGGAATTGGTCAGCAGGTTCACTGACACGCCCGCATCGGCGCGGCCCGTCAGGTACACCAGCCCGGGAGGCCCGGGAACGAAGTACGCCGAAATCATGATCAGCTCACGGCTGACGCCCTCCAGCTCCGGCGCCAGTTGCGTGGTGAGGAGCAACTGCGGGTCCGGGTCGGCCTTGGCCAGCACCTTGCTTGGGGCATCCCACAGGGCCTGGTTCCAGGCCCAGATCAACTCGCGACGCCAGATATCCATGCGCGGCTGGGTCTGGTAAGTGCGCAGGCGGTTATACAAGGCGTGGTTCTGCTGACGCGATTGGGTCAGCGAGGCCTCCAGGCGCCCACGCGCAACAGCGAGGTCGACCTTGGAGGGCATGTCCGCGACAAACTCATCGATAGGCTTGCTCAGCGCGCTGTTCCAGTACTGATCGAAACTGTGACCCAGTTGCTCGGCCACCGGCCCGACACTGAGCATGTCGATATCGGTGAAATTCAGGTTGGGTTCGGCATCGAAATACTCATCCCCCAGGTTGCGCCCGCCCACGATCGCCACGCTGTTGTCTGCCAGCCACAGTTTGTTGTGCATGCGCCGATGTTGCAGCGACAGGTTGAACAGGCGCCCCATGGCACGTGTCACCCCGGTGCTACGCCCCAGGTGCAGCGGGTTGAACAGGCGAATGTCGATGTTGGGGTGGGCGGCAAGCGTCGCGATGATCTGGTCGAGCCCGTCGCTGGTGGTGTCGTCCAGCAGGATGCGCACGCGCACGCCGCGGTCGGCGGCCTTGAGCAGTTCATCCACCAGCATGCGCGTGCTGATACCGTCATGCACAATGTAGTACTGCAGGTCGAGGCTGGTCTGGGCGTTGCGGATCAGTTCGGCGCGGGCCATGAAGGCTTCGCTGCTGTTGGGCAGCAGACGAAAGCCGGAGCGGCCCTGATACGGTGCCGCCTGGGCCTGGATCGAACGGCCGAAGGAGGAGTCTGCCGCCGGCAGCGCATCACTGGGTACGCGCGGTGTGTAGGCTGTCGCGCAGCCACCCAGTGCCAGTGCTCCCAACAGGGCAAGCGGTAAAAGCCGTTTAATCATCAAGGAAGCGGCATCCAGGTCAGGCGTTTGTCGGCATATGACGGCAATGGCTCGAAAAAGGTCAGTCTGCCGCTTCGGCTAGCAGGGTGTGCGCAGCGGTACCGACTTTGCGTACCGCTTCTTCAATCTGCGGCGTCGGTTTGGCAGCGTAGTTCATACGCAGGCAATTACGGTATTTGCCGGATGCAGAAAAGATGCTGCCTACCGCCACCTGGACGCCCTGGTCCATCAGCGCACGGTTGAGCTTGAGGGTATCGAAGCCCTCCGGCAATTCTATCCACAGCATAAAACTGCCCTGCGGCCGGCTGGCGCGCGTACCGGCGGGGAAGTAGCGGCTGACCCAGTCGAGCATCAGGTCGCGATTACGCTGGTATTGCGTGCGCATCCGGCGCAAATGCGGTTCGAAATAGCCGCCTTTGAGAAATTCCGCAATCGCGATCTGCGGCTGGGTAGCGGTCGAGCCTGTGCTGATGTATTTCATGTGCAGCACCCGGTCCAGGTAGCGCCCCGGCGCGACCCAGCCAATGCGCAGGCCAGGCGCCAGGGTCTTGGAGAACGAACTGCACAGCAGCACACGACCGTCTTCGTCAAAGGATTTGATCGTGCGCGGGCGCGGGTAGCTGTAGGCCAGTTCGCCATACACATCGTCTTCGATGATCGCCACGTCAAAGCGCTGGGCCAGGGTCAGCAGTGCGCGTTTGCGCGCCTCCGGCATGATGTAGCCCAAGGGGTTGTTGCAGTTGGGAGTGAGCTGGATGACTTTGATCGGCCACTGTTCCAGCGCCAATTCCAGAGCTTCAAGACTGATGCCGGTGATCGGGTCGGTGGGGATCTCGAGGGCTTTCATGCCCAGGCCCTTGAGGGTCTGCATGGCGCCGTGGAAACTTGGCGAATCCACCGCAACGATATCGCCGGGCTCGCAAATCGCGTGGATGCTGGCGGAAAGCGCCTCGTGGCAGCCGGTGGTGATGACGATATCCTCGGCCGTCAATTGGCAGCCGGAATCCAATGACAGTCGCGCAATTTGCTCGCGCAACTCCATACAGCCAAGAATGTTGTCGTAATACAGCCCGGGCAGATCCTGCCGGCGACTGACACGGGCCAGGCTGCGAAGCAACGGTTTGAGAGTGGGCGACAACACATCTGGCATGCCCCGGCCCAACTGTATGGTGTCTTTGCGCGGCACGGCACGAATCAATTCCAGCACCTGGTCCCACTGGGAAATCTCGACCGGTCGCTGGGCCGGGCGTCCCACCTCGGGCAGCGCCGGCAGTTCACGGCCCGCCGGCACAAAATAGCCGGACTTGGGCTTGGGCATCGCCAGGCCATTGTCTTCCAGCAATCGATAGGCTTGCTGCACGGTGCTCAGGCTGACCCCGTGCTCCACACTCAATGCGCGTACGGAAGGCAGACGGTCGCCGGGGCGATAGAAGCCTTGTTCGATGCGGGTGCCCAGCAATTCGGCGAGGTTGACGTAGAGGGTCACGGCGGTCACTCCCAACAGACCAGTACAGATAGGCGCAAAATACAGGATTCAGCCATGTATAGGCAGTGTCTGTATGGATTTAATAAAGGGAGGTTGAATCTGTATGGGTTTTGCGCGCGCGCTCATTCTAGTCACTCAAGGCAGCACGCTAACGAGGGACGGCAAAATGAATGGCATGAGCGATGTGCGGCTGGCGTTACACAGCCAGGAACTGGAAGCAGAGCAGGAGCGGGCGCCTTCTGTGCCCGGCGAAAACCGCTGGAGCCTGTTCTGGCGCCGCCGTCATACACGCAAGGTCTTGCTCACGCTGACGCGAGAGCAATTGCGCGACGTGGGGCTGACGGCAGAGCAGGCGCGCCATGAAGGCCTGAAGCCTTTCTGGCGCGATTGATCAGACCAGTTCCTTGAGGCGATGCCAGAGCATCCCCAGGGCCAGCAGCGGCGAGCGCAGGTGTTTACCACCAGGGAAGGTCATGTGCGGCACCTGGGCGAACAGATCGAAGCGCCCTTGTTGCTGGCCGCTGATGGCTTCGGCCAGCAATCTGCCCGCCAGGTGTGTGGCGTTGAGGCCGTGGCCTGCATAGGCCTGGGCGTAATACACATTGGGTTGATCCGCCAGGCGTCCGATCTGCGGCAACCGATTGGCGCCGATGCCGATCATGCCGCCCCACTGGAAGTCGATCTTCACATTGGCCAATTGCGGGAACACGTGCAGCATCTTTGGCCGCATATACGCGCCAATGTCTTGCGGGTCGCGCCCGGAATAGTGGCAGGCGCCACCGAACAACAGGCGGCGATCGGCGGACAGGCGGAAATAGTCCACCGTTACGCGCTGATCACATACCGCCATGTTCTGCGGCAACAGGCTGGCGGCTTGCGCTTCGCTCAAGGGTTCGGTAGCAATGATGTAGCTGCCGGCGGGCAATATCTTGCCGCTCAAGTGCGGGTTGAGGTCGTTGAGGTAGGCGTTGCAGGCCAGCACCAGCGTCGTGGCATGTACCTGGCCCAGGGCGGTGTGCACCTTGACCTGCGCGCCGTAGTCGATGCGCGTCACCTCGGACTGCTCGAATAATTGCACGCCCAACTGCCGGGCAACGGCGGCTTCGCCCAGGGCCAGGTTCAGCGGGTGCAGGTGCCCGGAGCCCATGTCGATCATCCCGCCCACATAGCGGTCGGAGCCGATCACGCTGGCCATCTCGCCGGCTTGCAGCAGGCGTACTGGATGGCGATAACCCAGGCTGCGCAGCTCTTCGGCGTCTTCGGCGAGACCCTGCAGGTCGCGGGGCTTGTTGGCGAGGTCGCAGTAGCCCCAGGTCAGGTCGCAGGGGATCTGGAAGCGCTCGACGCGCTCGCGTACGATCTCCACCGCTTCCAGGCCCATCAGTTTCATCTGGCGCACGCCGTCGGTGCCGATCACCTTGGCGAACTGGTCAAGGCCATGGCCGACGCCGCGAATCAGCTGCCCGCCGTTACGCCCACTGGCGCCCCAACCGATCTTGCGCGCCTCCAGCAGCACGACGCTGAAGCCGCGCTCGGCCAGCTCCAGGGCGGTGTTGAGCCCGGAATATCCCCCGCCAATCACGCAGACATCGGCACGCACCTCACCCGTCAACGCCGGGTAATCGGGGTGCGGCACGCTGCTGGCGGCGTAGTAGGACGCGGTGTGCCGGGCGCTGACGATCATGGGGGCCTCCCTGTTTGAAAAATTTGACGCAGGATACAACGGTCGGGCGAAGCTGTCTGCGCGGTGCGTTTTGAGTCAGAATCCACACCTATTCGCCGTTCGGTATGTGTTTCGATGAGTTGCAACAGTCAGAAAATCAGCGCGCTGCGTCGACAGATACCTTCGTTCGAGTGTGTCCCCGGTTGCCACGACTGCTGTGGGCCGGTCACCACGTCGCCCGAAGAAATGTCGCGCCTGCCGCGCAAGACGGCTGCCGAGCAGGAAGCGGCCATGGATGAGCTCAACTGCGTGCACCTGGGGCCTGACGGCTGCACCGTGTATGACGAGCGCCCGCTGATCTGTCGCCTGTTCGGCACTACCAAGACGTTGCCGTGCCCCAATGGCCGGCGGCCGGTGGAATTGATTCATCCACGGGTTGAAAAGCAGATTCACGCGTACATGGCGAGTACCCGGCAGGTACTGGTGTAGCGGATGTACTCGGTCAATGTGGGAGGGGGGCTCCCGTGGTGGCCTGTCAACCGACGGTTACCCACCTGATACACCTCGGTCCAAGTGTGGGAGGGGGCTTGCCCCCGATGGCGGCCTCTGGGCCGACCAGGATGTTGGATTGGACCGGGTACATATCCGTTTCTGCGGTAACGGCTGCTATGGGTTCCGCTTTTACAGCGG
Organism: Pseudomonas sp. 37 R 15; assembly: GCF_900004865.1. Classification (NCBI taxonomy): domain Bacteria; kingdom Pseudomonadati; phylum Pseudomonadota; class Gammaproteobacteria; order Pseudomonadales; family Pseudomonadaceae; genus Pseudomonas; species Pseudomonas sp. 37 R 15. The sequence goes on along the minus strand of NZ_CVTV01000061.1, from coordinate 23,604 downwards.
GTCACTTTTGGAAAAGAGCCCCAAAAGTAACCAAAAAGGCT
>NZ_CVTV01000061.1:1280-23513 GCF_900004865.1 Pseudomonas sp. 37 R 15 | reverse complement strand
ACCCACGGATTCAAGCCTGCGTTCGGCCAGCGTGGTTTAACGGGGCGCCTGAGATCAAAAGCAGATCAAGATCAAAAGCAGATCAAGATCAAGAGCGGCTCGCTTCGCATCGTGGTTACCGTCAGATGCTATGGCCTACGAAGGTGTGTAGATACCTATGGCCATCGGGGGCAAGCCCCCTCCCACATTTGATTGAGTTGTGTGGGTTAGTCCGGGATCGGCAGGTTCAGGCTTTCCTTCACCTCTTCCATCACGATATAGCTCTTGGATTCGCGCACATGGGGCAGTTTGAGCAGAATATCGCCGAGTAATTTGCGGTACGAGGCCATCTCGGAAATCCGCGCTTTCACCAGGTAGTCGAAGTCCCCGGACACAAGGTGACACTCCAGCACATGCGGCAGTTTGAGCACCGCGCGGCGGAATTCTTCGAACGTGTCGCCGGACTTGTAATCCAGGCTGATCTCGACAAATACCAGCAAACTCCCTTTCAAATGCTGCGGATTAAGCCGTGCGTTGTAGCCCATGATGATCCCTTCGCGCTCCAGGCGCCGGACTCGCTCGGTACAGGGCGTAGTCGACAGCCCGACCTTCTCCCCCAGCTCCGTGAACGAAATGCGCCCATCGGTTTGCAGGATGCGCAGGATATTACGGTCGATCTTGTCCAGCTCCCGCTTGGTCTGAGTGTTGGTACGCATAGGGGATACGCCTCTGTAAAAAGCATTTGTGCCGAGAATTGTCGCCAAATATAGGCATTTATATAGTGAAATGCACTGGTGATTGTTTTTTACACTGCGTCCATCATTGCTCGAATAACACACGTCAGCGGCTCAGCCCGTGATGAGGATATAAAAATGCGCGTTCTGGTCTTGGGTAGCGGCGTCATTGGCGTGACCAGTGCCTATTATTTGGCTCGGGCCGGCTTTGAAGTCGTGGTGGTCGACCGTCAACCGGCCGCCGCTATGGAGACCAGTTTCGCCAATGCCGGCCAGGTATCCCCAGGCTATGCCTCGCCATGGGCCGCGCCGGGCGTGCCGCTCAAGGCGATCAAATGGCTGCTGCAACGCCATGCGCCGCTGGCGATCAAGGCCACCGCCGATATCGACCAATACCTGTGGATGGCGCAGATGCTGCGCAATTGCACCGCCAGCCGGTATGCGGTGAACAAGGAGCGCATGGTCCGCCTCTCCGAGTACAGCCGCGACTGCCTTGACGAACTGCGCGCAGAAACCGGGATTGCCTACGAAGGGCGCAGCCTGGGCACGACTCAACTGTTCCGCACCCAGGCCCAGCTCGATGGCGCTGCCAAGGACATTGCCGTATTGCAGGAGTCCGGCGTGCCCTTCGAATTGCTCGACCGTGCAGGTATCGCCCGGGTCGAGCCGGCCCTGGCCAACGTCACCGATATTCTCGCCGGTGCCCTGCGCCTGCCCAACGACCAGACCGGCGACTGCCAGATGTTCACCACGCGCCTGGCCGACATGTGCAAGCAGCTGGGTGTTGAGTTCCGTTTTGAACAGGACATCCAGCGCCTCGATTATGCAGGCGACCGCATCAACGGCGTGTGGATCGACGGCGCGTTGGAAACTGCCGACCGCTACGTGCTGGCCCTGGGCAGTTATTCGCCGAAGCTGCTCAAGCCGCTGGGGATCAAGGCGCCCGTGTACCCGCTCAAGGGCTACTCGCTGACCGTGCCGATCACCGACCCGGCGATGGCGCCTACCTCGACCATCCTGGACGAAACCTACAAAGTCGCGATCACCCGTTTCGACAACCGAATTCGGGTCGGCGGCATGGCTGAGATAGCCGGTTTTGACCTGTCGCTCAACCCGCGTCGGCGTGAAACTCTGGAGATGATCGTCAACGACCTTTATCCTCAGGGCGGCGATCTGGCCCAAGCCAGTTTCTGGACCGGCCTGCGCCCGACCACACCCGATGGCACACCGATTGTCGGTGGCACCCCGTTCAGGAACCTGTTCCTGAATACCGGCCACGGCACCCTCGGCTGGACCATGGCATGCGGCTCCGGTCGTTTGCTGGCCGACCTGATGGCGAAGAAAACGCCGCAGATCAGCGCCGAAGGCCTCGATATTTCCCGTTACGGTAATCACCAGGAGTCCGCAAAACATGTCCATCCAGCGCCAGCTCACCAATGAACGCATGAGCCAGATCGTTGTTCACAGCGGTACCGTGTACCTGGCGGGCCAGGTGGGCGACAACATGGATGCCGGCATTGAGCAGCAGACCCGTGAAACACTGGCCAACATCGAGCGTTTGCTGGACCTGGCCGGCACCGACAAGACCCGCTTGCTGTCGGTGACGATCTATTTGAAAGACATCGATGCCGATTTTGCCGGTATGAACGCGGTGTGGGACAAGTGGTTGCCCAAAGGTGCCGCGCCGGCCCGCGCCACGGTTGAAGCCAAGTTGTGCGAACCGAATATCCTGGTAGAGCTGTCCGTTGTGGCCGCGTTGCCTTAACTGCAAATCCCTCTCCCGGGCCGACGTTGTCGGTCGGCACCGGTTTTTCTTCACTCTGCCGCCTAGAAGTCTGCCGCCATGCGTCCTGCCCGTGCCCTGATCGACCTCCAAGCCCTGCGTCACAATTACCAATTGGCCCGCGAAGTCACCGGCGCCAAGGCCCTCGCCGTCATCAAGGCGGATGCCTACGGCCACGGCGCGGTGCGCGTAGCCCAGGCGCTGGAAGCCGAGGCGGATGGGTTTGCGGTGGCGTGCATCGAGGAGGCACTGGAGCTTCGCGCTGCCGGGATAGGTGCACCGGTGCTGCTGCTGGAAGGTTTTTTCGAAGCCGACGAGCTGCCGCTGATCATCGAGCAGAACCTGTGGTGCGTGGTGCATTCACTGTGGCAACTTGAGGCTATCGAGCAGGCCACGCTGGGCAAACCGCTGACCATCTGGCTCAAGCTCGACTCGGGCATGCACCGTGTCGGCCTGCACCCCAAGGATTTCCAGGAGGCGTACAAGCGTCTGTTGGCCAGTGGCAACGTTGCGAAGATCGTATTGATGAGCCATTTTGCCCGTGCCGATGAGCTCGATTGCGTGAGCAGCAGCGAACAAGTGGCGGTATTCGAAGCGGCCCGCCAGGGTCTGGCGGCTGAAGTCAGCCTGCGCAATTCCCCGTCCGTACTGGGTTGGCCGAGTGTGTCCAGCGACTGGGTGCGCCCTGGCATCATGCTCTACGGCGCCACACCCTTTGGTGATGACCAGGCTATCGCCGCACGTTTGCAGCCGGTGATGACCCTGGAGTCCAAAATCATTTGCGTACGTGAACTGCCGGCGGGAGAGCCGGTGGGCTACGGTGCCAGGTTCGTCACGCCCAAGCCGATGCGTATCGGCGTGGTGGCCATGGGGTATGCCGATGGCTACCCGCGCCACGCGCCCACAGGCACACCGGTACTGGTCGCCGGCCAGCGCAGCCAGTTGCTGGGCCGGGTGTCCATGGACATGCTGTGCGTCGACCTGACGGATGTGCCCCAGGCGGGGCTGGGTTCCACGGTGGAGTTGTGGGGCAGGAATATCCTCGCCAGCGACGTCGCGACGGCGGCTGAAACCATCCCTTATGAGATTTTCTGCAACCTGCGCCGGGTGCCAAGGCTCTATTTGGGCGCTTGATCGCCAGGTACGAATGCTACTGCCCAGGATTTAGGCCCAAGTGTTGTAAATACTGAACGCTGTCGCCATGATAACGCTCAATTACAACAAAGCCTGAATCCTAGGAGGCACCTGCATTGGACGTCGGCGAACGACTGCAATCCATCCGTAAACTCAAAGGTCTTTCCCAGCGCGAGCTTGCCAAGCGCGCGGGCGTCACCAATAGCACCATTTCGATGATCGAGAAAAACAGCGTCAGTCCCTCGATCAGTTCCCTGCGCAAGGTACTGGGCGGCATTCCCATGTCCATGGTGGAATTCTTTTCCGAAGAGATCCTCCAGGAAATACCGACGCAGATCGTCTATAAAGCCAATGAGCTGATCGACATCTCCGACGGTGCCGTGACCATGAAGCTGGTTGGCCGAGCGCACCCGAGCCGGGCAATCGCGTTTCTCAACGAAATCTACCCGCCAGGCGCCGACACGGGCGAAGAAATGCTCACCCATGAAGGCGAGGAAACCGGGATTCTGGTGGAAGGGCGCCTGGAACTGGTGGTGGGCCTTGAAACTTTTGTGCTCGAAGCAGGCGATAGCTACTACTTTGAAAGCACCAAGCCCCATCGTTTTCGCAATCCGTTTGACGTGCCGGCGCGACTAATCAGCGCAGCCACACCCGCGAACTTTTAAAACAGAGGCGTCCTGCCAGCGTTGCAGGGGTTCGCGCAGCAGTACACCGTGAGGCCGAATCTCCCTTTATTTAATAGGGTTGTTTCGGCCGGGCGGTCTAACCGCTATACTTTCGCCGCCTGCGAAACCGTGGCCGCAGGCGTGAATAGCCACCATTGAGGGTGAACGCGTGAACCTAATTATGAAAATGCTGGCTGCACCAGCAACCGTACTGGCCCTGTGGGCTGTCAGCGCTCAAGCTGCGACCAACGACGACATCGCCAAGCGCCTCGAGCCTGTGGGCCAGGTGTGTGTCCAGGGTCAGGAATGCAAGGGTATGGAAGTCGCCGTGACAACGGGCGGCGGCGGCGCGAGAACCCCGGACGAGATCATTGCCAAGCACTGCAATGCCTGCCACGGCACCGGCCTGCTGAACGCGCCAAAAATTGGTGATACGGCAGCGTGGAAAGAGCGCGCCGATCATCAGGGCGGCCTCGATGGCATCCTGGCCAAGGCGATCACCGGCATCAATGCCATGCCGCCCAAGGGCACTTGCGCTGATTGCTCGGATGACGATCTCAAAGGCGCCATCAAGAAGATGTCCGGACTGTAGTCAGTCGATCTTCGCCAAAAATGCCGCTTACGAGCGGCTTTTTTGTCCCTGTGATTTGCCTTTCGTCGCTGGTCATTGCAGCAAAGACCCGGCAAGCTCGGTCCAACCCCCCATTAATGGAATGTTCGGGAGCAGTCGGATGGTGCAGTTGTGTTCAATCGAGCAAGCAGTTGACGACGTACTGGCGCGGTTGCCGGCGCATATCCACATGGGCATGCCGCTGGGTTTGGGCAAGCCCAACCTGTTCGTCAATGCGCTGTACCGGCGCATCGCCGAGTTGCCCGAGCGGGCGTTGACCATCTACACCGCGCTCAGCCTGGGTCGCCCCTCCCTGGGGGACGGGTTGCAGAAGCGCTTTCTCGAACCTTTTATCGAGCGCGTGTTTGGCGATTATCCGGAACTGGATTTTCTCGCTGACCTGCACAAGGACAGCCTGCCGAAGAATATCCGCGTGCAGCAATTCTTCATGCAGCCCGGCAGCCTGCTCCACAGCGATTGCGCGCAGCAGGATTATGTCAGCAGCAACTACAGCCATGCCGCCCGTGATATCAATGCCGCCGGCCTGAACCTGGTGGCGCAACTGGTTGCCAGCAGCGCCGAGCATCCCGACCGCCTGAGCCTGAGCTGCAATCCGGACATCACCCTCGACTTGCTACCCATGATCGCCAAGCGCCGCGAAGCCGGGGAAACCATCCTGGTTGTCGGCCAGGTCCACACTGAACTGCCCTACATGCCTGGCGATGCGGAATTGGGCATGGATGCATTCGACTACCTGCTCGACGAGAAAGACAGCACGACGCTGTTTTCCACGCCCAACATGCCCGTGGGGTTTCAGGACCATTTTATCGGCCTGCATGCCAGTACCCTGGTACGCGATGGCGGCACCTTGCAGATCGGCATCGGCTCCATGGGCGATGCGCTGACCGCCGCCTTGCTGGCGCGCCAGGCCGACAACGAAGCCTATCGATTGCTGCTGACCGATCTGGATGTGTATCAGTGGGCGCCCCTGATCAGCCGTGAGGGTGGCGTCGAGCCGCTCGTCCGGGGCCTTTATGGTTGCAGCGAAATGTTCGTCAACGGCCTGCTGGTGCTGGCGGATGCCGGCATCATCCGGCGCAAGGTGTACCCGGATGTGGCGACCCAGGAGCAAGCCAATGCCGGGCTGCTCGACGATGCGGCGCAGCCCGATGGCATCTCGATCCATGGCGGTTTCTTCCTTGGCCCGCGCAGTTTCTACCAGCGCTTGCAGGAGATGAGCCACGCCAAGCGGCTGGCATTCAACATGACCGGCATCAGCTATATCAACGAGCTGTACGGCCAGGAAGAACTCAAGCGTTTGCAGCGCCTGGACGCACGGTTCATCAACAGTGCGATCATGGTGACGTTGCTCGGTGCCGGTGTGGCCGACCACTTGGAAGATGGCCGCGTGCTCAGCGGCGTGGGCGGGCAGTACAACTTCGTTGCCCAGGGCCACGCGCTGGAAGGCGCACGCTCGGTCCTGATCCTGCGCAGCTGGCGCGAGTCGGCGGGAGAGGTCAGTTCCAATATCGTCTGGGAATATGGCCACTGCACCATTCCCCGGCACCTGCGGGATATCGTCATTACCGAGTACGGCATTGCCGACTTGCGGGGTCAGACGGATGCCAAGGTGATTGAAGCGTTGCTCAATATCACTGACTCGCGCTTCCAGGACGATTTGATCGAGCAGGCGCAAAAGGCCGGTAAGTTACCCAAGGATTTCAAGCTGCACCCGCGTTTTGCCGACAACACACCGCAACGGCTCCAGGCGATTCAAGCCAAGCACTGGCGCCTGTTCCCGGAGTACCCGTTGGGCAGTGACTTCACGGACGAGGAGCGGGACCTGTTGCGGGCACTGAACTGGCTCAAGAGCAAATTCAAGCTCACGGAGATGCTGGAACTGGGCAAGGCGGCGCTGGACGCGCCGGAGCCTGAGGCGTTTCCCAGGCATTTGGAGCGGATGCGGCTGGATCAGCCGGAGGGGTTCAAGGAGGATCTGTATCAGCGCCTGTTACTCGCCGGCCTCCAGGCCACCGCGCACTAACAGGCAATAGAGAGCAAATGTGGGAGGGGGCTTGCCCCCGATGACAGTGGGTCAGCCAACACATGTGGTGACTGATACACCGCTATCGGGGGCAAGCCCCCTCCCACATTTTAAGCTGCGTTGATTCAGATGAAGGTCACCACCCCACCGGCCAGGGACTTCACCCGCGCCAGCGATTCAACCCGATAACCCTGCGCATCCAGCTCGGCACGGCCGCCCTGGAACGACTTCTCGATCACAATGCCCAAGCCGGCAACGGTCGCGCCGGCTTGCTTGATGATCGAAATCAGCGCCTGTGAGGCCTTGCCGTTGGCCAGGAAGTCATCGATAACCAGCACGCGGTCGCTGCTGGTCAGGTGGCGTGGGGAGATCGCCACGGTGCTTTCGGTTTTCTTGGTGAAGGAGTACACCGTCGCCGACAGCAGGTTTTCGGTGAGGGTCAGGGACTGCTGCTTGCGTGCGAAGATCACGGGCACGCCGAGGTTCAGGCCGGTCATGATGGCCGGGGCGATGCCTGAGGCTTCGATGGTGACGATCTTGGTGATGCCCGAGTCCTTGAACAGCGCGGCGAATTCGTCGCCGATCAGTTTCATCAGTGCCGGGTCGATCTGGTGGTTCAGAAAGGCGTCAACCTTGAGTACCTGATCGGAAAGCACGATGCCTTCTTCGCGAATTTTCTTGTGCAGTGCTTCCACGGAAAGCTTCCTCTGATGGCGCAACAGGCGCCGAAAGTAGATTAAAAAGTAGTCGATTCTAGCGCTTTAACATCGCGCGTATATCGGCCAAGGCGCTGTTGCCGCGAACGGCCTTCACCTCGGTCGGGGTGTCGTCGTTGCCTTCCCAGGCCAGGTCATCCGGCGGCAGCTCATCGAGGAACCGGCTGGGGGCACAATCGATGATTTCGCCGTATTGCTTACGCTTGGCGGCGAAGGTGAAGGCCAGTGTCTGGCGCGCACGGGTAATGCCGACGTAGGCCAGGCGCCGTTCTTCCTCGATGGTGTCGGCTTCGATGCTGGAGCGGTGTGGGAGAATTTCCTCTTCCATGCCCATGATGAACACGTAGGGGAATTCCAGGCCCTTGGACGCATGCAAGGTCATCATCTGCACACCTTCGGCGCCGTCTTCCTCTTCCTGCTGGCGCTCGAGCATGTCGCGCAGCACCAGCTTGCCGATGGCGTCCTCGACGGTCATCTCACCGTCTTCGTCTTTTTCCAGGGTGTTCTTCAGGGCTTCGATCAGGAACCAGACGTTGCCCATGCGGTAGTCCGCGGCTTTGTCGCTGGAACTGTTGGTGCGCAGCCAGTTTTCATAGTCGATGTCCATGACCATGCTGCGCAGGGCACTGATCGGGTCTTCGCCGGCGCACTGCTCACGGACCTTGTCCATGAAGCGCTTGAAGCGCGACAAGCGGTCGGTGAAGCGCGTGTCCAGGTGTTCGCCCAGACCGATCTCGTCGGTGGCGGCGTACATCGAGATCTTGCGTTCGGTGGCGTAGTTGCCGAGTTTTTCCAGAGTCGTCGAACCGATTTCCCGACGTGGCACGTTGATCACGCGCAGGAAGGCGTTGTCGTCATCCGGGTTTACGATCAGGCGGAAGTAGGCCATCAGGTCTTTCACTTCCTGACGCCCGAAGAAGCTGTTGCCGCCCGACAGGCGATACGGCACCTGGTGGTGCTGCAATTTCAGCTCGATCAGCTTGGCCTGGTAGTTGCCGCGATACAGGATTGCAAAGTCGCTGTAAGGGCGGTCGGTGCGCAGGTGCAGGCTGAGGATTTCCACCGCCACGCGCTCGGCTTCGGCGTCTTCGTTGCGGCAGCGGATCACGCGGATTTCGTCGCCATGACCCATCTCGCTCCACAGTTGTTTTTCAAACTCGTGGGGGTTGTTGGAGATCAGCACGTTGGCGCAACGCAGGATACGGCTGGTGGAGCGGTAGTTCTGCTCCAGCATTACCACTTTCAGGGACGGATAGTCGTCCTTGAGCAGCATCAGGTTTTCCGGGCGTGCGCCGCGCCAGGCGTAGATCGACTGGTCATCGTCGCCTACCACGGTGAACTGATTGCGTGTACCGATCAGCAGCTTCACCAGCAGGTATTGGCTGGCGTTGGTGTCCTGGTATTCGTCCACCAGCAGGTAGCGCACCTTGTTCTGCCACTTTTCCAGGATGTCCTTGTGTTCCTGGAACAGTTTGACCGGCAGCAGGATCAGGTCGTCGAAGTCCACCGCGTTGAACGCCTTGAGCGTGCGCTGGTAGTGGGTGTAGACGATGGCGGCGGTCTGTTCCTTGGGGTTGCGTGCGGCTTCCAGCGCTTCGGCAGGCAGGATCAGGTCGTTTTTCCAGGCGCCGATCATGTTCTTGATCTCGTCGACGCCGTCGTCGCCCGCGTATTCCTTCTGCATGATGTCGGTCATCAGGGCTTTGACGTCGGTCTCGTCGAAAATCGAGAACCCCGGCTTGTAGCCCAGCCGTGCATGTTCCTTGCGGATGATGTTCAGCCCAAGGTTGTGGAAGGTGCACACGGTGAGGCCACGGCCTTCGCCACCCTTGAGCAGGGTGCCGACGCGCTCTTTCATTTCCCGCGCCGCCTTGTTGGTGAAGGTCATGGCGACGATGTACTGGGCGCGGATGCCGCAGTTCTGGATCAGGTGCGCGATCTTGCGGGTAATCACGCTGGTCTTGCCGGAGCCAGCACCGGCGAGCACCAATAGAGGGCCGCCGACGTAGTTCACGGCTTCTTGCTGCCGGGGATTGAGTCGGGACATACAGAGTTCAGGGAGTCGTTATTCAAAAGGGCGGGCATTTTAACAGGCTGGCAAGATTCTGCTGCCTTAGAACGACGGTGTGACGTACCACTCGATCTAAATTTGCCGGTTTTGCTACTTTGCCGCAGGATGTCGGGGGTATCGCGACTATTTTTCACAGTCTGCGTGTTTGATAACACCTATCATTGGTCATGCATTTGTTATCGTCAGGCCGCACGTCATAATGCCCGCCGCCAACGAATTTTTGCAGAGTCTAGGGAGCTAGCTTGTCTACGCCTGTCGAACCCTTGCGTTTGCTGCTGCTGGCCGATACGCCGGCGTGGGCAGCGTTGTTGCGCGAGTGCCTGGCGCCGATGGGCGATGGGGCTGTGCTGATCAGTGCACCCAGTTGGGATTCGGTGAGTCGTCTGTTCGACGACGATCACGAAGCGGTGCTATTGACCACGCCCGACCTGCAACCCGGTCCGGGTCGTTGCAGCCTGCCGTGTGTATTGCTGCTGGAACAGGAGCCGCTGGTTGCGCCGCTCGGTGTCAGCGATTGGCTGATCCATTCTGCGCTGGACGCCAGTACCTTGCGCCGCTGCCTGCGCCATGTGCGCGAGCGAGGCGTGCTGGAAAACACGTTGCAGCGCCTGGCCGAACAGGATCCGCTGACCGGTATCGCCAATCGTCAGGGTTTCCAGACCTTGCTGGCGGCACGGCTGGCGGAAAACGAAGGCCGCGGCCTGGCGCTCGGTCATCTGGACCTGGACAATTTCCGTCACGCCAACGATGCCCTCGGTCACCAGGCCGGCGACCGCTTGATTTTGCAGGTGGTCTCACGGCTCAAGAGCCAGCTTGAAGCCGGTGATCAACTGGCGCGCCTGGGCAGCGATGAGTTCGCGCTGCTGATCGACACCCGCCGTGCGCCCCAGCGCGCCGAATGGATGGCCGAGCGCATCACCGAAGTGATGGCCGAGCCGTACTGGGTGGACGGCGAAAGCCTGCTGATCGGCTGCAGCCTGGGCGTGGCGCATGCCCGAGCCCGTGCCGGGGCCGATCCGTTGATGTGGCACGCCCATATCGCCATGCAACAGGCCAAAAGCACCCAGGGCTGCACCTTTCATATCTTCAACGAACGCATCAACCGCAACGCGCGCAGCCTGGCCGATCTGGAAAGCGAGTTGCGCCGTGCCTTGCGCCGCGATGAGCTGGAGCTGCATTACCAGCCGCGCCTGGACCTGGATGACGGGCATATCGTCGGCCTCGAGGCCCTGGTGCGCTGGCGCCACGGCGAGCGTGGCCTGTTGCCTCCGAGCGAGTTCGTGCCCCTGGCCGAGCAGAGCGGCCTGATCGTGCCGTTGGGTTATTGGGTGATATCCCGGGCCCTGCGCGACATGCAGGACCTGCGCGAACGCGGCCTGCCGGCGTTGCATATGGCGGTCAACCTGTCGTTTCGCCAGTTCCAGGACAGTCAGTTGCTCTCGACACTCAGCCGCCTGATTGCCGAGCGCGGCGTGGAAGCGCAATGGCTGGAATTCGAGCTGACCGAAACCGCTGTGATGCGTCGCAGCGACCTGGTCAAACAGACCATGGACGCCCTCGGCCGCCTCGGCGTGCGGTTTTCCCTGGATGACTTCGGTACCGGTTTTTCATCGTTCGTGCACCTCAACAGCCTGCCGATTGCCTTGTTGAAGATCGACAAGAGCTTCGTCGGCGGCATGGAAGAGCGCGAAGAGAATCGCAAGCTGGTACACGCCATGATCAACCTGGCCCACAACCTCAACCTGGAAGTGGTGGCCGAAGGCGTGGAAACCCTCGAGCAGCTTGAACTTCTGAGACTGTTTGGTTGCGATCAAGCCCAGGGTTACTTGATCAGTAAACCGTTGCCGTTGGCTGAGCTGGTGGAATACCTGACGTCCGGCCAAAGCCAGCAGGCGTTGTCGGGCTGAGTACCCACTCCCACAGGTCTGACCGAGCAGGGCTTTACTCTGTCTGCGCCGCCTGAAAGGCAGGCTGTATGTCCGGCTCTCGCCGAATCATCCGCTTCATCTTCGCCTCGAACGCCCAGGTCAGGCTCACCGCCGCGCACGCCAACCCCAATGCCAGGCCCCACCACACACCGGTCGGCCCCCAGCCCAGGGTGAACGCCATCAACCAGGCCGCTGGCGCGCCGATCAGCCAGTAGCAACCGAGCCCCACCAGGAACGTGGTCTTGGCGTCCTTGAGGCCACGGATGCAGCCCATGGCGATGGTCTGCACGCCATCGAACAGCTCGAACCAGGCGGCGACGGCCAGCAGGCTGACGGCCAGGACGATGACGTCATGAAACGCCGGATCGTCATGGTCGAGGAACAGCCCGATCAGCGGGTCGGAAAACAGCCAGAACACCACGGCAAACCCCAGCATCAATAGGGCACCAAAGCCGATGCCGACCCGTCCGGCCATACGTGCCCGCAGCAACTGGCCGGCGCCATAATGCTGGCCGATACGCATGGTCACCGCGTAGGACATCCCCGCCGGAACCATGAACGCCACCGAGACGATTTGCAGGGCAATCTGGTGCGCCGCCAACTGCGTACTGCCCATGGTGCCCATGCACAGCGCCGCAAACGCAAACAGCCCGACTTCCACCGCATACGTGCCACCAATTGGCAGCCCCAGGCGCCACAACTCGCGCAGGTACTGGGTATTGAGGCGCAGCAGCCCGCTGCTCAGCGGATAGGCGGCGTAGGTGCGGTTGCTGCGGATGTACCACATCAGCGCCAACGCCATGCCATTGGCGACAATGGCCGTCACCAGGCCAATGCCCATCAACCCGAGTCTGGGCAGGCCGAACATGCCTTCGATCAGCGCGTGATTGAGCAGGTAGTTGACCACCGTGCCGCACAGGCTGATGACCATCACCGGGGTGGCTTTGCCGATGGCACTGGTGAAACCACGTAGTGCCATGAAGCTGAGATAGCCGGGCAGGGCGAAGGGCAGGAGGGTCAGAAATTGTCCGGCGGCCTGCACGTTGGTTTCGGTCTGGCCGAACAACAGCAGCACCGGCTTGAGGTTCCACAGCAGCAGCGCCGCCGCCAGGGCCATCAACCACGCGAGCCACAGCCCGGCCTGGGTCAGCCGGGTGGCGCCGTCGATGTCGCCAGCGCCGTGACGGATGGCCACAAGGGTGCCCACTGCCGCGATCACGCCGATGCAGAAAATCGCCACGAACGAATAGGTCGCCGCGCCCAGGCCCCCGCCGGCCAGGGCTTCGGGGCTCAGGCGGGCCATCATCAGGGTGTCGGTCAACACCATCAGCATGTGCGCCAACTGTGAGGCAATCAACGGCCCCGACAGCCGCAGAATGGCCCAGAGTTCGGTACGTGCCGGATGCTGCATGATCATCAATCTCGAAATGTCTGGGAGGTGCGGACGGTTGATTCTCGGCGCTTTCGGCGCATTGCACAAAAGGATAAAAGTGATTGTTTGCATGATTAAAACTCATGCCTGATCGATTCTGGTAGGGTTTGCCAATTGCGCTGTCGGAGTTATCAAATGTCTCGTCGTCTTCCCCCGCTTTACGCCCTGCGGGCATTCGAGGCCGCGTCCCGTCACCACTCCTTCACCCGCGCGGCGCAGGAGTTGTCGATTACCCAGAGTGCGGTCAGCCGGCATATTCGTACGCTCGAGGAGCATTTCGCCTGCCGGCTGTTCCAGCGCAACGGCCGTACCTTGCAACTCACGGAAGCGGCGCGTTTGTTGCTGCCCGGCGTGCGCGAAGGCTTCGCCGCCCTGGAGCGCGCCTGCCATACCCTGAACGCCGAAGATGACATCTTGCGCATGAAAGCACCGTCCACCCTGACCATGCGCTGGCTGTTGGCGCGGTTGAGCCGCTTTCGGGCCCTGCAGCCGGGCAACGAGGTGCAGCTCACCAGCGCGTGGATGAACATCGATGAAGTGGACTTCAATCAGGAACCGTTCGATTGCGCAGTGTTGCTCAGTAACGGGCACTTTCCGGCGGACTGGGAGGCCAGCTACCTGTTTGCCGAAATGCTGATTCCGGTGGGCGCGCCCAATCTATTGGACGACGGCCCTTGGGACGCGCAGCGGTTGGCAACGACCGAATTGCTGCACCCGACCCCGGACCGGCGTGACTGGCGTTACTGGCTGGAGCGCATGGGGCTGACCTCCCGGGTCTCGCTCAAGGGTGGGCAGGTGTTCGACACGCTGGAGTTGGGCATGATCGCTGCCGCGCGCGGTTATGGCGTGTCCATGGGAGACCTGTTGATGGTGGCCGAGGACGTCGCACAGAAACGCTTGAGCCTGCCGTGGCCAACGGCCGTCGCCAGCGGGGAAAGTTATTACCTGGTGTGGCCGAAAACCCGTCCCGGCGGTGAGCGCCTGCGGCGCCTGGCGGAGTTTCTACAGGGCGAGGTGCAGGCGATGGTTCTGCCCGCTGTGACTCGCCTCGAATGAAAGGGTCTGCGCATGAAGAGCAATCGTTTGCGTGACACCCCTGTGAATCGCTCAAGTATTGTGGAACCCCGCCGAAGTAGGTGGGTTGGAACCCTCGTGCACCACGTTTCCCACTAGATAATTCGCCGAGCAGCGCTAAGAGATCAGGATGATCCTGGCCTCGGCTCAGGAGCTGTCATGTCTCAACCTCGCGCTCGGATCGCTTCCCAGTTAGGCCTCGCATTGGCCGTGATTCTGGCTGTCGTCATCAGCGGCAGTACCGTCTTCGCTCTACGCTCGCTCGATACCGCCAACCTCGCCACCCGCGAGGAACACTTGGCCAGCGAGGCGCGCCTGCTCGCCGACCAACTCAATACCTTCCACAGCACCTTGCGCGAGAGCACTCAGCGTTTGAGCGGGCTGTTTGAAAAGCGCTTCGGCGCCGGCTTGAGCGTGCGTGCGGACCAGCCTGTCGCCGTGGCCGGTGTACAAACCCCAAGCCTGTACCTGGGCAGCGAGTTACTGAACAACAACTTCGGCGAAGTGGACGAATTCAAGGACATGTCCGGCGGCGTGGCCACGGTATTCGTGCGCAGCGGCGATGACTTCATCCGCATCAGCACCTCCCTGACCAAGCAGGATGGCAACCGCGCCATCGGCACCGTGCTGGATCGCCAGGGCCCGGCCTACCAGCGTGTGTTCAACGGGCAGGCCTACATCGGCCGGGCAGTGTTGTTCGATCGCTCCTATATGACCCAGTACAGCCCGGTGCGTGACGCCAGCGGAAAGGTCATCGCGGTATTGTTCATCGGGTTCGACTACACCGACGAACAGAAAGCCCAGTTCGACAACCTCAAGCGCTTCCGTATCGGCCAGACCGGCTCCTTGTCGCTGCTGGATGAACAGAAGCACTGGTTGGTACCGCCGGCCGGTGTGCAAGCCTTGGATCAAGCTGTCGCAGTGATGCTCGACTTGGCGAAGAAACCCGGTGAAGGCCGCTTCTGGAGTGACAAGAACGAAGATTTCTACAGCGTGTCGGTACCCTTCGAGGGTGGCCCTTGGGCGGTCGTGGCAAGTATGCCCAAGGCCGAGATTCGTGCAGTGACGTGGGACGTCGGCATGCGCCTGGTCATTGGCAGTGTGCTGGCCATGCTGTTGGCCGTGGGGGCCACGGTATGGCTGTTGCGCAGCAAGCTCGCGCCATTGAGTGACTTGGTGCTTCAGGCTCAAGCGCTCGGCGCAGGTGACCTGAGTGCGCGCCTCAATGTTTCCAGCCATGACGAAATCGGCCAATTGGCGCGCAGCTTCAACCAGATGGGCGAGGCGCTGTCGACCATGGTTTCGCACATCCGCAAGGCGGCTGAAGAGGTCAACAGCCGTGCCCAGGCGCTGTCGGGGTTGTCTGGCGGCGCTTATGAAGGCATGGAGCAGCAGTCCGGCGAGATCACCAGCATGGCCGGCGCGGTGGAAGAATTCAGCGCCACCTCGCTGAATATCGCCGACAACATGGGCAACACCGAGCGTCTGGCCCAGGAAAATGCCCAGCAGACCCGTATCGGGCGTGCCTCGATGGAGGAGGCTTCGTCGTCCCTGGAACACATCGCCACCGCGCTTAACAGCACCGCTACGGTGATCAACACCCTGGGCCAGCGCTCCCAGGAAATCGGCGGTATCGTCGGCGTGATCACCTCGATTGCCGAACAGACCAACCTGCTCGCGCTCAATGCCGCCATCGAAGCGGCCCGCGCGGGTGAGCAAGGTCGCGGCTTTGCCGTGGTCGCAGACGAAGTGCGCAACCTGGCCTCGCGCACCCGCCAGGCCACCGATGAAATTTCCGGAATGATCCAGAGCATCCAGCAGGAAACCGGTAATGCCATCAGTACCATGGAGCACGGCAACGTGCTGATGCAGGAAGGCCTGTCGCGCAACGCGGATGTGGCCTCGGCCCTGGCGCGCATCGACGAGCAGAGCCGCTCGGCCGGGCAGCAGTTCGCCGCAATCACCACCGCCACCCAGGAGCAGAGCAGCACCGCGACGTTGCTCAGCAGTAACTTGCAGAGCATTGCACTGGCTAACAGCGAGCAGCGTGAAGTGGTGTCGAACCTGGCGATCACCGCCAAAGAGCTGGAAACCCTGGCGGCGGGCTTGCGGCATGAGGTGGATCGCTTCCGCTAAGTCAGCCCTTTGGCTGCTGCGCAAGGCTCAAGAGGTCGCCGCCGGGCGGTATTGCAAGGCCTCTTGCAAATGGTGGCGAGCGATGGCGTCTGTTTGTTCCAGGTCCGCCAACGTACGCGCCACCTTGAGCAAGCGATGGGCCGCCCGCAACGAAAGCGTCAGCCGCTCGCAGGCGTTCTCCAGCCAGCGTTCGTCGACCTTCGCCAGCGTGCAGTGCTCGCGCAGCCCCGGCAGGTCGAGGAATGCGTTGGCGCAGCCCTGGCGTCGTTGCTGGCGTTCCCGCGCGTCGGCCACCAACGCGGCCGTTTTCGCGGTGGTGTCATCGGTCTGTTGTGCCGGGCTCAGCGCCGTGGCTTCCCGCGCCACCGTCAGGTGCAGATCGATCCGGTCCAGCAACGGCCCCGAGAGCTTGTTGCGATAGCGCTGTATCTGTTCCGGTGTACACCGGCAACGGCCGCTGGGTTCGCCCATATAACCGCAAGGGCAGGGGTTCATCGCCGCGACCAGTTGAAAGCGCGCGGGGAACCTCACCCGGTCGCGGGCGCGGGAAATCACGATATGTCCCGATTCAAGTGGCTCGCGCAGGACTTCCAGCACCTTGCGGTCAAATTCCGGCAATTCATCCAGGAACAACACGCCGTGGTGGGCCAGGGTAATTTCCCCCGGTTGCGGCTTCGATCCGCCGCCGACCAGTGCAGGGCCCGACGCCGAGTGGTGCGGCTGGCGAAACGGCCGGTGCGGCCAATGGCTCAACGGTGCCAGGCTGACCACGGATTGAATTGCCGCGACTTCCAGCGCTTCCTGCTCACTGAGCGGTGGCAGCAACCCCGGCAGGCGGCTGGCGAGCAGCGTCTTGCCGGTGCCGGGCGGGCCGCTGAACAGCAGGTTATGCGCCCCCGCAGCTGCGATCAGCAAGGCACGCTTGGCAGCCAATTGGCCCTGGACTTCACTGAGGTCCGGGTAAGGTTTGTTCAGGTACAACAAGCCGTCCGACCGGTAGGGCTCGATCGGCACATGCCCATTCAAGTGCGCCACCACCTGTAGCAAGTGATCCACTGCAATCACCGTCAACCCTGACGCCAGGCACGCCTCCTCAGCGTTTGCCCTGGGCACTATCAAGGTGCGTCCGGCCTTGCGCGCCGCCAAAGCGGCCGGCAACACGCCTTTCACTGCACGTACTTCGCCGGACAGCGCCAACTCTCCCAGGCACTCAACCTCATCGAGCATCAACGCCGGGACCTGCACGCTGGCCGCCAGGATCCCAAGGGCTATCGCCAGATCAAAACGCCCGCCGTCCTTGGGCAGGTCGGCGGGCGCGAGGTTGAGCGTGATGCGCCGCGCCGGGTATTGCAGGGCCGAGTTGAGAATGGCGCTGCGTACGCGGTCTTTGCTTTCCTTTACTGCAGTTTCCGGCAGGCCCACCAGCGTCAGTGACGGCAACCCATTGGCCATGTGCACTTCGACAGTGACGGCGGGGGCTTCGACGCCGACCTGGGCGCGGCTGTGGACGATGGCGAGGGACATGCTCGATCCTTGAATGGGGGGCCGCTGCCTGCGGATTATTCAAGGGTAGACGAGGTGGGAACAAGGATGGCGGGGAGGTTTTACAGAACGTATCCAGGCAACGAAGTGAGGGAGGGGGCAAGCCCTGATGCTAAGGCTTTTTGTAGGAGCGAGCTTGCTCGCGAAAAACGTCAACGATAACGCGTGCTTCCTGAATGAACGCGGTGCCTATGAGTTTTTCGCGAGCAAGCTCGCTCCTACAGGGGGCGGCATCAGGGCTTGCCTCCCACACTCATCGGCTTTATTCAGCCGATGGGGGCGTCAGCCGCGCTTCCAGTTCCGCTACCTTCGCTTCCAGGCTCTCCAGCCGTGCACGGGTGCGGGCCAACACCACCATCTGGCTGTCGAATTCTTCACGGCTGACCAGATCAAGCTTGCTGAAGCCACTTTGCAGCAGGGCCTTGAACTGGCTTTCGATTTCGTTGCGGGGCAGCGGGGTGTCGCCGCTGAACAGGCGAGAGGCGTGGCCGCTCAGGGCGTCGAGGAAGTCTTTGGGCGCGAGCATGGGAAATATTCCGGAAAACAGTTGGCCGGCAGTGTATCACGCAGCGTCTATAGTCTTTTCATGGCCTGGCTCGCACGCTTTTCGCGCATGGGGATGGGCGGCCACGCACTGTTTTGATGCGCATCGCCGCTGCCGTAACGCCCCGCAGGTGGGCATAAGTGGACAACGGACTGATTTCAGTGATTTTTACGGAGCTGGCAAGGTTTCTGCTTAGACGATCATGACCCATGCACTGATGCAGTCGCTGTGACGAATGCAGTGCGCCGACGGATCAGGGGTACAGGTTTCGTCACCAGTGGTTCGCTGGCGTCGCCACGCTAATACGCAGGCGACGATGCGTTACAAAGCCAGGCACTGCGCTTAGACTTGAGACGGGTTTGTTTTCCTGGGGCAAGTCCACCAATTCGGGAGAGAGTTTTCATGAAGCTAGTCACTGCCATCATCAAGCCGTTCAAGTTGGACGACGTACGCGAGTCACTGTCCGAGATCGGCGTGCAGGGCATTACCGTCACTGAGGTCAAGGGCTTCGGTCGGCAGAAGGGTCATACCGAGCTGTATCGCGGTGCGGAATACGTGGTCGATTTCCTGCCGAAGGTGAAGATTGATGTCGCCATTGACGACAAGGATCTTGACCGGGTTATCGAGGCGATAACCAAGGCTGCCAACACCGGCAAGATCGGTGACGGCAAGATCTTCGTGGTCAATCTGGAACAGGCTATCCGCATCCGTACCGGCGAAACCGATACCGACGCAATCTAAGCCGCCAAACCCCAACGCCCCAGGAGAAAAACACTATGACTCTGCGTAAATTCGCAGGGCTCGGAGCCCTGTTGTCCATCGTAATGCCAAGCCTTGCCATGGCGGCGGACGAAGTGGCGGCTCCAGTCCTCAATTCCGGCGATACTGCCTGGATGCTGACCGCCACTGCACTGGTGCTGTTCATGACCATTCCTGGCCTGGCACTGTTTTACGGCGGCATGGTCCGCTCCAAGAATATTCTTTCGGTAATGATGCAGTGCTTTGCCATTACCGGCCTGATCAGCATCCTGTGGGTTGTCTACGGCTACAGCATTGCGTTCGATACCACCGGTATGGAACAGGGCGTCGTCAACTTCAACTCCTTCTTCGGCGGCATGGGCAAGGCATTCCTGGCGGGTGTCACCCCGGCCAGCATCACTGGGCCTGCGGCGCTGTTCCCGGAAGCGGTGTTCATCACCTTCCAGATGACGTTTGCCATCATCACTCCGGCGCTGATCGTCGGTGCATTCGCCGAGCGCATGAAGTTTTCCGCGATGCTGATCTTCATGGCCATCTGGTTCACCCTGGTCTATGCGCCGATCGCGCACATGGTCTGGAGCGGCAACGGCGGCCTGATGTGGGACTGGGGTGTGCTGGATTTCGCCGGTGGCACCGTGGTGCACATCAACGCTGGTGTGGCTGGCCTGGTGGCGTGCATCGTGCTCGGCAAGCGCAAAGGCTTCCCGACCACCCCGATGGCACCGCACAACCTGGGTTACACCTTGATCGGCGCGGCCATGCTGTGGATCGGCTGGTTCGGCTTCAACGCCGGTTCCGCTGCTGCCGCCAACGGCACGGCCGGTATGGCGATGCTGGTCACCCAGATCGCCACTGCTGCCGCTGCGCTGGGCTGGATGTTCGCCGAGTGGATCACCCACGGTAAGCCAAGCGCACTGGGTATCGCCTCGGGCGTAGTGGCCGGCCTGGTCGCAATCACGCCAGCTGCCGGCACCGTGGGGCCGATGGGGGCTCTGGTGATCGGCCTGGTCGCCGGTGTGATCTGTTTCTTCTGCGCAACCAGCCTCAAGCGCAAGCTGGGCTACGATGACTCCCTGGACGCATTTGGCGTACACGGTATCGGCGGTATCGTCGGTGCGATCCTCACCGGTGTGTTCGCAGCCCCGGCACTGGGCGGCTTCGGCACCGTGACTGACGTCGCTGCACAGGTCTGGATCCAGTGCAAAGGTGTCGGCTTCACTGTGATCTATACGGCGATTGTCACCTACGTCATTCTCAAGGTACTGGACATGGTCATGGGCCTGCGTGTCACTGAAGAGGAAGAGGCGGTCGGCCTCGACCTGGCGCAACACAACGAGCGCGGTTACAACTTGTAAATACACAAAAAAAAGATGCCCGGCTTGCCGGGCATTTTTTTGCCTGGCGTTTGTCTTTGACTATAAGTTGCATGGGTTTTTCATCGACTTTGTGATGGGATCCACACGGCACTTTCAAGGGTGCAAATGTCTTACAGGCATGTGGGCGTATTCGGCACTTTGTTTTTTTCCAGAGCGCGCTAGAATGCGCGCCGATGGGCGGAGAACTGTATGTGGTAACAGACCCTGATTACGCTGCGGGCCAAGCCCCGGGGCTTTCACCTGGTGACCGACGAGTTGCTTGCCGGCTTGCCTGAATTGAAGGCCTGCCGCGTGGGTTTGTTGCATCTGTGGCTGCAGCACACCTCGGCCTCGTTGACGGTCAACGAGAATGCCGATCCGGCGGTTCGCCGCGACTTCGAACGTTTTTTCAACCTGCTGGTGCCGCAAGGCCAGGCGGGATTCGAACACAACGACGAAGGCCCGGATGATCTGCCGGCGCACTTCAAGGCCAGTCTCCTGGGCTGCCAGCTGAGTTTGCCGGTGAAGGCCGGCCGCTTGGCGATGGGGACCTGGCAAGGTGTTTATCTGGGCGAGCACCGTGATCATGGCGGTGCTCGTAAAGTCCTCGCCACCTTGCACGGTGAAGGGGCATAAGCCACTGGTGATCCAGTGGATGTTGATTTTTTTCCGGCCGCCTCGACAGAGGGTAAAGCTGGGCTATAACTAATCTGCTTTTCGCAAGTCATGAGGTAGAACATGAGCGACGATGATCTGGAAAACGACGACCTGGAAGTAGGTGACGACACTGAAGACAGTCTTGAAGTGGCGGCTGAGGACGTTGCTGAAGACCTTGAGGACAGTGCTGGCGATGACGCCGCTCCCAAAGCCAAAGGCAAGGCCAAGGCTGCTGTTTCGGTAGACGAGCTGCCCAGCGTTGAAGCCAAGAACAAAGAACGCGATGCCTTGGCCCGTGCGATGGAAGAATTCCTCGCCAAAGGCGGCAAAGTGGTCGAGGTCGAGCCCAATGTGGTAGCGGATCCACCGAAAAAGCCGGATAACAAGTACGGTAGCCGTCCCATCTGAGGTCAGCTAACTGCTTGTAGGAAGAAGCCCGCCGTCGCTGCGGGTTTTTTCATGCCCGATGATTTACTTGAGCCTGGCAGTGATCCACCTGTGGGAGGGGGCTTGCCCCCGAATGCAGTGGCTCAGCCAGTCCATTTGCCGGCTGATACACCGCTATTGGGGGCAAGCCCCCTCCCACATTTTCCTCAGTGTTGACGCTATAGCGTTACTGTTTGTAGGAAGAAAGCCCGCCGTGGCTGCGGGTTTTTTCATGCCCGATGATTTACTCGAGCCTGGCAGTTATCCAACTGTGGGAGGGGGCTTGCCCCCGATTGCAGTGGCTCAGCCAGTCCATTTGCGGGCTGATACACCGCTATCGGGGGGCAAGCCCCCTCCCACATTTTCCTCAGTGTTGACGCTATAGCGTTACTGTTTGTAGGAAGAAGCCCGCCGTCGCTGCGGGTTTTTTCATGCCCGATGATTTAGTTGAGCCTGGCAGTGATCCACCTGTGGGAGGGGGCTTGCCCCCGATTGCAGTGGCTCAGCCAGTACATTTGCAGGCTGATACACCGCTATCGGGGGCAAGCCCCCTCCCACATTTTCCTCAGTGTTGACGCTATAGCGTTACTGTTTGTAGGAAGAAGCCCGCCGTCGCTGCGGGTTTTTTCATGCCCGATGATTTA
>NZ_CVTV01000061.1:0-1243 GCF_900004865.1 Pseudomonas sp. 37 R 15 | reverse complement strand
TGAACTGGTCAAGTAATCTTGGACACTGATTAAGGTTCACGCCGCCAACCTTTCCTTCACGACCGGCGACCGGTAGTCGTTGTAGCTATGAGGCCTGCTGATGTTGTAGCGCGAGACATAGCGCTGCACGTCTGCTCGGGCCTCATGTTCCAGTTTGTAGCCCGTTTCAGGCACCCACTCTGATTTCAAGCTGCCAAAGAAACGCTCCATCGGGGCGTTGTCCCAGCATTCGCCTTTACGGCTCATACTCTGCCTAAACCCCTGTTTCAGCAGCTCGTTTCGGAATTTATGACTGGTGTACTGACAACCTTGGTCAGAATGAAACAACACATCCTGGGGATGGCCGCGTAGCTCAACCGCCATGCGTAGCGCTTCGCAGGTCAGGTTGGCATCAGAAATCATCGAGAACGACCAGCCCACGATCCTGCGAGCGTACAAATCCAGAACGGCGGCGAAGTACATCCACCGCTTGCCGACCTTGATATATGTCACGTCGCCACACCACACCTGATTAACCGCCGTCACATCAAATTTTCGCTTGAGCACGTGCGGCGCCACCAAGGCCTCCACGCCCGGCGACCTGTACTTATGGCGCCTGCGCTGACGGCTGGCGATGCCAGCTTCGCGCATCAAACTGCGAGCCATATAACGCCCGATACGATGCCCTTTGGCTTGTAGCTCCTTGGACAACGTACGTGCACCGGCCGACTCTCTGGACGCCTTGTGGTGCCTGACCAGCGCGGCTTTGAGCTTATCCCTCTCAGGATTTGCTCTGCCTTGGCGCTGGCGCCAGGCGTAGAAGCTACTGCGGTTGACCCCAAACGCCTGGCAACACCTTTTAACGCCGTACTGCTCGTCCAGCTCATCGATCAACGTGAATGATCTTTGGCGTCCAAAAGCAGGAGAGCACTGGCCTTTTTTAGAATTTCGATATCCAGGTCTTTCTCTCTGAGCAGAGCTTTGAGCCTCTGGATTTCTCGTTGATCAGCAGTAATCGCCTTGGCCCCTACCGGGGTCGAGCCCAAGCGTTCTTTTTGCACTTGATCGACCCAGCGGCGCAGGGCTGTGGGGCCGATATCCAGGGTGGCACACACCTCGGTAACCGGCTGACCTTCATCCAACACCATGCTGGCAGCCTTGAGCTTGAACTCACTCGAATAAGATTTACGCATAACCAAACACCTCAGATTTGGGCGCTATCATAGCGCCCGATTGAAGTGTCCAAAATCATTAGGCCAGTTCA